>JBFFNX010000001.1:0-45171 GCA_041562995.1 Desulfurivibrionaceae bacterium
AGGACAACCAGGTATGGATTCCTCACCGGAGAACATCATCGCCCAAAAACTCTATGAGATCATTCCGGCGACAGAGCTCAACAGTTGGGAGATTGAAGAGTTGCTCGCCTGTTTAACCACGCTCCCGCAAGCAAAACAGGATCTCCTTCTCCACCAGATCTCGGTGATCTGGCCGGTGAGCCACTCCCTGTGCTTAGCCTTTCTCGAGGAAGCACAATCGGCCTTGGCCTGTCTTGACGAAGAACAATTCGCGGCCTGGGTCCGCGGTATACTTGATCACTATGAGGCCCAGGGCCTTAAAGAGGCCCGGCGTTTCATGGCCGATCTCGACAACCATTTTGTCTGCACCCTGAAGGGCCAGACCGGCCTGCTGCTCTCGGCCGTCAAGAACAAGCTCAGCCTCTATCTGCGCGGCATTGCCGGTCGCCCCTTTGACCTTGAAAAGGCCGCCCTGCCAGGCACGGATACCGTCACCATCTTTCTGCCCAGAAATATCACCCTGTTTAACACGGACACAGACAACTTTCTGGTCTATAAATTCCTGGCCTCCCTGCAATGGGCCTTTGTCCGGCTGAACCTCTACTGTCACGATGTTGCTGACGAGAAGGCGCTCTTTGCCAAGCTGGGCTGCCCGGTTCCAGGCGAGGTGAGTTCTGACATCTTCCTCAACAGATTTTTCCACTCCTTTGCCAAGCCCAAACAGGCCATGGCTATCTACCATTTCCTGCAAACCTTTCGCGCCTTGTCTTTCCTGCAAAAAAAACTGCCGGGCCTGATGGCTGACAGCACCTCTTATTTCAAGAAGATTTCTGCAGAGCTCACCACCAGCATAAACCCCAAAAACCCTCTCGCCGCCGAGTACCGCGCCCTTATCACCCAGCTTTGCGGCAATCAGCCCCTAGAGCTTCCTAACGGTATTGTCCACCAAAACTGTCATCGCCACTCCTGGCAGAATGGTACCCAGATCTTTATTGATACAGCAGAGATTTACCAGAGCTTGCAAAAGGACGATTACCGTGCTGAGACCTCTCCACCTTTTTTCCAGGGAAGTTTTAACATCGAAGAGGCCCATGCCCGCCGTCTGGCCCGGCGCAAGGAGGTGGAACAGCAGTTTATCGAGGCTCTGGCCATCCGCATCATGCCCTCTCTTGCCAAGAAAAAAGAAGAGGTCTCGCTGGATAGTGGCCAAGCGGACAGCCCCCAGCAACCTGACAGCGGTGCCAATATTACCCTCCGTCTTCCGGCCCAACAGGACGAAAGAGAGGAGATGGAAACCACCGATGAGCGGGTTGTCCGCCATATCCGCCTTGATGATGAGAAAATCAGCCTCGATACCAAACTTCAGGAACTGGGCCGGGAAATCCTTGATGACGTAGGTCACCTGCCCCAACTTTATCTTGATAGTGCTGAAAAAATGGCGGCCGGCCGCAGTTATGAGCCGAACCTGAACACCAAAGAGCAAGAGGGCTCAGCCCTTAAGGGCGTTAACCTTTATGATGAATGGGATTTTCGGCGCCAGGGCTTTCGCCATAACTGGTGTCATCTCCTGGAAAAGGAGATCCCGCCCAGCGGCGGCACCTTTATCAGTACAGCCTTGAGCGAACATCGGGGGGTCATCAAACAGCTCAAGCGCCAGTTTGAGCAGATGCGCAGCCACCACCGTTTTGTGGGGCGACAGCGCGACGGCGACGACATTGACCTGGACGCCCTCACCGAGGCCCTGGCCGACCACAAGGCCGGCCTGCCGCCCTCGGAGCGCCTCTTTATCCGCCAGCTCCGTGACCAGCGTGATATCGCCGCCCTCTTCCTCGTGGATATGTCCTCATCCACCGAAGGCTGGGTGGGCAAGACCATCAAGGAATCGCTGCTGGTCATGGCCGAGGCCATGGAAAGCCTGGGAGATCGCTACGCCATCTACGGCTTCTCCGGCATGCGCCGCACCCGTAGCGAGGTGTTCAGGGTCAAGGAGATGGAGGAGCCCTATAACGAGACAGTGCAGGGCCGCATTGCCGCTCTCGGCCCCAAGGATTATACCCGAATGGGGCCACCCATCCGCCATTTCAGCAAAATGCTCGCCGCTGTCGAGGCCAGGGTCCGGCTGCTGATCATCCTCACCGACGGCAAACCTGAAGATTACGACGATTACAAGGGTGAATACGCCATTGAAGATACCCGCCACGCCCTGATTGAGGCAAAGAACGCCGGCATCCACCCCTTCTGCATCACCATTGATCATCAGGCCCAAGACTACATCGCCCATCTCTTCGGTGAGGTCAACTACCTCTTTATTGATGACGTCAAAAAGCTGCCCAGGCGGATGCCGGACATGTATCGGCTGCTTACCACCTGATTTTTCTTTAGGTGCGACATTGTACCGCCCATATTATCTATCATAAATCATTACAATAAATTTCAACATTTTCAGTCTTCAAGAAAAAAATTGTACTCCTGGTAAAGTTCCATATACACTTTTTCTAGCTACCGGTTGCAAATAGGAGAAAGTGATGATTATCGGTGTACCAAAGGAAATCAAAGAAAAGGAATTTCGGGTCGGCATTGTCCCGGCTGGCGTCAAGGCCCTGACTGAAGCGGGCCACTCTGTACTTATCGAAGCAAATGCCGGGGAAGGCAGTGGTATTACTGATCCTGAATACGCTGCTGCCGGTGCCACCCTTGTCTCTTCTCCCGACGATGTCTATGGCCAGGCAGATCTTGTTATGAAGGTCAAGGAACCCCTGGGCGAGGAGTTGTCCCTCCTCCGGCCAAAACAAATCCTCTTCACCTATCTTCACCTGGCCCCAGCGCCGGATCTCACCGACAGCCTTCTCAAAAGTAAGATTCGGGCCGTTGCGTATGAAACCGTCCAGCTCGACAACGGTTTTCTGCCCCTGCTCTCCCCCATGAGCCAGGTGGCTGGCCGCATGGCCATTCAGGAAGGGGCTCGTTTCTTGGAAAAGGAGGAAGGCGGGCGCGGCCTATTGCTGGCCGGGGTTCCCGGCGTTGCACCTGGCCATGTCACCATCCTCGGCAGCGGCACCGTGGCCAGCAATGCCGCCCAAATAGCCATCGGCCTTGGGGCCCAAACCACCATCCTCGGTCGTAACCTGCAAAGGCTGGCCGAACTTGACGCCCTTTTCCAGGGCCGCCTCACCACCCTCGCCCTTAACCAGCATACCATCGAACAGGAGCTCAAAAAAGCTGATCTGCTGGTGAGCGCCATCTACGTCCCAGGAGGCCGCGCCCCAAAACTGGTGAGCCGTGCCATGCTCAGCCTGATGAAAAAGGGCTCGGTCATTGTCGATGTTGCCATCGACCAGGGCGGCTGTATCGAAACATCCAAGCCCACCTATCATTCTGACCCGGTCTTTAAGGTGGATGGCATTCTGCATTATTGCGTGGCCAATATGCCGGGCGCAGTGCCCTGGACCTCGACCTTTGCCCTGACCAATACCACCCTGCCCTATTGCCTGGCCATGGCCAGCAAGGGCCTTGAAACAGCAGCCAGGGATGATATCGCCCTCTATCGAGGCATCAACCTCTTTGACGGCCTGCTTGTCAACCGTCAGGTCGCCGAATCTCAGGACAAACCCTGGCAGGAGTTAACACTCTAATCCATAACACAAAATAGTTATCGATAACCATTACCACGCAAAGACAGAGGACCAATTGCAAGGGGTATACATCTACCACCACAGGAGGACTTTATGGCAAAAGAAGGCATCACCGGCTGTGCCAGACCTACCGGCGGCCTCGTCGGTGAAGAAAATGAATCCACCCAAGAACAAACAGCTTCCCGCGAACCAAAGGAGACGAGAAAAATGTTAATGGTCGGACAAAAGGTGCCTGATTTCACGGCCCCCGCATATCACAATAACGAATTCACCAATGTCCAACTTTCAGATCACCTGGGCAAATGGGTTCTCCTTTGCTTCTACCCGGGCGATTTCACCTTTGTCTGAGCCACTGAAATTTCAGCGGTCGCTGAAAAATATGCTGAGTTCCAGAAGCTCGGCGTTGATGTTCTTTCCATGAGTATCGACAGCATGTTTGTTCATAAGATGTGGAATGATGATGAGTTGAGCAAGATGGTGGAAGGTGGCATACCCTACCCCATGCTCTCTGATGCGGGCGGCAAGGTCGGCACGGCCTATGGCGTCTATGATCCGGATGCCGGCGTGGAGACCAGGGGCCGTTTCATCATTGACCCTGATGGCGTTCTCCAGGGCTATGAGGTTCTCACCCCGCCGGTTGGCCGTAATGTCAACGAGACCCTGCGCCAAGTCCAGGCCTTTCAGCTCGTCCGCGAGACCAAGGGCGGTGAGGCCACTCCTTCCGGCTGGACGCCCGGCAAGCCGACCCTGAAACCTGGCATCAATCTGGTCGGTAAGGTCTGGCAGGAATGGAAGACCAAGCAGGCCTTTGAATAGGACTGCTGTGCTGGGCCGGTATCTCCTCCTGCGGCCCTTCTGAGATGCGCCATTATTTCTGGTCAGACCAGGTGTAATGGCGTATTGTTTTTTACGGATCATAACACAGAGGAACAACGACATGAAAAGCCCTAGTCCCAAAACCGTCCTCTTTGCCTTCCGTGACGACCCCATGTGCTTTATCCACGTCCTCCTCAATGGCATTGATCTCCATGACCGGGGCAGGGAAGGGAAGATTGTCATCGAGGGCGAAGCGGTCAAGCTGATCGCCGCCATCGCCCAGGACAGCCATGCCCTGAACACCCTCTATAAAAAAGCCAAAGGCCTTGGCCTTATTGCCGCCGTCTGCCTGGGTTGCGCCACCAAACTCGGGGCCTTGGAAGCTGCCAAGGCCGAGGGCCTGCCCCTGGTGGGCGACATGAGCGGCCATCCCAGCATGGGAAGCTATATTGACGAGGGCTACGTGGTCATCACCTTTTAAAACAGGCTAACCAGTAAGAGATCTCCCCTATCCATGAAACCGACAACAAAAATTGTCATCCTCTCTGTTGGCCTCGGGCTCATCCTCTGGCTCACCGATGCCAGCCTGGACCACTACATCTTCCAGACAGGATCATTTCTTGATGTATTGATTTTAGATGTGCCAAGCCGTGGCCTTTGCACCAGAGCCCTCATCCTCATCTGCTTCATCATGTTCGGTATTGTCGGGGCCCGGCTTCTTACCCTCCAGAAAAAGGCCGAGCTGAAACTTGCCACTGCCCTTGAGTTTCAACAGCAGCTGGTCAACGCTATCCCTGTCCCTGTCTTCTACAAGGATCTCGCTTACCTCTACACAGGTTGCAATAAAAGCTTCACAGACTTCTTTGGCTTTTCCAGTGAGGACTTGATCGGCAAGGGCGTTGCTGACCTCGTGCCCAAAGAGATTGCCGACGTCTGCCAAGAAAATGATGCCGATCTTGTAAAAAAGGCAGGGGTGCAAATAGACGAGTTCGATCTACAGCATATAAGCAAGGGCAGGCGCCATGTCCTCTTTCACAAAGCCACCTTTCATAACCCTGATGGCAAGGTGAGCGGTCTCATTGGCACGATGCTCGATATCACGGAAAGAACAGCGGCTGAGAAGAAACAAGAGACGCTGACTCTCGAACTCCAGGAGGCCTTGAACAAGGTCAAGACCTTAAGCGGTTTTCTGCCCATCTGTGCTTCCTGCCATAAAGTTCGCGCCGACCATCCCCATGGAAACCAGATTGAAGATTACGTCCAGAAGCATCCCCAGACCGAGCTCAACCACCGCATCTGCCCGGACTGTATGCGCAAACTCTATCCTGATTTCGCCGAAGACATGGGAGACACATAACACCTTACTACCCGGAGTCTTGCCGGCAACCAGCACGCCCTCTCTTTTCACTCCAGCTCTTCACGTCATAATTATCAAAGAGCGAGCTTGAGAATCTCGGCAATGACCTCTTTGCTGTACATGGCGTCAATCCCCCACAGCTTAGCCAGCTCTGCGGCATTATCAGCAATCATCGCAATATCCTCCCCGGCAATGCCGGCATCCTGCAGCCGGATGGGGGCGCCGATCTCCTGAAACCATGTTTCCAAGGCCGTAATACCGGCCTCAGCTCCCTGTACCCCAAAAATCTTATCGGCAAAACGCTCAAACTGGGCGGGATGCTGCCTGCTGTACCAGCGCATCCAGGCGGGCATAACAATGGCAAGACCGGCACCGTGGGCAATATTATAGAGGGCGCTTAACGAATGCTCGATCATGTGATTGGGAAAGGAGTAGTCGCCGACTCCGGTTGGGGTTAGACCATTGAGGGCCAGGGTGGCCGTCCACATGAACTCGGCCCGCGCCTCGTAATTATTGGGATCCGTGTGGATCACATTATGGCTGGCAATCACCGTCTTGATAATGCTCTCCACCAGCCGGTCCTGCAGTCTGGATCCCGGCTGCTTGGTGAAATAGGCCTCAATGACATGGGCAATGGCATCCACGGCCCCGTAGGTTGAGTAGTCGGCCGGCACGGTGCAGGTCAACTGCGGATTGAGAATGGAGACCTTAGGATAGACGAAAGGGGAAGAGATATTATACTTCTGCATGGTCTCCACATTGGTCACCACGCTATTGCCGTTCATCTCACTGCCGGTGGCAGCCAAGGTCAAAATGGTATAGATGGGCAGGGCCGCAGTGACCTCCTTGCCCGTAAAAAATTGCCAGACATCGTCACTGGCCAGAGCACCCACGGCAATGGCCTTGCCCTCATCAAGCACCGAACCGCCACCCAGCGCTAAAATTGCATCGACCTTCTCTGCCTTGGCAAGCGCCACACCTTTGCGGGTATGGGAGAGAACAGGATTAGAGACCACGCCGCCGAACTCGACAAAAGGGACATCGCTCCGGCCCAGGTTCGCCTTGACTCGATCAAGCAGGCCTGACTTCTGGACCGATTGGCTGCCATAGACCAACAACACCTTGGCCAGGCCGGCAACTTTGAGCACAGGACCGATACGCTCCTCCTGCCCACGACCAAAAATAATCCTGGTGGGATTATGAAACTCAAAATCATCCATGTTTTTTTCTCCCTTATGACATTATGGCTCAAGTTGAAAATCAACCTTCAAAAACCTTCTTAACGGCGGCAAAATCTTCATCCCCAAGACCTAAAGCCATCGCCTCTTCATAGAGTTCCCGCACTGTACTGCCCAGGGGGATTGTTGCCCGGCTATCATCTGCGGTCTTACCAATAAAACTCAGGTCCTTGAGCATATGTTTGACCGGAAAACCGGCTGGATACTCGCCCTGCTTCAACATGTCGGCCTTGGCCTGAAAAAAGCCGCAACCCAAGGGACCGGCGAGGACGGTATCGAGCACCTCGGCTACCGTGAAACCGCATTTTTCACCAAGGGTAACTGCCTCACCAAGGCCGCTCAACATGATACCAAGGAGCAGGTTAATCACCATCTTCATGCTGGTTGCTTGGCCAACCTCGCCGCAATGAACCAATTTCTTGCCCATGGCCAAGAGGAGTGGCGATACCACCGCAAGCTGTGCTGTGTCACCGCCAGTCAGGATCACCAAGGAACCAGCCTCGGCGGCATCGGTGGAGCCGGATACCGGTGCCTCAAGAAACGTCACCCCTTTATCAAGCAAGCGGCCGGCAAGCTCCCTATTGTAGGGAGGAGGGACGGTACTCATATTAATGATGACCTCACAGCGCGAGCCAGCACCGACAAGGCCCTGCTCGCCCCATATAACGGCATCAATGGCCTCAGGGCCGGTGAGCATCATAAAGACAAGACGCACCTGCCGACCTAGCTCCAGAGGTGTGTGTGCCACTGAAGCCCCAGCCCCGGCCAATATGTCCGCCTTGGCAGGGCTTCTATTAAAGAGCATCACGTCATTATCAGCAGCCATGAGATTGGCTGCCATCCGGCTCCCCATCAGGCCCAGTCCGACAAAACCTATTTTTTCAGTCATGGGATTCGCCCTCGTTGCTAAAGAAGTTAAAAAAAGCCGGAAAAGGGGGGCCGCAGCCAATGGCCATGTTTTTCAAAGCTCGCCCGAGCCCGGCAAAAAGTGGCTGAAGCCCACGCCTATCACGAGTAGAAAGATTCCACATCACGTCGTCAAGCCGAGTACAGCAACTACTGGTCGCCGTTGTTTCTCTTAACAATACGGATAATATCGCCAGGGTAGATCCAGTGGGGGTCCTGAATCCGGCTCAGCCTGGCAAGCTCCTCGTACTGGATGGGGTTGCCCAAATATTTTTCAGCTATATCCCAGAGCGTATCGTTTTTAACGACGATATGGGTAATCATCTCAAGGCTGACCGTTGTTTCTTCCTCGACAACAGGCAGCAGGGCGGTGGTCTCTTGCTCCTTATCCTGAGGTGCCGGCCGCTCAATGGTCAGGGTGAAATCGCTGGTTTCAACCCGTACCACCTCAATCGGCCTCTCCTCCAGCGCTAGCCGAGGTTGGTCAACAATGGCCTCTTTTGAGGAGGCCTGCAGGTCGGCCCGCCTCTCCTGGGACTTGCTGGCCGCAGGGGGCTTGGCCGTAACGACCCGGCCATGCTCTTGCCCAGCCCCTGACGGTCCGTCACTCTCCCTGCCCACCTTTTCGAGCGCTGTTTTGGTCGAGACCGGGGGCTCGCCGGCTGGCCACCAGATGATTACCACCAGGCCTAGCAAAAGGATGATAGCCGCCCCCAAGATCACTCCTCCCCTGAAACGACGAGAAGGCACCTCTGGTTGATCATGGCCAGGGAAGGCTGGCGAGTGAGGGACCTGGCCTCTTAGCGTTGCAGGGCCGGTGGTTAGCCTTGTATGTCCCACTGGCTGGCGGGCCTGATGCTGGCGGTGAGATCCAGCCCGCACCGGTTTTTGTGCTGCCCCCTGCCCCGGTTTCATGCCGACTGCAGCCACGGTGTTTCCAGCCGGCGGAGTTAGAACTTGCGGCCTCGGCTGGGGAGCAGGCTTGTTCAGCGGATGCCTTGGTGCAGGAGATTCTTGCACCTCTAGCTCTGATTCAAACTGGGGTGGATTCCCGCCCCCTGCTGTCAATTCAATTTCAGCTTCAGGTTGTGGTGCACTTTGCCCCTCAGCCTCTGCAGATCCACCTTCGGCTCCCTCCTGATCCCCGGCCTCACCACCACCCTGACCAACCTGCTCACCCTCTTGCGCCTCGTGGCTGTCCTCAGGCTGTTGTGTCGGCAAGGGGCCCATGATTTCCAGAAGGCCTGTGAGGGTGGCGGCACCGGCCTCGGCAGCAAAGAGTATTTCGAAATCAGTCTGCAGTATGATCTGCTCGTCGACTAAAACAAAGTGTTTAAAAAAGCGATAGAGCTTGGGGAAGGCAACAGGACCCGACTTCAGTCGGGAGGCAGGGACAATATCGACAACGACATCGGCCCGAAAGCCGACAAGGCCCGACTCCAACCGGGCAACGATAAAAATACCGGCCCCATCGGCGAACTCCGGCAGCCCGAGCTGACGCCGCATATCAATAGCAAGGGCAACATTGCCGCGAAAGACAAAGCTACCTGCCACATGGAATGGGGTGAGGGGCATTGTCGTGACAGGAGGCGGCATAATAATGCCAAGGACGGTATCCACCGGGGCGCAGAAATGAAAGGAACCGACCTCAAAGATCAGAAAATGTTTCTCCTCCCCCATCTGCTCCACACTCTTCCCCGCCTCAGTGTCTACTCATTATGATGGCCAAAAAATATTTCTACTCAGCCACCCCTCAGGTTGTTACAGCGCCACAAGAAACTCTACAGCTTTCATTCTGACCGGGTCAAGAGAAGCTGCATTTTTCATGAGGATCGCAAGTGGTGATATGATAAGAAATTGAACATTCTCTCTGCAGCCAAGACAAATATTTCGTGTTATGGTACATTCGTTTTTACAAAAGTGAGCTACTGACATTTTCCCCTTCATAAATTTGATTCACAGTCAAAACAACCATACATCTCTATGAGTCAGAAACCAATTGAAGCACTGATTGCCACCATTGACAGCATCCCGCCTCTGCCTGAAATCAGCTCGGCGGTCATGGCCGCCCTTAATGCTGAGGAAGTCGCCATTGTTGAGGTAGGTGCCCTCATCGAAAAAGACATCGCTCTGTCCTCCCAGATTCTTAAGGTTGCCAACTCGCCGGCCTATGGGGCTCGCAATACAATCAGCACCATCCAACATGCCATCATGATGATGGGGCTTGACGAGGTCAGAACCCTGCTGCTGGCCTTTGCCGTGGAGAAATTTTTCACCACCGATGCCAGGAACACCGCGCTCCGCAAAAGGTATTGGGCCCACTCCCGGGTCTGCAGCTACACGGCTCTTCTTCTGGCCCACCATTTTAAGCAAGGTGACAGTGGCAGTTTTTTTCTCTCCGGCCTTATTCATGACATTGGCAAACTCATTGTTGACCAGTATCTGCACGATGAATTCGAAGAGATTGTCGCATATATCGGCGAACATAACTGCTCTTTCAGCGAGGCGGAAAAGGAGATTCTCGGCATCACCCATTTTCAGATCGGCGGCAAGCTTCTCACCCATTGGAATTTCCCCAAACAGATTACCATGCAGGTCTTTGGCCACCATCTCCCCTGGAAAGAAAAAGAGTTTACCTCCGGCGCCCTTATCATCTTCCTGGCCAACATCCTGACCAAAATAGCCGGTTATAGCTGTCTTGCTGAAGAACGCAGCTACACTCTGGACGAATTTGGCAAGTCTAAAGCCATAAAAATCCTCAAACAGCACGGCCTTGACGTTGACACCGCTGTTCTCCAGCAGTTTCTTGATCAAATCAAAGAGTTTGTCAGTGCGGACACGGCCTAATTTTTAGGCCTTCTTTACGTAGCAGACGTCAAAGGCGAGATCCTCGCCCTTGACGTTGGTGCCATGCCGCACCGTTTCACCAACCTTGGTGCCCTGGTCACCATGGCCCTTTTCCGCAATGGGCTCTTCCGCAGCGCCCTTACTCATCAAATTGCCAGACAGCACCGCCTTCATCACGCGATGCTACGGCTCTTCTCATCAAACAACTAAGACGTCTACCTAAGCCTTCTTTAGGGTCGGCAAGAAAAAGGACAGCACCACAGCCGCCAAGGCCAGGCTGAAGGCCAGAAAATAGCTCGTGGTGAAACTGCCGGACATCTCGGCCAGAATCCCGGCGACAGAGGGGCCCAGCACCTGGCCCAGGCCAAAAATAAAGGTGACAAAGGCAAAGACGTGAACCGCTCTTTGCGCCCCGACATAATCACCCACCATGGCGGCCATGATGGAGGGGACACTCCAGACGACAATGCCGTAGCAGCCGATGGAGAGATAGAGAAAAATATCACCCATCTTCAGGGCAATAAAGAGATAGGCCAGAGCCTGAATGGTAAAAACCGCCACCAATGCCTTTTTGCGACCAAATCGATCGGAGATGGTGCCGAATACCGGCCCGGAAAAAATACTCAAAAACCCGACCCAGGCCCAGAAATTACCGGCCACAGCCTCGCTCATACCCCACTCCTGAACCAGGGTGGTAACAATGAAAGTGGCATAGATGACATAGGAGAAGCCAAAGAGAAAATAGATGGCAGCACAATGATACAGAACGCTGGCGGCCACCTCCCCGGGCTGATCAAAGGTTTTCCGATAATCAGTGCCCTCAGTGGCGATACTCCCCACCGGCGACAGGCCGAGATCCTGCGGTCTATCTCGCAAAATCAAAAAACAGATGACCGCCACCACCAGCACAATACCACCCAGGACACACCAACTCAGTCGCCAGCCATCATTGCTTATGGAATTCAGGTAAGGAACCAGTTTACCGGACGTGATAATGGCAAAACCATTGCCGCTCACCACAAGACCAGCAGCCCTCCCCCTCTTCTTACTGGTAAACCACACAGACATCAGGCCCATGATCGAGACATTGGCCAGGGCACTGCCCATACCGGTGAGGACGTAGAGGAGGGTAATGAGGTATACGTTGGTGGCCATCCCGATGAGAAACATGGACAGCCCCACCATTGAAAGGGAGGCGCCAATAACCTTCCGCGCGCCGAACATCTTGGAGAGCCGACCACAAAGCAGCACCGCCACAAGATACCCACCCAGATTAGCTGTACCGATAAAGCCCATCTCGGCGTAAGACAGATCCAGCGCCTCGCCCATGGACGGCAGCAGCATACCCAGGGCAAAACGGCCAAGTCCCAGGCAGGCAAAAAGACATAAGATACCCGCCACCACGACATACCAGCCGTAATGGATGGCTGCTGATTTTTCTTTCTCTATACGGTGCATGGCGACCATCATAAATCATGGCCCTAAAAAAAACAGGGAAAACACCGGCTGCCTGGTGTTTTCTCCTCCTCTGCCGGCCAAAACCGCTCCCGGGATTTCACCATTTAAAAAGAAACAAAAATATAATTGACAACCGTTAACAAACTCCATATCATATGTAACTAATAATTATTACTATTTGGAGCAATATGAAGCATCCCACCCAACATGATCTGTCGGTTATGGTAGCGGAATTTGAAAACGCCTGCCGCAAGGCCGACCTCAAGGTCACCCACCAGCGCCTGGAAATCTATCGGGAACTGGCAGAGGCCCTTGATCACCCTTCGGCAGAGATGCTTTATAAACGGATTATCAAACGGCTACCCACCATCTCCCTTGACACCGTGTATCGCACCTTGGCAACTCTTGAAAAACATGGCCTGATTACTCGGGTTCAGACTCTGGAAAACCAGGCCCGTTTTGAAGCGGAAATGGTCAGACATCATCACGCCGTCTGCAGCAAATGCGGAACAATCACTGATTTCAGCTGGAATACCTTTGATGAGGTTCCAGCCCCTGCAGAGCTGAGCGGCTGGGGAAGAATCATCAAGAGAAATGCCATTCTTGAGGGAATCTGTAACGACTGCACCAAGGGAAATTAAACTGTTGACCAGGCCATTTTTTTTGCCTTACTGTTAAGAATAGTTATTATTAAGGAGAGAATCGCAATAAGTAAAACTTCCAATTCATTTCCAACTTATTATAGAATGACCGGATCACAACCTACCCAGCTAAAGGAGGAATTTTGATGAGTGAAAACAGCAAGTGCCCGGTAACGGGCAGAACAAGCAGACAAGTAGCAGGCAGCGGCACGTCGAACAAGGACTGGTGGCCAAAGCAGTTAAACCTCAACATTTTGCACCAGCACTCCAACAAGTCCAATCCCATGGGCGAGGAGTTCAACTACCGTGAAGAATTCAACAAACTTGACCTGGAGGCCGTAAAGAAGGACCTCTATGCGCTGATGACCGACTCACAGGACTGGTGGCCGGCCGATTGGGGTCACTATGGAGGGCTGTTCATCCGCATGGCGTGGCACAGTGCAGGCACATACCGCCTGGGCGACGGTCGTGGTGGCGCCGGGTCAGGCAATCAGCGCCTGGCGCCTCTCAACAGCTGGCCGGACAACGTCAATCTCGACAAGGCGCGTCGTTTGCTCTGGCCGATCAAACAGAAATACGGTCGCAAGATCTCCTGGGCCGACCTGATGATCCTCACCGGCAACTGCGCGTTAGAGTCAATGGGATTCAAGACCTTCGGCTTCGCGGGTGGGCGTGAGGACATCTGGGAACCGGAAGAAGACATCTACTGGGGTGCCGAAGAGGAATGGCTGGCTACGAGCGACAAGCCCAAGAGCCGCTACAGCGGCGACCGGGATCTGGAAAACCCCCTGGCGGCCGTGCAGATGGGCCTGATCTACGTGAACCCCGAAGGCCCGGACGGCAAACCGGATCCGGTCGCCTCCGGCCGTGATGTCCGTGTGACCTTCGCCCGCATGGCGATGAATGACGAGGAGACCGTTGCGCTGGTCGCCGGTGGCCACACCTTCGGCAAATGTCACGGCGCCGGACCGGCGTCGCATGTGGGGCCTGAGCCAGAAGGCGCCCCCATTGAAGAGCAGGGCCTTGGCTGGAAGAGCAGCTTCGGCAGCGGCAAAGGCGGTGATACGATCAGCAGCGGCATCGAGGGCGCCTGGAAGCCAAACCCGACGCAGTGGGACATGGGCTATCTGAAGGTGCTGTTCAAATATGAGTGGGAACTGGTCAAGAGTCCGGCCGGCGCGAATCAGTGGCTGGCAAAGGACGTGGACGACGAGGACATGGTTGTTGACGCGGCCGACCCGTCCAAAAAGCACCGGCCGATGATGACCACGGCGGACCTCTCGCTACGCTTCGATCCAATCTACGAACCGATTGCGCGACGCTACCACCAGAACCCCGAGGAATTCGCCGACGCCTTCGCCCGGGCCTGGTTCAAACTGACCCACCGCGACATGGGGCCCCGCTCGCGCTACCTTGGCCCGGAGGTCCCTGCAGAGGAACTGATCTGGCAAGACCCGATGCCTGCAGTCGACCATAAGCTGATCGATGCGCAGGACATCGCCGACCTCAAGGGCAAGATCCTTGCATCAAACCTGTCTGTCTCCCAACTGGTCTCCACCGCCTGGGCATCGGCATCCACCTTCCGTGGCTCTGACATGCGCGGCGGTGCAAACGGGGCGCGCATCCGACTGGCGCCGCAAAAGGATTGGAAGGTCAACCAGCCAGAGCAACTGGCAAAAGTACTGCAAAGCCTTGAGGCAATCCAAAATGAGTTCAACACGGCCCAGTCAGGCGGCAAGAAGGTGTCGCTTGCCGACTTGATTGTCCTCGGCGGCTGCGCAGGCGTTGAGCAGGCTGCAAAGAACGGTGGTCACGCGGTGACGGTTCCCTTCACGCCGGGCCGCACGGATGCCTCCCAGGAGCAAACCGACGTGGCGTCATTCACCGTACTCGAACCTGCGGCAGACGGCTTCCGCAACTACCAGAAAACCAAATATGCCGTATCGGCAGAAGAGTTGCTGATTGATCGGGCCCAACTGTTGACCCTGACCGCCCCTGAAATGACGGTTCTCGTTGGCGGCATGCGCGTCTTGAATGCCAACTTCGGAGGGTCCCAGCACGGCGTCTTCACCAAGCGGCCAGAGACGCTCACCAATGACTTCTTCGTCAACCTGCTCGACATGGGCACGACATGGAAGGCAACCTCAAAAGACGATGACGTGTTCGAGGGGCGTGATCGCAAGAGCGGCGAACTCAAGTGGACCGGCACCCGTATCGACCTCATTTTCGGTTCGAACTCCCAGCTCCGGGCCTTGGCCGAAGTCTATGGCTGTGAGGACTCCCAGGAGAAGTTCCTGCACGACTTTGTCGCGGTGTGGAATAAAGTAATGAACCTCGACCGTTTCGACCTCGCCTGATCGGAGTGTCGACGTCTTCAAGGGGCTCTGAGAGGGCGCTAAAAAAAATGGTTCAGCGGACGGCGACACGCCGTCCGCTGAACCATCACCTAACAATAACCGCACCGCAGATGCGTACAGCCCTACCAATTCCACGCGTGCCGGTGAACACTGTTTATTGTGAACCAGCGGAATATGTCAGGCTAGTGTCACTATCAGATTTGACAGAACTTATATTTTTAAATTGTCAGAGCAGATGTAAATCTTTACAATTTATATCTAAAAATCGAGTTCGCCTTAAATAGCGGCGAGTTAGGCAATACTATTTATTTTACATCCGACTCCATATCAACTTTAAACAGGAAGGAAAGAGACATGCCCGCATTAAAAGGAACCCAGACCGAAAAGAACATCCTCACCGCCTTTGCCGGTGAATCCCAGGCCCGTAACCGCTACACCTTTTTTGCCTCTAAGGCCAAGAAGGAAGGGTATGTGCAGATCTCCGACATTTTCACTGAAACAGCCGATCAGGAAAAGGAGCATGCCAAGCGCCTCTTTAAACTGCTGGAAGGTGGCGAAGTCGAGATCTCCGGCACCTTCCCGGCCGGGGTCATCGGCACCACCAGCGAAAACCTGGCCGAGGCTGCTGCCGGTGAAAACCACGAGCACCTGGTGATGTATCCTGGCTTTGCCGAGACGGCGCGCGCCGAGGGTTTCGACGATATCGCCGCCATCTTCATGGCCATTGCCGTGGCCGAAAAACAGCATGAGAAACGCTATGTGGAACTCAAGGCCAACGTCGACACGCGCCAGGTCTTCCATCGTGACGCAAAAATGACTTGGCGTTGCCGCAACTGCGGGTATGTGCACACCGCCCATGGCGCTCCGGACGTCTGCCCGGCCTGTGATCATGCCAAGGACCATTTCGAGCTTTTGGCGGAAAACTGGTAAATACAGACGAAATCCACCCATAAAAAAACCCGGTAGCGCTAATGCTACCGGGTTTTTTTATGGGTCATCACCGCGAACAGGAGTTTAACCATTCCCTTAATCTTGACAGGCCTACTGGCAAAGCTTACCCTTTCAAGGTGTCCATAACACAAAGAAAAATGTCTTTTTAATGGAGCATAGCCGCCATGAACACCTCCCTCCACCTTGTCTGTCCAGCCTGTGCAACCAAAAACCGTATCCCGCAAGCCCGTTTAACCGATGGCCCCAAATGCGGCAAATGCGCCCAGCCCCTTTTCTCCGGCGCCCCTATTAATCTGACAAGCGCCCTTTTCCCGCGCCACATCAGCGGCAATGACATCCCTGTCCTCGTCGATTTCTGGGCGCCCTGGTGCGGGCCCTGTAAAATGATGGCCCCGGCCTTTCACCAGGCCGCCAGCCTCCTTGAACCCCATATCCGCTTGGCCAAGGTCAATACCGAAGCGGAACAGATCCTGGCCGGCCAATTCACCATCCAGTCCATTCCCACCATGGTTCTCTTTCATCATGGCAAAGAGATTACCAGACAGCCTGGAGCCATGACCACTGATCAGATTGTCCACTGGGCCCGGCAGCATGGCCAAGGATCGTGAAACAGAGATCACTGACATATTCTGACTGGGGGTGAGAGGCCAACTGCTTTCGCCTCTGCTTCGCCACCACCACCTCCATGGAAGAGGCCTCTCCCTGATTTTCAGCAAGGGGATGGAAGTCAGAGAAAGTTGCAAGTGCTAGAAAGAACTCAGAAACTTGCGCCCTTATTCAGATCATTACGAGCCTGCCAAGGCCAGCTCATAGGCCCGGCGGCTCTCGGCGTTAAAACAGGTGAAGATCACCCGTTGCAAGGTGGGGTCAGCAGCCAAGGCCTGCCGGGTCTCGGCCACGGCAATGCGGGCCGCCAGCTCTTTAGGAAACCCATAAACCCCGGTGCTGATTGCCGGGAAGGCGATGCTGGCAATCTGATGGCTGGCCGCCAGGGCATAGCAGCGTTGATAGCAGGAGGCCAGCAAACGCTCCTCGTCAGCCTGACCACCACGCCAGATGGGGCCCACCGTATGAATAATGAAATTGCAAGGCAGCCTGTAGGCCTTGGTAATCTTGGCTTCACCTGTTTGACAGCCCTTCAGTCCCCGGCACTCCGCCAAAAGCTGCGGGCCTGCGGCCCTATGGATGGCGCCGTCCACCCCGCCGCCACCGAGCAGCGAGTTATTGGCGGCGTTGACAATGGCACCCACCTTGAGAGCGGTAATATCGCCATCAACAAGTTCAATGGTCATCAGTTCCTCCTTGCTCAACTTCCCTGGTTGGCACTCCCTTCTCCAGAGCTGTCAACGCCGGCCACCAAGCTGCCAATGGACAGGCCCTGGCCAACAATGGAAAAAACCACCACCGTATAGGTCATGATCAAAATCAAATTCCGTTCCGCGCCGCTGGGCAGGGAAAGGGCGAGGGCCACCGAGATACCGCCCCGCAGACCACCCCAGGTCAAAATCCTGATTACCTTGGGCGAAAAGGTGCGCCAGCGCTTGAGAATGATGACGGGGATGGCAACACTGACCAACCTTCCCCCCAGGGTAATACAAATTGCCGCCAGGCCAAGGGCCATGCTCAACGGGCTGAAGTCAAGAATCATGACCTCCAGGCCGAGCAGGGTAAAGAGGATGGCGTTCAAGGCTGAGTCCAGGAGCTCCCAGAAGGTATCGAGATCTTCCCTGGTCTTGGCTGACATGGCGAATTTCCGGCCCCTGTTGCCGATGAGCAGACCAGCCACCACCATGGCAATGGGCGCGGACAGGTGCAGCCACTCAGCCAACACATAGCCGCCGGTGACCAGGGCCAGGGTAATCATCACCTCCACCTGGTAGTCATCGATCTCTTTGAGCATGCGATAGGCCAGATAGCCGATGGCCAGGCCGAACAGGGCTCCGCCCCCTGCCTCCTGGAGGAGAAGAGCACCAACATGGGTAACGCTGACCGGTGCGCCGGTGCGGACAATCTCCAGGATGACCATAAAGATCACCACCCCGACGCCGTCGTTAAAGAGCGACTCGCCGGTTATCTTGACTTCAAGGGACTTGGGGGCCTTGGCCGACTTGAGGATACTCAACACGGCAATGGGATCGGTGGGCGAGATCAAGGCGCCAAAGAGCAGGCAATAGCCGTAGGACATGGCAACCGGGGTTAGGGCCAGGACATACCAGAGCAGAGTGCCGATGAACAGGGTTGAAACCACGACCCCAGCAGTGGCCAGGCTGCCGATCACCCGATATTGCCCCACCAGGTCATCGAAGTTGACATGCAGGGCCCCGGCAAAAAGCAGAAAGCCCAACATACCATGCATCAGGGTTTCGCTGAAATCGATGCCCCGCAGGAGCTCGACACCCCATGCCTGCACCGCCGGCATGATACTGCCCACAGCAATAAACAACAGGGAGAAGAGTAGAGCGATGGTCATGATGCCAATGGTGGTTGGCAGCCTGACCGTGCGCGCATTCAGGAAACCAAAAACTGCAGCCAGGGTGGTAAGGATTGCAATGATCTCAAAAAAGGACATGGGGAGGCCTTGCCTAGTGGGGGTAACGGGAAATCAGATCAGACCTCCCTCTGCTCTTTGGCACACAGGGGAAGCCGCCTAAACCATTATTGGCCTGCACTGAACCATATCCCGCTGACAATTCAAAGAGTGAAGATCAAGGGCGCCCGTACCGGTCAGGATATCAAAATTCTGCCAAGCCCTGGCGCTATAAGGGGTGAAAGGTTTGCCGAACTCTGGGCCAACGGCGGCAACAACTTGCAAACAGAAGGACATCTTTGCTGAGGAGGATGGCTCCCAAGGTGATGTATTTTACCGAGAACAGCGGTTATGACCTAAGGGGGGCTGATGAGACCAGGGTGAAAATCATAAAATGCCCTTGCCTTGCAAACCGGAAGGGCTGTTTTCCTTTTTTCCGGAATTTTATTGCCGATTTCCTCTTTTACATCTGAGACCCTCAATGGATTTCCGAAAAACAGGAAAACTTACTTTTTTAACACCACAAAAAACATGCCGCAACAGAAGCCCTGCCCCGTACCAGGTCCTACCAGATGCCATACCGTACTTATCAGGGCACCTAAAAAGTCCAAACGGACCAGGTAGGCAACATACCTGCACGAGTCTAGATGCCTTATCTCTGAAGCTGGCCACCCACAATACCTGCTAGTTGGTATCTGCCTGTACCGAAACATTTGTAATTCTTTCAGGCAGTTGGTATTCCTGTGCGAACTCCAGTACCAGCTTCTTACGCTCAGGCAAGGTGAGACGAGAATAGATGGGACTCTTCATCAAGATTTGCACAACGTCACGGGCATTCATGGCGCATTCCCCCTATTATTTGAGTTGATGGGTGTCGCCTGACATCTTGCGACCAGTACTGTTTGATTTCATCAGTACAACAACAACGACTCTGTAACATTAAATAACAGCACAACCCGTGCCAGCGCGAGGCTAAACTCCCCAGCTGCGCTTCAAAAAAAACCTTTTTATGTTCCATCAACAGCCTAGGAGCATGGGCTGAACGCACGGCACCATGAGGCATCCTCGCCACAGACAACATTTGTCCCCTGACCTGCACATAAAATTAGAAAAAAAGGGGCCGTTTACCCTATACTAGAATAGTATAGTCGCATGCTTCCGCCCAGGCCAGGCAGCATTTACCCCACCTGCCGGTCCGGCATTTCAACAATAACCCTTTTCACCTCTACCCGTATTGCCGTTGAGCAAGGAGAACGCCATGGAAATAGCTGACCGAAATTATCATCTGAAACTGCAGGAAATGTGTGATTGCTATCTGGATACCGATTTCAAGAAGAAGCTACACGACATGGCCGGCCTGAGCGGCGGGGACATGGACGAGAGCTCGATCAAATACCTCGCCCTGGCCATCATGTACAGCATCACGGAAAAGGCTGCCAAACTTACGCTGCAGAAGAAGGACGACAAGGTCAGTGTCAAGATGAAAACTGAGACGGAGATTACCCTGCCGGCGCCAACAGCCCCCCAGTTTGACAAGATGGTGGAGATGATCCGGGCCATCCTCCACATCGAGGCTGATACCGGCGAGATGCCCTTGGCCCTCGGACTTCGCAGCGGCGACCTGGAGTTGCAGGTCAAGACCAAGCGCAAAGCGGCCAAGGAGTCTATCAAGATAGAATTCCCCGCCCTATAACAGCCTGCTTCGCCCCTTGCAAAACAAAGGGCGCGCCGTTAAGGCAAAGAGCCGGACCCTCACAGAAATTATCCTGCACGGCCCGGACTCAAGGCAGCTTCACATACCGTGCTTCTTCTCTTGGGCAACAAAGATGATCTCCACCGTACGCGGGCCAGTATCACCCGAGATGACGAACAGGCCGCTGTCGCCGGGCGCCTTATTCTTTACCGCATAGATCACATCAAAATTATCCTGCACGGCAACACCGTCAACGCTGATGATCCGTTCGCCCTTAGCAATGCCACCCACCTCCGCCACTGAACCGGGCATAACCCCGGCCACCAGGACGCCGGCCTCCTCATCCTTATCATCAAGGAGCACGCCCAGGCGGACCTCTTTTTTGTCGAGGCTCTCGTACTCCTGATAGACCAGATAGTCGGCCTCGGGCATGGGGAACCGAGGCACCTTGACGTCCATCAACTGAGGATCTTTCCCCGCTGCAACCTTTATCGTTCTACTGCCGATGATGGTATAGGCCAGGGGCAGACGGCGGAAAACCCGGCGCGGGATACCAAAGCCATATTCGACATGCCAACTGCCGGCAACAACCAGCATGTGCATGCCCGGATTGGCGTACAGATAGTCGGCAACCGATTGGGCCATGGCTTCATCCCAGAGGGTTTGGCGGCGATGAAAACTCTCCACCATCTTACCCCCGGCCGCATGGCCGGAAATCATGGCCTCCACCATGGCACGCTGATAGGGATCGTCCATATCCATCACCGGCAGCTGAGCCCGCACCTCAGGCGCCATATCGGCCAGAGGCATCATGCTGACCTGGTGCCCCAGCTCCTTATCAACATTAAGGCCAATCACCGGAATGCCATTGTCACGGCAAAACTCAAGCAGGGCCCGGTAGTGGTCGAAATTAAAAGCCCAGCCCTCGGTAAACCAGAGACTCTCGCGCAGGAATTCCTTTTCGGTGAGCGCGCCGGCAACCCAGCGCTGCAATACATCCTGCTGCTTGGCGGTGAACATCTCCATGCCCACGGCCACCTTACCCGGGTGACGCTTAACCATGGCCTGCAAGACTGCCAGCTGCAAACGGTGGGAGGCCGGGTTATCATGGAGCTCCCCCACATAAACCAGGGGCGTCAATAGAGCATTGGCCAGCATCTGTTCCTCACTGACATAATGACCCGTAGCCATATGAAGGATATCACCCACCTGGGGTTCGGTGCTAGGCGGATACGGCATTTCACTATTCCACTTCGGCGTGCTGGCACAACCGGCCAGAAAGAGGACCAAAAAAAAGGACGTAACTGCTCGAAAATTCTTCAATTATTTCTTCTCCTTCTAACAAATTCCATAATGGGACAGGGGGCAGGTTTCAAATCACCATCTTTCGGCTTTGACAGTGCAGGCAGGTGAAAAGTTTCTTTCCCATATAAAAAAAGATCGTTATCAGGCCGGCACTGTCCGCCTCGAGATATCTCATCTAGTCCAGCAAGATCAGAGGCACATAGAGTTCCTCTTCGGACAGACCACCGTGCACACCTCTCTGCGCAAACATTTTTTCGCCGATGAGGCGATCTTTGATGATGTAATTCCCTCTCATCAACAAGACATATTCACCAACACGCGACGCTAGACGTGGCTCAGGCAGACCCTTGCCGAAATAGCCTTCCGCAATCAGCTCGCTGCTCCTTCTCAGCAAACAGGCATGGCCAAGATTTTCGGCTACATAGCTTTCAAACTCTTTCCGCCGATCTGAACGCACATAGCAATAGGCGCAGCGTGGTTCTCCGCATAGTGGCAGGCTCAGGGTGGCGGCAAGCTGCGGATGGTCTTCCAGATAAATAATATACTCGGGACAGGTATCAATCAGGCCATGATCGGCGCTGATCACAACCGTGGCCCCACCCTTCCCAAGAGGGGACAAGCTATCTCGGCACCCCTTGTCCAGTTCGTGGAAATGGGCTGCCACCTCGGTACTGCTTATACCATGGACATGGGCCAGACTATCCAGCTCCGGCCAATAGGCAATGATAAGGCCAGCCTTATTGGGCTGGGCCAACATTTCAACACAGCTGAACATGTCAGCCAAAGTATCAAAGCCATGGCGGCTGGCCTGCCCACAGAGGGCCTGGCTATAATCGGAATCAACGAGGTAGTTTGGCAAAACAGCATGGCAGGGACAAGCCAAGGTAGTAAGCAGGGCGTCGTGGCCAATAAGCTGCTCAGGGGAAATGCCCGCCTCTGAAAAACAGGCGCCGCGATAACGGGGCATGAAAGGCAGCACCGTGGCCACCACACCCAACTCCTTAAAATAGGTGTGCCAGCCGGTAATGGCGTGCTGTTGAGGCGCAACACCGGTAAAAAAGCTGGTCACCGCCGCCGCCGTGGTGGGTGGGAAAACCGAGGTCAGTCGCCCTTTCCGGTGCCGGCAGAGGAAACTGTCGGGGAAACCCTGCAAAAACGTATCGCCCAAGCCATCAAGGACGAGCAGGATCAGGGGCTGTTCGCCAAGACCCATGGTCTTCAGCTCAGCAAGGGGCGCATAGTCATTCTCTTCGGCCCCCAGGCCCTGGGCCAGAGAGGAGATCAGGTTGACGATACTGTTGCTATAATTCGGTTTCAGCATAGTCACGCAAGAACCCGTGTGGAAAACATGTTAAAAAAAGAAGGGCCGCGACGACCACAAATCTTCTCACCCTGGCCCTTGCTGCCTATGCATCATTTTTTATACGTGACTCTGAGAAAAGACTCCCTGCCAATTTGTAAACGCCCCAAATTTCAAGAGAGCAGGTGTTCCTCCCTTACCCTCAACACAGTCACCCTGGTTCAGTTATGGCATTGGCCGCCTTCGACCTTGGGGAAACCGGCAAGGCTGAAGCTCTGGCCGCAGCCGCAGGTGGTTTTCGTATTGGCATTGGTAAACTGTAGACCACCATTGATCAAATCGTCGGAATAGTCAATGACCAGGCCATCCAGGAACTTCAAACTGTCGGCATCTGAAACGATCCTGATCTCCCCGTCCATATGAACCACACTCTCACTGTCCTTCATGCCCTTGGCTATTTCAGCACTATACGTCAGACCGGCACAGCCTCCTTCAGTAACCCCGACCCGAACAAACTGGTCCGCCGTCAATTTGGTGTTCAGCATCGTCTTAGCTTGTTCTTTAATAGTGATATTCATAAAATCCTCCATCATTAAGTTTGTAATAATCGTAGTTAATAACAATTGGCAGGCAACCGGGAAATGTCAAGGTCCCGGGGAGCAATGGCACACAGGGCTGGCTGCACAAACTCCATTTTGCGATGCCCTTTTCTGCTCGCCATCTTTAAAATAGGGCCCTTCAAGACTTTTTGAGCGGGGAGATGGCGAAAAAACGCAAAGCCGCTTATTATATGGCCAGATTATTTTTGACACCAACTTGCCACGCGCAGGAAATACAGACGGATGACAAAAGACATGACCCAGAGCAAAACAGGCCGGCCGGGCTTTGACCGGCGCATGAGCAAGGAAGAGATCAATGCCTGCCCTATGGTGGGGTGGACCGGGCCGGTGAACGTGGTGCGGACCAAGGATGAGCTGGCTGCAGCAATGGCGAAGCTTGCCGGCCACACCCTGCTCGGCTTTGACACGGAAACCCGACCTGCCTATACCAAGGGGGAGAGCTACCTGCCCTCGCTCCTGCAGTTGGCAAGCGCGACAGATGTTTTCATCTTCCAGTTCAAACAGTTGGGTTTGGCCAAGCCCCTGCGGGATCTCCTTGCCGATCCGGCCATCATCAAGACCGGGGTGGGCCTGGAATACGATCACCGCGAGCTTACCAAGATATCCCCCTTCAAGGCTGCAGGTTTTGTGGATCTGGGCGATCGTGCCAAGAGGGCGGGCATCAAGAACCACGGCCTGCGCGGCCTGGCCGCCGTGCTCCTGGGCTTTCGCATCTCCAAGGGGGCACAGACCTCCAATTGGGCCAAGGATGTACTCACCGAGCAACAGGTCCAGTACGCAGCCACCGACGCCTGGGTGGGGCGCAAGCTTTACCTGGCCTTGCATGAGGGCACGATATGACCACTCCCCAGGCCAACAATCCCCTGCACGGCCTCACCCTGGAGACGATCCTCACCCGCCTCGTTGACCATCTGGGCTGGCACCGGCTGGGTAACACCATCGACATCAACTGTTTTACCAAGACTCCCTCCATCAAATCGAGCCTCCAGTTTCTCCGCCGGACCCCTTGGGCCCGAGAGCAGGTCGAGAAGCTCTATCTAAAAACGCAGTTTCCCAAAAAGATTATGGACAGCGTCCCCAAGCCTAAAGCCAAAGCGAAACCGATTAAAAAGAGAATATACTTACCCTCGAAAAAAGATAAGTAAGGCCTCGGCAAAATCCGGAATTTCTGCGGCCCATAATACCATAAGCCAAACATGTCCCTCGCCCCTGGGGCAAGACAGCGTTGTCAGCTTTTTTCGCCGCCAGGGAGCCGCCCGCGGTCATGCCCTCCCCCTCCTTTGCTGGATTCGGCCCTGTTATCCGCAATGCCTATTTTTTTTTGCTTCGGGAACATTTTAGGCGTATCATTCGTTTATAAGAAGAGTGATCCCTATTCCGTCTACATTTTTCGGCCGCGGCCCCAACAACGCTTCCCCTGGCACAGCGCTACGCAGGTGCCAACCCATGCTGCACCGCCCCGGCTTATGAGGAGGTATCATGAAGACAGCCACCATCTTCCATCTGGCCCTCGGACTGTTCACCCTTGCTTTCTCGTTTGCCTGTCTTAGCTGGCCACCGCAGCTGGCCCAAGCCCAGGACAATGGCCCCCTGGAGGCCTCTGATAAATACAGTCATGAGGAGCTCGCCCAGATGCTGGCGCCCATTGCCCTCTACCCTGACGCGCTCCTGGCGCAGGTCCTGATGGCATCCACCTATCCCCTTGAAATTATCGAGTCTGACCGTTGGCTCAGGAAATACCCGGAGCTGAAGGGCGAGGCCCTTGATGCGGCACTTTTGGACAAGGACTGGGATCCCAGCGTCAAGGCAATCTGCCACTTCCCATCCATCTTGGCCCTGATGAGCGAGCGGGTCAGCGAGACTACCAACCTCGGCAACGCCTTTCTCGCCCAGGAGGCCGAGGTCATGGACACGGTCCAGGAACTGCGCGCTAAGGCCTATGCCCAGGGCAACCTCACCACCACCGACAAACAGAAGGTCATTGTTGAACGGGAGACGATCATCATCGAAGCGGCCAACCCCAGGGTCATCTTCGTGCCCTACTATAACCCCTGGTACATCTACGGCCCGTGGTGGTATCCCGCTTACCCGCCTTTTTTGTGGGCCCCTCCGGGGGTAAGCATCACTGTCGGCATCTCATACTGGCCCACTGTCTATTTCGGATTCATCTTCGGCACCTGGAGCTATTTCGATTGGCCCGAGCGCATAATCTACATCAATGTCCACAACCGGCCACGTTTTGTCAGGCCAGCCCATTGGCTCGCCAAACCCGGGCCCTGGGTTCACGACCCAAGGCACCGGCGGGGTGTCGCCTTCCGCGATAAGGCCACCGCCAGGAAATATGGCCAGGCTGTCCCCCGTTCGAGGGATTTCCGGCGTGACACCCGTGGCTTTCCTGAACTCCGGGAGCGAGATCGGCGCGGGGATGACCGACCACTAATCGACAGTAATCGCCAAAAACAGGAACGTTTTGAACGGGAAATGAAGGCCCGGGAACGGGCTGAGCGCGACAGGCAGGAGCGACAACGGATCGACCGTGCCAAACAGACACGGGAACGGGTTGAACGGGACCTGAAGGAGCGCACCAGAATCGACCGCGAGAGAACACAAAGGGAGCGAGTTGCACCCGCCCCGCAGATACAACAACGGGCTGAGCAGGAAAGGCAGGCACGGGAACGGCTTGAACGAAGCAAGGTCCGACCAGAAGGGCGGACTTCTGGCCCAAGCCCAGATAATATATTTGACCGCATCGATAACGGCAGGATGGAACGGGACTCAAGCGAACGGGGCCGAAGCAGCCGGCAAGGCCGCGGCGACCGAGGCAACAAGAGGTGGTGAGGCCGTGAGCCCAGCCATGATTCCATCCACACAGAGAGGGACGCAGAGATGGTACGGAAAACATATACAGACACGATGTTGCGGCTATTCCCCGGTGTAACGGCATTACTCTTTGCCATGGCCGTCCTGGCCGCCCCCCACGCTCTGGCCGGAGGGCCAGCTGAACAGAGGAGTTTCCCCTCCCCGCAACAGGCGGTGGCCGCCCTGGTCGCGGCCGTCCAGGACAACACCGATACCGAGCTCCTCGCCATCTTAGGCCCGGGCTCAGAGGATCTCATCTCCTCCGGCGACAAGGTCGCCGACCAAAACGGCAGAGCGCGCTTTATCAAGGCCTATAAAGAGAAAAACGGCCTTGAGCAGCAGGACGGGGACCGCACCGTGCTCCTCATCGGCGCCAAGGAGTATCCCTTCCCGTTCCCCCTGGTGCGCCAAGGGAAAGCCTGGCGTTTCGACACCCAGGCAGGAACCGAGGAGATCCTCAACCGCCGGATCGGCAGAAACGAGCTCCATACCATTGAGGTGATGCGCGCCTATACCGACGCCCAGCGTGAGTATGCCTGCATGAAACGCAACAGCGGTGGTCCGGAGTTCGCCCAGAAGTTTACCAGCAGCATGGGCAAAAAGGACGGTCTCTATTGGCAGCCAGAGGAGGGTGAGCAGGAAAGTCCCTTCGGACCGCTGATCGCCAAGGCTACCAAGGAAGGCTATGCGCACGGCCCTAATGAGGAGTCGGTCGAACCCTTCCATGGCTATTATTTCAAAATCCTCAAGGCCCAAGGCGAGCATGCCACCGGCGGCGCCTTTGACTATGTGGCCAATGGCAAAATGGTCCTCGGCTTCGCCCTGCTCGCCTATCCCGCCAAATACGGGGTCTCGGGCATCATGTCCTTCATCGTCAACCAGGAAGGCGTGATCTATGAAAAAGACCTGGGCAAGAACACAGCCACGGCGGCGGCGGCAATGACCACCTTTAACCCCGACGACACCTGGTACCAGAACAAAGAGCCCGCTGACCTGTGACCATAGGACCCAAAATGAATGCCGGGGGGAAATCACATAAACTGCCCGGCATTCTTTTAGCCCTTATACCGTTGCCAAATGAGCTGGCCATCCTTCCAAACCATCCTCACCCTATGCCATGGGATTGAACACATTTCGCCGTCTACATTAAGGAGCTGAAATGAAAAATGGTCGCCACTCTCCACCACGAGTTCCTGGAAGGGCACAGTTATGATTTTATCTGCAACCCGGTCATAGTAACCAATAGCAAAATCACCCTTCCCGAAATCTTCGTCCCACTGAATCCTGCTGATCAATTCCTGAATGGGTATCATCTGAAAATCCCCAGCCTGAAGCAGAGTGCCTTGGTAGCGCCCCCAAACCTGTTACAACAGGTAAAGATCTGCCACCAAGGCAAGATAAGTAAGGTCACCCCGAAATTCCTCAGCCGGCCCGGTCAGAAAAAGCACCATTGATCAGCCTCGAGTTCCCTTGTCATTCGACAATCTTGATGCCATTTATGTCGATGGCGATACGCCTCTTTTTGTAGAGGGCGCCTATCGCCTTTTTGAATACTTTTTTACTTACCCCGAACAGGGCGTAGATATCTTCCGGCCTGCTTTTATCCGTAACGGAAATAGTGCCGCCATGCTCTTTGATTGTCCCGAGAATGGCCTGGGCAACATCATCAACGCCTTCAAAGCCAGGTTTCTGGAGGGTTAAGTCAATTTTATGATCTTCGCGTATTTTTTTTATGTAGCCTTTGAGCTCCTGGCCGATGTTCAGCCTCTGAAAGACCTCATTTTCATAAAGCATGCCGCCATGGGCATGGTTGACAAGGGCCCGATAGCCCAGATCCGATTTCTCAAAGATAACAAGATCAACCTCTTCGCCCTCTTCATAGTTAGGGGGCTTGGTACTCAAAAATTTATCCAGCTTTGAAGAGGCGGCGATGCGCTTGCTTTTTTCATTGAGGAAGATGAAGACAAGATAGGATTTACCTTCCTTCATCTGCTCCTGCTGTTCACTCCTTGGCACAAACAGATCCTTCTCCAGCCCCCAGTAGAGGTAGGAGCCCGATGAAGAGTTTTCCACCACCCGTAATTTGGCAAACTGACCCACTGTCGCATAGGGTTTCAGGGTGGTGGCCAGCAGATGATCATCCCGATCACCATAAACAAAGACCTCAATCTCATCGCCGGGCCGGCATTTCTCCGGATCATACTTGCCTTTCAGGAGAATATCACCGAACTCACCGCCATCAAGATGGAGGCCATATTCCCGCATTCTCTTTATCGTAAGCTTATTTATCCTGCCGATCTCTACCATGTTGTTCCCTGCCAATCGTTAACGTAATAGCTGTGGTCCAGCCCACCCTCGCCAGCCTATGCCCCAAACTCCGGCTCATAGCCCACCGTGAACGGGCTCGAGGTGGTATTGCCGAGACTCAAGAAATGGGCGTTCTTTTTAGCAAAGGGACAAATGGGCATGGCACAAGGCTCAAAGCCAAACTTCTTATAAAAGGCGGGCTTCCCTAAAACAAAGATGGTGTTTGCCTTGATGACATCCTGCCGCAAGGCAAAGCGCAGCAGCTCAGAGCCTATGCCCTGCTTCTGGAACTCCGGCTTCACTGCCAGCGGCGCCAAATGCAAGCCACAAACCTCAGGGCCGTTATAGGCCTTGGAAAAAGCGATATAGGCGATGACCTTACCCACATGAATACACACCCACTCGTGGATAGCCGTGCCATTCCTGTGGAAATTTTCGACTAATTTCACTTCATAGCTGCTGCCAGGGAATGCCTGCAGCAATAAGGCCGAAACCTTGGGATAATTTTCAGGGGTGAGTTTACGTATTTTCATTGCTTTCCACTGGTCGCTTATCAACCAGGAGTACCATCATTATTATTCCGGCGTTGACTCATGTAAAACCAACACCGTATCCTTATCGCGACTGGCTATCTGGCGAGCGACCTTGGCCAGCACCACCTCATAGCTCGCGCCCAGTTTGACAATGGCAGCCTGGCCGCGGCTCAGCTGGTCGGCGATCTCAGCTGCAACATAGATTCGCTTTATCTTGTTGCCATCGACAAAATTATAGGCCTCGCCCCGATCATCCTTGTCCAGGCGATTCTGCTCGATCAGCTGCTTTACCTGGGCCAACCGCTCGCGCTGCCGCTTCTCGTCAGCATGCTGGCGGTTCAGCTCCTTGTCGCGTTTTTTCTGGGCGGCCAGTTCCTGGGCAATTTTGCGCGCCGTCTCCGTGTCCTTGCTGTTGTTATGCTGCTTTTTGCTGACCCGTTTTTCATGCTGGGCCTTGTTAACCTGCTTTTTATTGACCAGCCCGGCCTTCAGAAGCTGGTCCTGAAATGGATTTCCCATGCTCTTGCTCCACCACGATCATGCAAAGATGAACGCGTTCTCCTGATTAATGAACATCTACCTGCCCCGCCAGGACAAGCTATTTCTGCCCTTTTAACAGGGCAGCGAGGGCGGCAAAGGGCTGCTGGGTGGTGTCGTCTTCCCGGTCCCGTTGTCCCCCGGCCCCGCCATGCTCGCTGGCCAGTTCCCGGGCGTGGATATTGTCGTGACAGTAGATGCACAACAACTCCCAGTTGCTGCCGTCGGCCGGGTTGTTTTCATGGTTGAGATCCCGGTGATGGACCGTGAGTTCTTTAAGTTTTTTGCCGGCAAACTCCCGGCCGCACAAACCACAGACCCAGGGAAACAATTTCAGGGCCCGCTCGCGATAGGATTTTTCCCGCATTGCCTTGTCGCGTAGGGCCTCGGCCATCACCCCTTTGCCGGCACCACTCTTATCCTGCATATTCTCTCTCCCAAAAACTCCCCTCAACTCAGCGATGCCAGGATTTTAACCCGGCATCAGCCTCCTGTTCAAGCCTTTCAAGCAACGCAGGGGTGTTGAATAATTTTTCGCATAATTCGCATTTTCTATACTGGACAATTTCCCGGGCCGGAAAACCGGCAAAGGAGGCAATGGCACTTATCCCCAGGTTCCGGATGTGGTTATACAAGCTGTTCGTTTCACCCTTAGTGAAAAGCTCCGCAACACTGCTGGCCTTTAGATTACCCAGGTGAAAAAAATTGGTGTTTGTAAAATGGCTGCCGGCATCGCAGCAGGCATACATATCAAGGGTGGGCGCCAGATACGGGTTCATCGGACAGCAGTTTTCCTGGTAATCGGTGCGGATGGGCAGACGTTCAAAGCCTTTGGCCCGGCCGGCAAAGATGACTGGTTCCGGGAAAAACTTCAGGCCCTGCTCCCGGAGATACTGTTCACAGGCATCATCCTGGGCCGAGAAATCCGTGACAAAGGAGATGAAATAATCCAGACCCTGCTTCTGACACCCTATGGCGGCGTTCAAGATATTCTGGCGATCGATATTTTTCTGGTGCCAGCGGCTATAGCTCAGGCGCAATTGCGACAGCCCCTTTCCCTTGAGCTTGGCGATATAACTCCCGGCAAGCTCCGGAGTTTTGGCCCAGAAACTATTGGTGACCACCCGGGTGTACATGCCATAGTCGTGACAAAGGCCGACAAGTTCAGCAATATCATCGAGATAGATAAGCGGTTCACCGGCGGTAAAGCTGATACCCTGGACCTGGGCCGCAGCCAGTTCGGCAATGATCGCTTGAGCCCGGGCCAGCTCCATCTTTACATTTTCAGGGATGGCGTCGGCAGCAACACAGTGTTCACATTTGATATTGCACCGTGTTGAGTAGCCAAAGGCGATTGTTCTCATCCGGCCGTTCACCTGTGACAGAGCTGATCAACAAGCCGTTTCAGGCGGACATGGGCGACATCGATATCGGCAAGACAGGCAAAGGCCTTGACGTCCTCAGGGTGGCCCATATCAAAACCGCTTTGCAGGGCATGACGGCCGAGGAGGGCGGCCACGAAGGCACGCTCCAGCCGATCCCCCGACTCCTCCGACTGCTCGGTATCAGGCAGCTCATACCAATCCCGGAATTGGGGGTCACGCAAGGCCTTGCGCACCTCTTGCTGAAGCCCCTGGGTGGCGGCAAAGCCGTGCCTGAACAGATCGCTTATGTACCAGACCTCAAGCAACGCCGCCGCCTTTGCTGCTGCTTCCGGGCCGTCCAGCGGACAATCTGGATCTTGCTTGGCGATCAATGCTTCCAGGCCCAGGCAAATGGTGTCCCGTACCCGCTCGGCAATATCGGTGATCTGTTGTGTATCCTTTGTCTTTTCGCCATAGGCAATGATGGCGCTGTTGATGGCCCAGACGATTTCCTGTTCAAGGCGGGCCAGACATTCCTTGTCAGTGATCAGGGACAGGGCCTGCTGCAACAGGGTGGACTCGATTAAGGGGACGGCATAGACCGACGGGACCCGGCTGACGGGACTGTCCACCGGCTTCTGCGGCCTAGACAACGGTTGCCGCGTAGCGGGCCGGGAGAAGAGGACATCGGCCTCGTCTGGAGTGACAAAGCCGATATCCTGCATACGGCCGTTGCGGAAGCGCAAGGCCTCTTCTTCGACCTGACTCGGCAGCTCCACCCGGACCTCACTCAGCAGCTGATGGGTGGCGGCGAGGTCGTATTGGTACAGGGCATCCAACACCGTAAAGGGATGGATCTTCATCACCAGGTCAGTCTTTAGTTCCAGGAGATAGAAGCCGTCCGGGGTCATGGCGCGGACCGGTGCATCCTCATCCTCCTCGTCCTGATGCGGAACCTCATCCGTATCTGGATCATACACCGTAACGGTCTGGGCCAGAAAGAGGAGCTGCACCACATAGTCCAGGGCGAAAAAACCCTGGGCCAGGGCTTCGGGGCCGGCAAGGGCAAAGGCCGTCAGCCATTCGTCAAGGCTGTCGGCGGCAAAGTCGTGGCGGCTCCAGCAGTCCAGATCGACACAGGCCTCCAACTGTTCCTCGTTGAGCTTAAGGAGGATGGGCAGGGACTGCCCCAGGCCGATCTCCCTGACAATATAGTAGGCCTCTAAGGGTTCGAGGGCTGCGACCTCGTCAGCCAGATCGGTGGAGGCCAACAGGCGCTCGCCCCGCCGGGCCAGGGCCCGGGCCAGATCGGCGCGGAACGGGGTTAATTCGATGATCTTGTTATCGGCCATGTTCTCATATTAATAGAAAGTGGGCGAAGCTGCCGCACCACACAGGGGGCGGCAGCTTCGCTTATTTTACAAACGGAGTCAGATCTGAACCTGTCACGTTTTCGAACTGGTAATTTTGGTGAGTTTGCCGAGGTTAATCTATGCCATGATTATTACATGGAAAGGGGACTTGTGTGAAAGATAAAGTTTAAGGCTGAAGCATGTCCCCGAACAGGGGCTCTTAGCATTTACCTCCTTAACTGCCAAGAGGTATCTGCATTATTCCTGTGCTGGCAACATGTCATACCGGCAAGTCACAGTTTCTCACACCTTGCCCTGGGCAATTCTTGTTTTTTAGTCTGTGCCCCCTATCTTTCACAGATGACGCGTTCCCGGAAATTGACAGGCGCGTAAGAGCAGCCTACAATCAACTGACAATATCTGTTCACGCCTCTTTCCTAAAAACAGCAAAGGGTGAGGCCTCCAGCCAGACCCAATCCCTTTGCTGGCAACCAAGAGTGCTTACAGTGTCCCATGGAAAATATCCCGCCAGAAGCCTCTCTCTTTGAACTGATCATCCCCATCGCCAAGGCCGTGGATGTCATGTGCCCGGAGGTCGCCAGCCACCACATGCAGGTGGCCTACCTGGCCCTGCGCATCGCCGAGAGCCTGGGCCTGCCAGAGACGGAACTTCATCAGCTGGTCATCGCCGCGGCCCTCCATGACATCGGCGCCTTTTCCATGCAGACCCGTCTAGACATCCTGGCCTTTGAAGATATCAACCCTGGCCAGCACGCCCAAGCCGGCTATCTGCTGCTCCGGGATTTCCCTCCCCTGCGGCCCATGGCCGACCTGGTCCGCTTCCACCATCAGCCCTGGCTTCATGGCAAGGGGCTACTCTGCAAAGAAACCCGGATCGCACCGGCCACCCACATTCTCCATCTGGCCGACCGGGTGGCGGTCTTGATCGACCGCGGCAAACCCATCCTTGGCCAGGTGGCAGCGATCTGTGAGAAAGTTGCGGCCAAGTCGGGAAGTTCTTTTGTCCCGGAGCAAGTCCAGGCCATGCTGGCCCTGGCGAACAAGGATTATATCTGGCTGGAAGTTACCTCGGAGACCATTGCCCATCTCCTCAAAACCAGGTTACAGAAGCAAAAAATACCACTCAGGGGCAGTAATCTGAAGGCCTTTTCGAAACTGATGAGCCGGATCATTGACTTCAAAAGTGTATTCACCGCCTCCCACTCAAGCGGTGTGGCGGCAACCAGCGTGGCCCTTGCCCGACTTATGGGCTTCAACGCCCAGCAGCTGGAGCTCATTGAGAGCGCCGCCTATCTCCACGACCTCGGCAAACTGGCAATCCCCTCGGAAATAATCGAAAAAAAGGCAAAACTGAGCGCGGACGAATGGTTTATCATGCGTTCCCATGCCTACTATACCCACGAGGTCCTTGATGAGATTGATATCTTCAGGGAGATCAACGCCTGGGCCTCACTCCATCAGGAACGCCTAGACGGCAGCGGCTATCCCTTTGGCCTGAAAAACGGCGAGATTCCCCCGGGGGCGAGGATCATCACCATTGCCGATATCTTCACCGCCCTCACCGAAGACCGCCCCTATCGCTCGGGCCTGAGCCAAGGGGAGGTGATGGAAATCTTCACGGATCTGGTGGCTGAGAAGAAAATTGATCAGGGATTGGTGGCCTTAATGGCCGACAACTTCGAAGAGCTGAACAGATTGCGCCATGAGGCCCAGCAGCAGGCGATCAGTGAGTATGCCGACTTTTCCCAGCTGCTTGACAGGGCTGCCGCCTGAGTTTGCCGAGGTCGGTATTTGCATACCATAGCGGCTTGCAAATACCCCCCTCCTCCCCTTTGACTGAGGGGATGCCGAACTATCGAGGCATTGCCCAGCTTGCGCCAGCCCCTAATTAAGTTTAGGATAGGTCGCCCAGTAGCCAATACCGATAACCTCAATCAACAGATCATGTCCTTGTTAAGAGTTGAACGTATAGACTTCGAGAAAATCGTCCCATGAAGGTTATTATTGCCGAAAAGCCATCTGTGGCGCGCGACATTGCCGCGGTTCTCGATATCACCGGCAAGAAGAAGGGCTATATCGAGGGGCGCGGTTGCGCCATCACCTGGGCCTTCGGCCATCTCGTCACCCTGCAGGAGCCCGGGGAATATGATCCGGCCCTCAAGCGCTGGAGCCTCGACACCCTGCCCTTTGTGCCGGAGGAGTTCAAGCTCACCCTGATCAAAAACCGCGGCGTGGACGAGCAGTTTCACATTATCGAGACGTTGTGCCAACAGGCCGATGAGATCATCTGCGCCACGGATGCCGGGCGCGAAGGCGAGCTGATTTTTCGCTACATCCTGGCCATGTGTAAATGCGAGGATAAGCCGATCCGCCGCCTCTGGCTCAACTCGCTGACCCCCGAGGCGATCCAGGAGGCCTTCAAGGACCTCAAGGATGGCCACGACTACGACGCCCTCTATGCCGCGGCCCGCTGCCGCAGCGAGTCTGACTGGATTGTCGGTCTCAACTCCACCCGTTACTACACGGTCAAACACGGCCGGATCGGCGGCGGCAATGATCGGGTGCTGTGGAGTATCGGCCGGGTCCAGACCCCGGTGCTGGCCATGATCGTCGAACGGGACGACACCATCAGCCAGTTCCGCCCCCAACAGTTTTGGGAACTGGCCAGCCGCTATCGCGAGGTGGTGTTCAAATACACGGGCAAGCGCTTTGAAAAAGCAGAGAAGGCCCAGGCCCTGCTGGAAAAAATCACAGATCAGCCCTTTGCCATCACCGGCAGTGCCGGCAAGGAGAAAAAAGAGCAACCACCGCAGCTCTTTGACCTCACCACCCTGCAGCGCGAGGTCAACAAACGACACGGCCTGTCGGCGGCCGACACCCTGGCCGCCACCCAGAATCTCTACGAAAAAAAGCTGGTCACCTATCCCCGTACCGATTCCCGCTATCTCAGCCAGGACATGAAGCCCCGCATTCCCCAGATCCTCACCCAGCTCAAGGCCATCCGACCTGACGACATCGCGCCGCTCAACCTGGCGAAGCTGCCCTTCAGCAAGCGGATCATCGACGACACCAAGGTCACCGATCACCACGCCATCATTCCCACCGGCGTCAGGCCGCAACACCTCGGCGCCAACGAGCAGCTGGTGTACGACGCCATTACCAGCCAGTTCATCGCCGCCTTCTATCCGGTCTGCATCAAAAACATCACCACAGTGAACGGCGTCAGCAATGAGGTAAAGTTTCAGGCCAAAGGCACCCAGGTTGTCGAGCCGGGCTGGACTCTGCTCTTCCAGAAAAAGACTCAGAGCGCCGATGCGGCCGACGACCAGGCCCTCCCCGCTTTTGAACAAGGCGAAACCGGTCCCCATGAGCCTTACCTCCACGAAGGCAAAACCAAACCGCCCAATCACTTCACCGACAACTCGCTGCTGGGCGCCATGGAGGCGGCCGGTAAATTTGTCGAGGATGACATTCTGCGCGAAGCGCTCAAAGAACGCGGCATCGGCACCCCGGCCACCCGGGCGGCCATCATCGAAACCCTGCTGCGCCGCAACTATATCCGGCGTGAAAAAAAACAGCTGCACTGCACCGATATGGGACGCTGCCTGATTGCCCTGATCCAGGATCCGCTCTTGAAATCACCGGAGATGACCGGCGAGTGGGAGGAAAAGCTCAAACAGATTGAGCGCAGCCAACTTGACCCTGCCGATTTTATGGCCGGCATTGGCGACTATATCCGCGGCCTGATCCAGAAGAGCCCTGCCGACCGCTTAGACAGCGAGCACTGGGCCAGCTGTCCGCTCTGTGGCCAAGAGGTAGTTAAAGGCAAGAGGGCTTACGGCTGCTCGGCCTGGCAAGAGGGCTGCCCCTTTGTTCTTGAACCTGAGTGCAAAGGAGTGGCCCTCAGCCCCAGACAGGTTCAGACCCTGCTCCAGCAGCGCATCCTGCCGCAGCCGGTACGCATCGCTGATGAACCGCGCATGCTCATCCTCTCCACCCAGGGCATGGCCATGGATCTGCGCCTGCCCTCGGCCGACCGCCAGCAAAAAGAGAAAAAAACGGAGCGCCCTACCCCCAAAAGCTGATTTCCAAGACGTTACAACTTCACCTTCAATCAAATATTTTCACAAGAAGGATCCCCATGAACAGGTACCTCGTTTTCATTTTGCCGATTTGGGTCAGCGCCTGCCTGAACCTGCCAACCCTGGCCCAGGCTGCGGCGGCTGATGAGCAACCAGCCCAACCGCCCGAAGGCACGGGCGCTGAAACGAAAAAAATCGGGCTGCTCAAAAAACTGGCGGGCAACGAGCCCTCCTATTTCGTCTATGCCCGGGACAACAATAACTCCTTCAACCACATCGAATTCTACCTCTCCGTGGAATATCCAATGCTGGAAGGACCTGTCCACCGGCTCTTCGGTCTCAACACCGATCTCTACTTCAACTACAACGGCAAATATGACTTCTATCTCGGGAAACGATACTCATCGCCGGTTATCTCCCGGCAGCAGAACCCCGGGGCCATGTTCGAGTACCGTCTGGACCAGCCGTCTTACGGCCTAAGCACCATCAAAACCGGCTATTTCCATGAATAAAACGGCCAGACCATTGATAGCGCGGAGGAATACGCCACCACCGACAACGCCCAAGACTTTGTCAGCCGAGGCTGGGATTACATCCCCCTGGAATTAAAGTTCGAGTTCCCGGAAAAGCTGCCCGGTTTCTCTTTTTACCTTAAAGGCCGTTACTTCCTGCCCAAACAGCTGCTCATGAACGACAAGGAGGACACGATCTTTTGGGATCGCTCCGACGACTCGAAGATTGAAGATTATGCCGGAATCTCTCTGTTGATCCGCAGCCAGACCTTGGTCGACAACCGCTATATCGAGGGTTTCAAGCTCGCCGCCATTTATCGTACCGGCTACACCGATTTCAATCTTTCCCAGCGCTATGAAGCGACCTTCAGGACTTTTGGCCTGCCGCTCTACATCTTCTACTTCAGCGGTTACGGCAATGAAATTTCAAACTATCAGGAGCGCGGCTATACCTTGGGTGTGGGTGTTGAATTCTGGTAAAGCCAACAGAGCGCCATTGCCACGTAAAAACCGGTTCATACCGATGTATCAGATACTTTTCGCCCTCATTGCCAACACACGCCAACCACAACCGTGGTCCCACAGGTGAATCAATACCCCCTCCTGCCGTTATCAGGCAAAGCCTGGGCCTGATTGCGGCTCTCTCCGGCACTGGTGACGATGACTGCCCTCCTAACTACTTTGCCCCATGGGCAATCTTCTGAAGGATCTCAAAAATAGCCATCGGATTGCTCTGATTCTTTGCGCCGATCTCCTTAACGGTGTCCTCTTCCTTTGCATTCAAACCTGCTTTTTTAAGGGCAGCCATCACCTCAACAAGGGGCAGATCATAGACTTGGCAGATTTCTTTGATTGATTTTTGGCCAAAACCAGGTGCTGGGCTGTCTGGGAAAATAGGCTTCTCCGTTGCCATGCCCGTGCTGGCAGGTTTGAATATGTCGTAGAGCTGTTGCGGTGTTTTGCCATTTTTATGGGCGAGTTCGGCGATGGTCTCTTCCGGGCCCGTAATTTTTATCCCCGCTGCCTTAAGCAGTTCAACCGCCCTGCCCACATCAATATTCATCTTAGTGCAAAACATCTTAAGGGAAGAAAGCTCGGCATGACCATACGGCGGCTCACCATATTTTTTATTACCCAACTCCGTAAGATAGTCACCAAACTGAAGCACATAATTCATCGGGGGGAGATTGTAGAGTGTCCCGCCAGTTACGTATAAGGTGATGATAAGCGCGATATTGAAGCTCTTATTAAAGACGGTAATTTTTTTGGCCTTATTTTTGAGATAGGCAGTTATCGAACTCCAATTGTAATAAATATGAAGGGTGGCAATGACGAGCAGGAGGGTGCCGACGGTAATATGAATGTCAGCCCACTGGTTTTTGTTCAGACCAAGCAGATGATATTCAGACCAATAGGCCACCCTCCCCGCCGGGATGAGATAGAGCACGACACTGGTAACAAGCTCAATAAGTCCTGATATAACGAGTGTTAACGAAGTAATTTTGCGCATAGTATACGTTTCCTTTCCTGAGAAAGAGCAGCTACAAAGCCTGCCCCCATGAGCTGAAAAATAAAGATGTCGCCTTTGTCAATTAATACCCCATCCTGCCGGTATCAGGCAGGGCCTGGGCCGGATTGCGACTCTCGCCGGCACTGGTGACAATGACCGCCGAGGCCCCGGGCAAGGGACACTTGGTTTCGCAGATGCCGCAGCCCACGCATAACTTATCCACCAGATACGGCTGCTTGACCGTCACCTTCTCGCCCCGGCTGTTCTCCACCACTGCCTCGCGAAACTTGATGGCCTTGTCAGGGGTGGGGCAATGCTCCTCACAGACCATGCAGGGGATACCCTTGGCATAGGGCAGGCAACGGTTGCGGTCAAACATGGCATTGCCGATCTTCACCTTCTTCTTGTCCGGTGCAGACAATTTCCTGATCGCGCCAGAGGGACAGACCTGGCCGCAGAGGGTGCAGTTGTACTCACAATAGCCAGTGCGGGCCATGAGGACCGGGGAAAACATACCCTCTAAGCCGCCTTGCAAAAAGGCAGGCTGCAGGCCGTTACCGATGCATACCTTCATGCACTCACCGCAGCGCACGCAGCGCCCGACAAACTCCCCCTCGGCCAGGGCCCCGGGTGGCCGAATAAGCAGCGGGTCGGGTTGCAGGGCCATGGTCCTGCTTTTCAAGATAAAGGGCAGGGTCGCCCCCAGGGCCAGGGCTCCGACAAAGGTCCGGCGGGAAAGGGCAAAGTCCGGTTTACCCTTAGACATCCACCCGAACTGAAAAGATATCTTATTGCCAGGGCAATGATGGATACAATCCAGACAGAGGTTGCAGTCAAGGGGCGAGATGATGCGCTTATCATCAATGGCACCCATCCGGCAGACATCCTGACAGGTATGGCAGCTCCCGCATTTGCGGCCGGCCTTACCGCGCAGCAGGGCATAACGGGCTGTCACCGCCAGCAGGGCGCCCAGGGGGCAGATATTACGACAGAAAAAGCGGCGCTCCAGCCTTTCCAACAAAAAGATCACCAGAAGAAGAGCCAGGGACAGCAGGGACAGCTCATAATATTTTTGATTAAAGGGCAGGATGGTGGCCTTCAACAAGGTGTAGAGAGGTTCGGTCAGGCCATTGACCCAGGCCGGCGCCTCCTGATAGGTGTAAGTGAAAATGGTGGAGGACAGGGCATTGATAGCCGGATCAACGGCCAGGGACAAGGCCCGGACCAGGATGGAGAAGGGGTCAACAAAGCCTGCCAGTGGCAGGCCCAACCAGGCCCCGACCAGCAGAAAACCAAGGAGATAGAACTTCAGGGCGCGGTATTTCTTCTCCCTGCCCTGCCCCTTGGCTGGAATCATGGTCTGGCAGCCATCAAGCAAAGTGCCCATGGGGCAGACCCAGCCACAGAAAAAACGGCCGAAAATCAAGGTGAGCAGCAAGGTCAGCACGGCCGGCAGCATCAGGACAATAAAGAAGCCCGCCGCCACCGAGGCACAGAGGGCCAGCAAGGGATCAAGCCGAAACAGGATATTCACGGCATACTTGATCTCATCACTGCCCGCATAGTCGGTGTGGATAAAGAGAAAGAAAAAGAGGGCCAGGCAGGCAAGCTGACTCAAGCGCCGCCAATAATATGGGGGAATTGATTTGGGATTCTTCATCTCAACTCATCAACCTGTCATTCCCGCACAGGCGGGATTGACGAAAGAAATGCGGGAGTGGCGCCTAGACCAATCAGGCCTTGATGATCTTCATCTTCTGAAGATCCATCTCACCCAGGCCCAGGGCATGGGCGGCGACCGTGGAGTCAATTTCCTTGGGCTGCAAGCCGAACAGGGTGGTGGCGTAGGCATCGGCTGCCACCGGATCGGCGGAGGCAACCAGGGTATCGAGCACCCTGACGTCTTTCAGGTTGCCACCTTGGGGGCCATTGGCGAGAAGAATGCGGGTGGCATCGATGACGGTGAGTTTTGGTTGCACCACCGTGGCCAGATCTGCCAGCTTCTGCCCCAGGTTATGGTGCATCGCCCCCCGACGGCCGCCCAGGACACCCATACTATTCTTGAGGCCCATGGTCAGCCGGCTCAGACCGTGGTGTTTGGCCACCGGCACGTTAATGTAACTGTCGGCCTCCAGGGCGTCGCGATAGATATCCAGCCGGTTGACCGCCTTGCCCCGCCTAATATCCACCGGCACATATTTGCGCTCATCCGGGTGGAAGAACCTAAGGCGCTTGTCCTTGATCCCGGCCAGGGCATCCTGGATGCCGCTGTTGACATAGCAGCGCCGCTCCTCATTACATGTCCGGTCAAAGACCAGGACCTGGCCGGCCCCGGCATCCAGGGCCCGCTGCACCAGGGCCAAAACCACCTGGGGATGGGTATTGGCTGCCTGGTCCGGCTGACGATCCCAGCCGATATTGGGTTTGATCACCACCTTGTCACTGGGCCGGACAAAGGCATCCATGCCGCCCAAGGGCCTGAGAACTCGATCAACCAAGGCCAGGTAGTCCTTACCCGTGGCATGGGCCAGCAGGGTTTGCGAACTCTCCGCCGCCAGCGCCTCACAAATCCGAAAATGGGGCACACTTAAAGTCAGTCCTGCCGACCACAGGGCCACCTGCTTGAGAAACTCACGCCTTTCCATATCAGCACCTCACCCGTTGTTGTCCGTCTCGGCAACGCTCTTCTCAAAGGATAATTATGGTCCAGGGCGCTGACGTTGTCAAAGCAAACCCTCCGTCTTCATGACAGGGAGTAAAATGAATGTAGGGATCGACAACGAAGGATGCAACGAACTGTTGTTGGAAGATAAAAAAATTCCAGAAAGGCTCAGGTTAAAAAGTAATCTCCCCTGGCTTTACTAAACAAAAAAATAAGGCGGCTGGCATAATGCCAGCCGCCTTATTTGGGCACATAATTCCCACAGGACAACATCCAATTACATTTTGGGATCTTGGCCAAATCTATTTTCACCGGAACTGCCAGCGCTGCACGCCAAAACCAGGTTATAAATGGGGATTAACAGAAACCAACCACTCTTATCGACATCGTGCATACGCCGGATACCCACAGCAATACTCGGAATAAAAACAGCTAAGGAATAGAGAAAATAGAGAAATCCTAAGTTTAAAAGGCCATCAACAAAACCCAGGCAAAAGGCAAAAATCATATTGAACAGAATAAACAGCCAGTATTCCTTTCTCCTGGCTCTCCCACCAAAAACCGCATAATTTTTCAAAACAGCAATGTAATAACTCATCCGTAGTTCTCCCTGTTGGTAACTGATTATTTCAATTTATTGCCTGACGAAAAAACATACTATTACACAAGCAAGCTGCCAGGCAAGGGAAAACAACTCTTGCCCCTTGTGGATCTGACCACCAGCTCAAGCAAAGCCGATTCACGTACCGTGAAACTCATTGTTCTGTCTTAGGTTTCGTAACCAACAACTGCCCTGTCAAGACCTGAGCTGACGGAGATGCCTCGGACACCATGGGCTGAAAATTATCCCTGGCCCTCTTCCTGGTCCGCCGATTCTTCGGCCGCCACTTCCGGTCCCTCTCCAAAGCCAAGGGATACCCAGACCATTCGCCCCATCCAGCGTACAGGCTGGAGCGGCCGGACCAATACATCGAGATAGGGCAGATCAGGCAGCACACCTTCTTCCGGCAGTTTTTTCAGGAGAAAGGAAACCGAAACCCCCAAGACAATTGAAATCACAAAGCAGAGGCGAAAGCCCAGCATGCCGAAATGATCAATGAGCTGGCCGGCCAAGATGGGCGGGATGCCGTTTGCCAGGGAAACCCCGATGATCCACAGGGAGGTGTAGCCGATCCGGCCCTCGCTTTTCACCTGACCGAGCATGGTCCGGGCCGCCACCGTAAATAAGCTGATACTAAAAACCATGCTGCTGACCAGGGCCAAGACGGCAAGGGCGAAGCCGAACCGGCTACCGGGCAGGAGGAAAAACCAGCAGATGGTTGAGGCCGCATGGAGGAGCAACATCCTGGCCATCACCCGGTTGCTGCCCTGCCTTTCAGCACGATTTGACCAGGAGCGGACGGACAGGGCCACGGCAATGCCGCCGATGGCCGTGATGAACATGATTCTGCCGTCGGCAAAGAGCATGATATCCCGCAGGTACATGATGGAAGCACTCCCCACCCACATCAGCGAGGAGAGGGTGACAGAGATCACGATGATGAATTGGCGGTACGGTTTGTCGGCAAAGGCCTTGTAAAACGAATCATACCGCCTTTCACTGCCTGCCAATTTGGGGATCTTCCTGCCGCCAGGCATGAAAAAAAGCATGCCGACACTGACAAGGCCGATCACCACCCCGGCGCCATAGACATAGTAAAAAGAGGAGAGATCGCTCGAGTGCGCCAACACCTGGGCAATCACCACCGCCAGCACAATGTTTGTCACCTGGACAAGGATCGTCTCGGAATTGAAGTAATCCGCGATATTATCGTGGGGAACAATCTCGTGGAGCCAAGGATACCAGGCGCCAACGCCAAAGGCCCTGGTCAGGGCAAAACCGAGGACCGCAAATAACAGCATCAGCCAGGCTGCCTGCTGACCATAGTGGACAGTGACCGCAGGGATAAAAAAAACCGTGGAAATAAGAAGGTTGCGCAGAAGCCAGGTGGTGATCAACAATTTCCGAGGCCCAAAAGATTCCACCGCCGGAATACTTAACACCACCAGGAGCATGGAGAAGGGGACAAAGGAAATGAGCAGGCCGACAAGGTCAGCCGGCATGCCCAGGGAACGGGCAAACAGGATCAACACCTGGCCAACGACACATTGCCAAGAGACCAGGTTGACGATGGCAAAAAACAAAAAAGCGCGTGGTGCCGGCGTCAGACTTGTAAAAGATTTATGGAAGGTAAAACCCATGGTTGCCCTCAGCCACAAGGCCTGTGACGCCAAGACGTGAACCTCTTAAGCCAGTCTGTTTTGCAAAACATCTTCTGCCACCTCAAGGTCGTAACGGCCTTGCGCCTTTAGCCAGCATTACGGTGACATAGAAGAAAAAACGGCCACGCCGCCATGCCGGAACTGCTGTGTCAGCTCTTTACCCATGGCCAATTTCATTGATCCGGCGTGGAGCTACGCTGCCGTCTCTGACCAGCCGGTAAGGGCTCATGCCAAGCGGCACAAAAAGCTCTTTCAAAAGTATTTCCCCTGGATCTATTGGCGGAATCCTCTTTGTGGCCATGCTCCATCTCCTTAATGATAATCCACTTACTCAACATTAACGACTCGCCTTATCAATGTCCACCGTTAACACCAACACGAGGAGAGCAAGAGGGGCGAAGGCTAAAAAAGTCCTGCCCCCGCCAGCTCACAACGGATCAGGCCTGGAAAAATCTATTTGCGTTGCCAAAGATGCTCATTTTCTAATACGATAGATACAAGGATTTATTCATGAAAAAATACCAACACCAAGGATCAATGCCATGCCTGACATTTTGACCACGTGTGTCTATTGCGGCTGCGGCTGCGGGGTGTACCTCCATGAACAAAATGGCCGGGTCGTTGGCTCCACCGCCAGCCGCAACCACCCGGTTTCCCGCAACAACCTGTGCGTCAAGGGTTGGCACCTGCATGAATTTATCCACCATCCGGACCGCCTCACCGAACCGCTGATCAGGAAAAACGGCGTGCTTACCCCGGCGAGCTGGGACGAGGCCCTGGACTATACGGCCACAGAACTTGGCCGCATCCGCGATAAAACCGGAGGCGAGGGCATCGGCGTGCTCTCCTCGGCCAAATGCACCAACGAAGAAAACTTCCTGCTCCAAAAATTCACCCGGGCGGTGCTGAAGACCAACAATATCGACCATTGCGCCCGCCTCTGACACGCTCCCACGGTGGCAGGTCTTGCCTCCACATTCGGCAGCGGCGCCATGACCAACTCGATCAATGAGATTGAAAATGCCCAGGTTATCCTGGTCACCGGCTCAAACACCACCGAGGCCCATCCCCAGGTGGCCCGAAGGATGCTGGATGCCGTTGATCGCGGCGCCAAACTGATCGTCATTGATCCCAGAAAAACTCTTTTGGCCGAATTCGCCGACATCCATCTCGCCATCAGGCCGGGCACCGACATCCCCCTGCTCAACGCCATGATGCGCATCATTCTGGACGAGAACCTGGTTGACGACCTCTTTGTGGAGATGCGCACCGAAAACTACCACAAGCTGCGCGACATGCTCTACCGCCTGGATCTCGTGGAGGTAGCCAAGATCACCGGCGTGGATCTGGAAAGCATCAACAAGGCGGCCCAGCTCTATGCCCAGGCCCAAAAAGCGGTTATCTGTTATTGCCTGGGCATCACCCAGCATATCTGCGGCACCAGAAACGTCCAGGCCCTGGCCAATTTGGCGATGATGACCGGCCACATCGAAAAAGAAGATACCGGGGTTGACCCCCTGCGCGGCCAGAACAATGTCCAGGG
>JBFFNX010000002.1:0-44205 GCA_041562995.1 Desulfurivibrionaceae bacterium
AAAATGAGAGTTCCTCTTTTAGATTTAAATCCCCAGCTTGCTCCTATCCGGGAGGAGATATTGGCAGAAATTACCAGGGTGATGGACTCCTCCATGTACATCTTGGGCCCCGATGTTGCAAAATTTGAGAAAAATGTCGCGGCCTATTGCCAGTCTCAGAGAGGGATCGGCGTTTCAAGCGGGACGGACGCCCTGTTATGTGCCTTAATGGGCCTGGGGATTGGTCCCGGCGACAAGGTGCTCACCTCATCCTATTCTTTTTTTGCCACCATGGGTTCTGTCATGCGGCTTGGAGCCACACCGGTTTTTGCCGATATTGATCCCCAGACGTTTAATATTTCGCCTGAAAAAATCCGCGAGATCCTCCAGCAGGGTGATAAGGATATCAAGGCCATTATTCCGGTTCATCTCTATGGCCAATGTGCAGCCATGGACGAGATTATGGCAATTGCCGCCGAGTATGATCTCCCTGTGGTTGAAGATGCAGCCCAGGCCATTGGTGCCTGTTTTCCAGTTGCCGAGGGCGGCGGCGTTCGCTGGCAAAGGGCCGGGAGCTTTGGTGCTGCCGGCTGCTTTTCCTTCTTCCCCACCAAGAACCTTGGCGGGATGGGCGATGGCGGCATGATAACGGTCCAGGATGAGGCATTTGGCGAAGAACTCGATGTGATCAGGGTCCATGGCGGTAAGCCGAAATATCACCATGGCGTTGTGGGCGGTAATTTTCGTCTTGACGCCATTCAGGCCGCTATTCTTGATGTTAAATTACGATATCTCCCCGACTGGCACCGGGGCAGAAGGGCAAACGCTCAGACCTATGAGGCCCTGTTTGCAAAAACAGGACTTGTGGAAAAGGGCCTGATTCAGTTGCCGCAGGCCATATATAAGGAGTTTGCTGGCGATCCTGTTGATGGCGCAGATTATCATATCTATAATCAGTTTGTTATACGTGCCAAGGATCGCGACGGTTTGCGGGATTATCTTCTGCAGCACGATGTTGGCGTCGAGATCTATTACCCCGTACCTTTGCATCGCCAAGAATGCCTGGTGAAGAGCGGGTGGCAGGGACCGCCTTTGCCGGAGACCGATAAGGCTGCTGCCGAAACACTGGCGTTACCAATTTTTCCGGAACTCAGCGTGGAAATGTTGGAGTGTGTTGTTGACCGTATCCGGGGATTTTATCAGGATAAACGAATGGTGTAAGATGATGAAGTCCGTTAGCAGTCCCAATGACCAGGAATGGCGTTGAGGCCATCTTTGGAAAATAATTTGAGAAATAAAAAAAGAGGGACTCTGTTCCCTCTTTTTTGTTGATTGTCGTGCGAAAAATACTCATCATTCCCCTCTCTTTTATGGTCGTAATGCTCTTGCCCCTCTCTGGCATGGCAAGGTTGGACCAGACCCTGTCTGTTCTGGGGACAGCTATTGTCCCGGATCATCTTGTCTTCAGCGCTCTGACCGCGCAGGAGTGGTCAGCACAATGGATGGTTGCCAGGGAGTATGTTCGCAAGAGCCGGAGGGTCGAAGCCCTTAAGCTTTACAAGGAACTTCTCGCCAAGCGTCCGGAGCTGATCGAGGCAAGGTGGGAATGTGCCCAGCTTCTCCTGGCCATGGAGAGGTATGATGATGCCGAAGCAAATTTAGAGATTCTTCTGGAGACTAAACCAGACAATCTGTCATATCAAGAGTCCCAGGGCTTTCTCCTCCTTGCCACCGGCAGGACGCAACGGGCCGTTGTCTATCTTGCCAGAGTCTGGGCCAGGGATAATGAGAAATATGATGTGGGCATGCATCTTTATCAAAGCTATATGGACCTTGGTGAAACGGTAAAGGCACTGTCGGTGCTGGAAGTTCTGCACCAAAAAAAACCGGATAACCTTGATCTGCAGAAGGCATTGTTTCGTCTCTATATTGATGTGGGGAATGATCAACAGGCCCAGGCTCTTGGGGCATCCCTGGCAAATGCAAAAGATTCCTCTTTTGAACTCATTCTTCTTGTCGCCCAGGTTCATGATCGCCTAGGACTTACTCATCTTGCCGCTGAATACTGGCAAAAAATCATTGCTCTGCAGCCAGATTACTCTCCAGCTCACGCCCACCTTGCCGAGTATTATAGCAGCCAGGGCCGTGAGGCCGAGGCCCTTCCCCATCTTTTGCACGGGTACAATAAGGATACCGGCAACAGCATATTGGCCGGGCGTATAGGCGCCATCTATGCCGGTCAGAATAATTATGGGCAGGCAATCCCCTTTCTTGAGCAGTTTCTCGCAGCCTCTCCGAATGATGCCGGGATGAATCTTGTGCTCGCCCAAAGCTATAAAGCCACCGGAGACCTGGACCAGAGCAGTCGATTGTTCAGCCACTATCTTGACCTCGTTAAAGAGCCTGCGGATGAAATTCGTCTGCAGGCGGCCCTGGTCTTTATGGAAACGGGAGATAAAAAGAAGGCGGTTGCCCAGTATCAGAATCTTGTTGCTCAAGGAGGGGATGGCGAAAAACATCTGGTGAGTTTGGCCAAAAATCTCGCCGCGACAGGTCGTTATGATGAAGCCCTGGCAAGATGGCAACAACTGGCGGCCAGCCAGCCTGCGGATTTGGAGAGTCGTCTTGAAATTGTCTTTCTTTTAGACAAACTGGGGCGCTTGGAGGAGATGGTTGCCATGCTCCAAGAAATCCATGCGCTTGATGCCACCAATTATCTCGTGAGTTTGAAGTTGGCCGAGTATTATTTCCAGCAAGGGCGCAATGAGGAAGGGTGGCAGCTTTTTACCCCCCTGCTGGAGATGGAGTTTTTCTCCCCTGATTTTTTGGCTATCCGGGCCCGTATCTTATATTTTCTCGGCCTGCCCGGGCATGCCTTTAAGGACATGGCAGAGGTTGTCGCAAAGGATAATGCGGCTGATCGAGACCGTTTGACCTTTCTTGATATTGCCGGGGCCTTGGGGCGGCTTGATGTTGTCAGCGAGCAGGCTGCCAGGCTTGTTGATAAGGTGCTCTTTCACATGTCTGCCAGCAGACTTGTCTATGCCCGGGCCTTGGGCCGGGTCGGTGAAATTGACCAGGCCGAGATGGTTTATGCCGGCCTGGTGGCGGAAGATGATGCTACATATCAGCTCCAGGCCCGGCTTGATAGCGCCGAGATGTATCGACTCTATGGCTTTTTCCATGAGGCCGAGCAGCAATATCGACTAGCCTGGCTTGCTGGTCATGATCCCCGTGCCCTTTTTGAGTTAGTGGATTTGAAGCTCTTTCTCGGTCAGGTGCGTGACGCCGAATCCTGGCTTGATGCCATCCCCGCTCAACCCGGCAAATATCGTTGTCAACAGGCACTTTCCGAGCTGCGAGTTCTCAATGCCCTGGATGAATTTGAAGATGCCCTGTTTTTAGGAAAGCATCTTCTCTCTGATTCATCCGGCCCAATGTGTTCGCCAAAACAGCGTACTGCCATAAGTATCGAGATGGCCAGGTCCCATTTCAGAGAGGGTGATGATGACCTGAGTTTGCCTATTCTGACCTCCCTGGCAAATGACGAAAATAGGCAATTGTTAGCCCTTGTTCATCTCTTCCAATTTCATAAGGAGATGGGGGATGAGGAGATGGCCAAGACTATAATCGACCAGATCCTGGAAAGAGCTGGGGACGACGCCGGCCTGCTGGAAAACTTGATGGAGGTCGCCCTTCAAGAGCATCTCTACACCCTGGCAAGCGCTGCTGGCAGGCAATTACGCGACACCGTGCCGCACTCGTTTGGCTATCTGCTGCGCTTTATTCGAGTTCTTGAGCTTAACGGGGAGTTGGATGAGGCATATAACCTTGCCAGTAAGATGCTGGTGGATCATGGAGACAATGCCTTACTCAATCTTTTCGGGTCCAGGCTGGCGCTCTCCTCTGGGCATTACGAGCAAGGGCTGGCAATGGCTGATAAGGCCCTTTCGCAAAAGCCTGATTGGTATGCTGCCCTTGTGGTTAAGGCCCGCTTGCAATGGGCGCTCTTTCACTGGCCGGAAGCCATTGCTATCTATGCTCAGGCAACCACACCGCCGGTCCAGCAGCTTTTTTTGGAGCAATGCGCGGAGAAGAAGATTGCCCTGCCTGTCCATGAAGAACACAGTCTATGGCTGAAGATGACTCAACCCATGGGCAGGTCAGATATCCTCCAAAGGAGTCTTGCTGCCGATTTTGTTATGAGCGGCAATTATGAGGCTGTCGCCTGGCAAGCCGCGGGTTTTTATAGTGGTTATAAGTGGCAGATGTTGTTGAACCGTGAGCTTGCCGCTCGCAATTCCGTCAAGAGAAGAGAGTATCACCATGCCGTCAAACAGTATAAAGCCCTGATCAAGAACCAAGACGACACCACCTTACTATTTGACCTTGCCGGTGTTTACAGTAGTCTTGATCGTGTTGGTGATGAGGCCATGGTTTATCAGCGTCTACAGAAATATAACCCTGATTTTCCAGGGCTCAATGATGCAATAAGTAGAAATCGTCTCAAGCTGCAACCGCAAACAGGGGCCTTTTATTCCCATTTATATAAAAAAGGCAGGGATGGCTATTATGATTTGACACAAAATGTGTTTGGCCTCTCCGGCTGGTTTTCTCCTAAGCCGCAAAAGGAAATAAAGGTATCTGCTGCCCGGATCCATTATGAATCGCCAACGTCCCATGCCGGCTTTTATGGCAAGAGAGTCGATATTCATCTGGCGAGTAATTTCTTTGATTATTTGCAGTTTCAGGCTACTGTCGGTGGCCATGTCCTAAGCGGTGACCGGTCCAGCGTTGGAGTGTATGATTTCAGTGCCACCGGGCTTGCTGGAGATCGTTTCGAGAGTTATGTTGGTATTAAGCGGCAAATTGTTAGCGATACACTGGCCAGTGTTGACCGGGGCTTGATGGCTCAAGTGTATGAGGCCCGCGCCGAGCTTGATCTTATGCCCCGTCTTCAGGCCGGTGGCGAGCTTAGACGGACAGAGTATTCGGACGACAATGAGATCAATGGCTATTCCATCTGGTTTTCATCAATCCTGTTACCGGAGCCGCATTTTCTTAAGGCAACATTTCTGTACGAATTCCTAGATGCCCAGGAACAAAATGAGGCAATAGGGGTGCCCCTTAGTGACGGTTTCAGCGCAGAAGACCGCCCCTACTGGTCGCCTGAGCGTTATTGGCGCAATCATTTTTCCTTAAATTATAAGTATAAGTTCTCCGATGATGTCCTGGGCCGCTCTACCCCCAGTTTTTTTACGGCTGGATATGGTTTTTCATATGATGTGGAACAAAATGCCCTACAGACTCTCCAGGCGGGATTAAATATAGAGATCAGTAACGCTTGGATTCTTAAGGTCGAAACAGAGGTTGAGGAATCTTCGAGCTACCGAACACGGGATATATTTGGCACACTCCTTTATCGGTGGTAATGCAATGAGATCGTTTTTTATAGTGGATAGTTGGTATGTTCAGGTCTAATCAGCTTTAAGTATTAGGTCAGGAAATTTAGGGTCGGCTTATGGCCTAAGGATATATGGAGGAAGAAGTGATGGTAGAACGTGTACCAATGTCAAAAACAGGACATGCTTGCCTTAAGGCAGAGTTGGCACGCCTGCAGAGTAAAGATCGCATCGAGGTGATTAGATCCATTGAAGTCGCCCTCGGCCATGGTGATCTTAAGGAAAATGCCGAGTATCATGCCGCTAAAGAGCGACAGAGTCATATCGAAGGACGGATTCTTGAGTTGAAAGACAAGATCGGTCGCTCTGAAGTGATTGACTGTACCAAGGTTGATACCGAAAGGGTTGTGTTTGGAACCAAGGTGACCGTGGTGGATCTTGATAGCGATGACGAGGTAACCTATTGGCTGGTCGGGGCTGATGAGGCCGATGTCAAAGAAGGGAGTATCTCGGTCATGTCTCCTTGGGGCCGTGCCTTGATAGGTAAAGAAGAGGGCGACGAGGTTGTGGTGAAAACTCCGAAAGGAATTATGAACCTTGAAATTGTCGCCATTAATCCCGGTGATATTCCTTAAAATATCTGGGAAATGGTATTGACTGGAAAAAGGGGGTGAACTATTCGGTTCTACCCCTTTTTTAAGGCGCAGAAGACTTTTTGAGGCCAGTTAAGAAGAGGGCGCAGACCTGGTGGGCGGTTTCTTCAATGGTGTAATGGGGGGCGTCATCCAGCACCCAGAGCCTGGACATCTCATCCAATGCCCCGAAGATAGCTCTCTTGGCAATACCTGGTGAAATATCTGCATTAAAGATCCCCATATCCTGGCCCTGATGGATGATTGCTGAAATAATGTCAATATATTCAATGAATTTTGTGTTGCGATACTCTTTCATGAATTTATTACTCTGCCTGAGTTCCATCTGTAACACTTCGGCCAGATCTTTTTTATCTTCAAGAAGTAACAGGTGGTGTTTGGCGAAAATGAGGAGTTTTTTGCAGGGATCGTCCTCTTTTTCAAGCAGAATTTTGACCTGAAGAATGATCTTGCCGATCTCATCCTCAAACAGCGAAATCAGAATGTCGTACTTGTTATTGAAGTAGAGATAGATGGTGCCGTCCGCCACCTTTGCCTCTTTGGCAATATCTGATATGCGGGCATTAAAAAAGCCTTTCCTGGCAAAGACTTTGACGGCTGCCTGGGTGATCTTGCTATGTTTGTCTGAAACTCGCATCACTTTATATGCTGTATTTTATCCCCTTCTTTTACTTGCACAATGCAAGGCAAAATGGGGCTAAAAACTAATTTAAATTAACATGTTGCCAATATTGGTAAGGGTGAAAATGTGCTGGTAGGTAGTTGGCTAAAATCACTGGTTACGTAATTTTAACTGAAAATATTGGTGATGAAAAAAATACTAATATGAATAGGTATTCATTATTGATGTTATGATAGATACGCTGCAGCTCTGTGTCAAGAAAAATGTCGTCTCAAGTGTGGCCATAATGGTCGCACTTAGTGCGACTCTGGCTTGACAGTGGCGGGGTCGCTTGGGTAATGTGCTGCTGATTTTTTTAAAAAAAGTTAAAAAGAGCAGCCGTAACTGACAGAAAAAGAGAAACCAGGCTGAAATTAAATTTCAGCGGCCAGGGCAGGTATATGTCCGGTTTTGGTAATATTGCTTAGGAGAGTAGAGATGAAGGTATTGGTGATTGGATCTGGAGGTCGTGAGCATGCCCTGGTCTGGAAGCTGGCGCAGAGTCCTAAGGTTACAGAAATATTTTGTGCCCCTGGTAACGGTGGAATTGCCACGATGGCCCAATGTGTACCGGTTGCTGCCGACGACATGGCCGGGCTTCTCACCTTTGCCAAGGACAAGGCCATAGATTTGACGTTGGTTGGGCCTGAAGTGTCACTGACCCTTGGTATTGTCGATCTCTTTCAAGATGAGGGCTTGCGGATCTTTGGACCAAACAAGAAGGCGGCTGCCCTTGAAGGCAGTAAGGTGTTTATGAAAGAACTGTTGGCCAAGTACAATATCCCATCTGCTCAATTCGCCTCTTTTACTAACCGTGACCAGGCCATGGCCTATATTGACAAAATTGGCGTTCCCCTCGTTGTAAAGGCCGATGGTCTGGCCGCCGGCAAAGGAGTACTTGTCTGCCATGAACTCTCTGAGGCCAGGGAGGCCGTGGATCTGGTTATGACAGAACGGGCCTTTGGTGATGCCGGGAACGAAGTCATTGTCGAAGAGTTTTTGCCTGGAGAAGAGGCCTCCTTTATTGCCTTTACCGACGGCAAGACGATACTTCCTTTGCCGACCTCCCAAGATCATAAGGCCGTTTATGATGGCGACACCGGACCCAATACCGGCGGCATGGGTGCCTACTCCCCGGCGCCGGTGGTCACTCCTGAGTTGCATGAGCAGGTGATGGAAAAGGTCATGATGGCCACGGTCAAGGCCCTGGCTGCAGAAGGCTGTCCTTATAAGGGTATGCTTTATGCCGGTTTGATGATACGTGACGGCGTGGCAAAGGTTCTTGAGTTTAACTGTCGTTTTGGTGATCCTGAGGCCCAACCTCTGCTCATGCGCCTTAACAACGATCTTGTTGATGTGGTTGAGGCGGTTATTGACGGTAATCTTGGGTCAATCACCCTTGATATTGACCCAAGGCCGACAGTGTGTGTGGTAATGGCCTCAGGTGGCTACCCTGGATCCTATACCAAGGGCTATCCTATTGCCGGTCTTGACAAGGCTGGGGAGCAAAAGGATGTGGTGGTCTTCCACGCCGGCACTGCCGAGGATAAGGGGATCCTGGTAAATTCAGGCGGCCGCGTTCTCGGGGTTACGGCAATTGATGAGGATTTGGAAAATGCCATCAGCAAGGCCTATACTGTTGTGAACATGATCCATTGGCAAGATTGTTATTTCAGACGTGATATCGGCCAAAAGGCCCTGCGTCGTACTAAGTCATAGGTTGAGGAGAAGAAAATGGCAAATGAGACAAAAGTTGGCATCATCATGGGCAGTGATTCTGATTTACCTATTATGATGGCGGCCGTGGATTTTTTAAAGAAGATGGACGTTGCCTACGAGATAACTGTGGCTTCCGCCCATCGCACTCCAGCCCGGGCAGCTGAGTTTGCCGAGACCGCTCGCGCTCGTGGTGTGAAAGTTATTATTGCCGGTGCTGGCATGGCAGCTCATCTTGCCGGGGTGTTGGCAGCCCATACCACAGTCCCGGTGATTGGCGTCCCAATTGATTCCTCGTCCTTAAAAGGCATGGATTCTCTCTTGGCGACCGTGCAGATGCCGCCGGGAATCCCTGTTGCCACCATGGCTATTGGTAAGGCTGGGGCAAAAAACGGCGCTATTCTCGCCTGCCAGATTCTGGCTGTTTCTGATGGGGTAATGGCTCAAAAGCTTGCTGATTTTAAAGCGGAAATGGCGGCGGAGGTTGACGAAAAGGCGCGGAACCTGAACGTCTAAAGGTTTATGATTCCTTTTCAGAGTCTACAGGAGGCGGCAATAATCATTAAACAGGGTGGTGTTGTCGCCTTCCCCACCGAGACCTATTACGGTCTGGCTGTTGACCCCTTTAACGAGACAGCTTTGGATAAACTCTTCAGGCTGAAAAAAAGGCCTGAAAATAAGCCGCTTCTTACCCTTATTTCTGGCCTGGAACAGCTTCCTGCCCTCGCCGAATCTGTCCCCCCTTGTTTTTCGGCCCTCATGAAATTGTGGCCGGGGCCTTTAACTTTGGTTTTTCCTGCCCGTAAAGAGCTCTCGCACCGGCTTACTGCCGGCACAAAAACCATCGGTGTTCGTATCTCTTCCCATCCTGTGGCCCAACATTTTGTAGCGTTGTGCGGTCATCCGCTTACTGCCACCAGTGCAAATCTTTCAGGAGAGCGTGCCGCAAACTCGGCCCAGGAAGTGGCGGCACAATTTTCAGCTGATCTTGACTATATTATTGATGGCGGTGAGACCCCCGGTGGTAAAGGTTCGACTCTGGTGGGTTGTGTTGCCGGTCGGCCCGTCCTCCTGCGGCGCGGCATCCTTGCCCCGGAATCTCTCTCCGGGCTGTTCTAAGAGGGTTTTGGTTTATTTGCAGGAGGTGGTTCTCCTTTTTGCTGATAATTGAGGGGAGCGAGTTGGCCCATAGGAAAATAATCCTATCTGCCAACAGCATGTCTTTGCTATTCTTTTAAGAGTTATGTGTTGGCTCTTTGTGTTTTTTGGGCTTTTAGTGCCCCTTGTGAGGAAATAAATTATGGTTGATCTCCATTGGAAACGCGAATTTGCCCTGGAGCAGGCAGGAGAGGATGAAGAGCTCCTTGCCGAGTTGCTCGACCTTTTACGTGAATCGAGCTCCGGTGATTTGGCAAAAATTAAATCGGCCCATGAAACGGGTGATGCGGTAAAAATGGGTGAAGCAGCCCATAGCATCAAGGGTGCCGCTGCAAGTCTCGGTGTTGAGACGTTGCGCGATGTTGCCTACGGTATAGAGAAGGCCGGGCGTGAAAATGATCTAGCTGCTGCTGCTTCATTCTTGCCAGCCCTCGAAAGTATGATCGGCGAACTTTCCACCTTGAAATAGGATTGTTTTGCTCTTTTTAGACATAAAAAAACTGATTTCCATAGCAACGGGCTAAACGTTACTATGATTCCCCGGAAGCGCACACCTAGTGCACCCGAACAGAAACGCGAAGAGTTCGCGTTTCTGTTCGTTGGCCTATAAGGCTTTAGCTGCGATCGAGTCGTAGAGTCGTAATCAGATAAATAAAACTCTCAAGCCTATGCCTACAGCCAGAACCCTTGTCAGCCAGTTTAATGATCTCAAAACCCTGCCCCATGTTGCCATTCGTGTCACCCAGCTGGTGAATTCTGATTCAGCAAATATGAAGGATTTTGAGGAGATTATTAAGCTTGACCCCATTCTCATTATTCGTCTTTTAAAACTCGTTAACAGTCCCTATTTTGGCCTGGTTAATAAGGTTGAGTCCATCTCCAAGGCCGTGGTTTATGTGGGCATGAAGAATTTGCGGAATCTCGTTGCCATTGAGGCGATTCGCAATCTTTTTAAGGAGGACGATAAGCAGGGATTTTCAAGGCGGCAGTTATGGAAACATAGTGCCACTGTTGCCATTTTATCGAGAATGATTGCTGAACGAATTTTTGGTCTGGCCGGTGAAGATGAGTTTCTTGCCGGTATTATCCATGATATTGGCCTGATTATTGAAGACCAGCTCGCGGGTAAGGAGTTGCGTGAGGCTGCCCGGCTTTACAGCGTCGGCGATAAAGTCATTACCAGCTATGAAGAAGGAATTATTGAAACAAATCATTGCCGAGTGGGGGGATTGTTGGTTTTTGACTGGAAGATGCCTGAGGGAGTTGTCGAGGCCATCAAAAAACACCATGATCACGATAAGATCTATCCCATCCCCAGTATCACAAGTATTCTGCATATTTCTGAATACATCGCAAGTCGCTTGGATTATGGCTTGATCCAAGGCCGAAAAGATCCCCTTCCCGGGTATTTAACATCCCACCTGAAGAGCAAAATGGCAGATTATAAGGTTCTTATTAAAGATTTTCCGGCCGAAATGAAAAATGCCGAAGAACTTTATGGTGATGAGGAATAATGGACGATTTATTTGCAGCGGTTTTTGACGAACTGGTTGACAGCGATGACGAGCGCTTGGCCCTCCTCGGGTCAATTGCCGCCATGCTACCAGGTGTCTCTATCGCCATTGTCAAGAAAGAGGGCAGGGTCGTCGGCGATTTGCCCGATGAGTCCATGGAGATTCTTGACTCCCTGCTGCGCAAGGCCCAGGGGGCAACGGAAATCGTCAGTGCTGAAAATTCCATGGGAGCGTGGAGCTATGCCTTTTGCCTGAAACCGCCTGACACCCTTGTCTTTACACTTCCGGCCTACGGCCGCGATATTTGTGCCGACCCTCTCCTTTCTCAGTTATGTGCCAATACCTTGCAACTTGCCCTTGTGCGGAATGAGAAAAACGAGGCAATGCTCGAATCTGAACAGCTCCATCGCCAGATAGATGTTTTGAAAAAAAAGCACTCGATGCTCATTGATGACAATCATGATCAATATCTCCGCCTCCAGGAAAACGAGAAGGAGTACGCCAAGGAGCTTGAAAGTGAGATTGCCCGCCAGACAAAAGAGCTCCGGGAAACGAATCAACAACTTGAAGATGCCAGCAGGTTGAAAAGTGAGTTCCTGGCCAATATGAGCCATGAACTGCGGACCCCCATGAACGCCATTATTGGTTTCTCAGGTCTTCTTCTTGAGGCAGAGCTCAATGAGGAACAGCTCGATTTTATTCAGACAATTAGAAATGCGGCGGATAGTCTTCTTGTTTTGATCAATGACATCCTGGACTTGGCAAAAGTCGAATCCGGCAAACTCGATTTGGCCTCGGATATTGTTTGTCTGGAGGATCTTGCCCGCAGTGTCAGTGAAATGCTGGCAGCCCAAGCGGCCAACCGGGGAAATAGCATCAGGGTGGATATTGATTCTTCGCTGCCCCCCCTGGTACTTGGTGATGAGGTCCGTTTACGGCAGATTTTGATCAACCTGGTTGGCAATGCCTTAAAATTTACCGAAAATGGTACCGTTGATATCACTCTGAAAGGTGGAAAGGCAAAAGGGAAAGATCAGGTCATTTTTGAGGTTTGTGATACGGGTATCGGAATTCCAGCCCATCGGCTCGATGCCATTTTTGAAAAATTTACCCAGGCGGACGGTTCCACTACCAGAAAATATGGGGGCACGGGCTTAGGGCTTTCTATTTGCTATCAGCTCGTGGAACTAATGGGTGGCCAGATTACCGTTGACAGTACCGAGGGTGTGGGGTCAGTCTTCCGTTGCGTTATTCCACTTCCCAAGGTCAGCGGCGAGGCACAGGAGAGCAAAAAGGCCGAGGTGTTAACAGCTTCAAAAGCCGTTACTGAGAATGGTGCCAGTATCACAGTGCTTCTTGTGGAAGATAACCTGGTGAACCAGAAACTGGCCAAGCTCCTTATTCAGCGCCAGGGCTGCGAGGTGGAGGTGGCCGGCGATGGCCTTGAGGCCCTTGAGTCTCTGAAGACTAAAAAAATAGATCTTGTCCTCATGGATGTCCAAATGCCAAATTTGGATGGCTTGGAGGCCACCAAAAAAATACGTGACATTGAAGGGCTGGCTGAGGAGAGGAAAAAATACGCGAGCCTTCAGGACGCAAACAAGCACCTGCCCATTGTCGGTTTGACGGCCAGTGCCCGTAAAGAAGACGAACAGAGTTGCTATGATGCCGGCATGGATGGTTTCCTGACCAAACCGATTAATAAGGACAAGTTCGCTGAGACCTTAAATGCCTACAGGGAAAAGGTTGTGATGTGATCACAGACCTATGGCTGTTTTCTTGTTTGCTACGGGGAGTGCTGATCGCTGCCTGTTTTGGTCAATCCTTTTCTTGCTTGAGTACCCTCTGGACTTCTGTTTCCAATTTCTCCCAGGAGTAGGGCTTGGCAATATAACCATCACATTGATTGTTGAAAGATTTCAGAATATTTTGTGAATCATCAAGGGCCGTTGTCATGATAATCTTGGCGCGTTTGCCGGAATCATTGTCAAGTTCGGCCTCAACCCGGCGGATCGCTTCCAGGGCCTCATGACCATTTAAACGTGGCATCATAATATCGAGACAAACAAGATCATACCCCTCCCCATGCTTGAGCTGCCGAGTGAATAGATTCAATGCCTCCTGACCATTTTCCGTGACGTCAATGTCCCCGTATTTGGTTAGGAAGTTGAAGAGGACCTTGCGGGCTATAAAGTCATCTTCAGCAATTAAGATTTTCATAAAATATCCATAGAGGTCATTCTAAAATATAGCGGCTTCGCTAAGTACTATGAACTCCGGAGAACAAAATGGTTCTCCAGCCTCATTATAAGAAAGAGCTCCATGATGTCATCAGAAATATGCACGAGCTCTATTTCTCCCCCACCTGCGTCTTCTAAGCTGTTTTTGGCGGAAATAAGGAGGCCAATACCCGATGAGTCAATCATCTTAGTCTCTTTTAGGTCAATAATGATCTTTTTTTGACCCTCATTAATAAGACCAAGAAGTTCGTGGCGTAAATCGGCACAGTTGGAGGCGATTAAATCGATTCCAGGTGTGATTTCTACTGCCTCATCTTCTTTGACTATCTGACTCATTTAATTTCCCTGTGAAGATTTAAAAAAATATAACTATTGGCAACCCATATTAACAGCTGGCCTCGCGACTCAGGCGCAGAATATTACCCTTGTCGTTGTACCGTATACTGTAGCCGTATTGTTGGAGGGCGTAAACTCCACGGCCATTCGTCTTTTCAGGTTTTACAGGTTCCCGATTGGTTATATCCTGCCAGTGAAAACCGTCACCTTCATCTTTAATGGTGATCGAAATGTTGGCGCCTTCAACCAAAACATCAAGTTGAACCTCCTTGCGCCAGTTCATTTTATTGCCATGGATCACGGCATTATTGAGGGCCTCGCGGATCAGAAAAATAAGGGCAAAAAAATTCGTTTCTAGCTCTATTGTTTGTATAAAAGAAGTTAATTGCTCAACCGCTTCATTAATACCCTCAAAGGACGAAGGCAGTCGATGGTGAAACCTGTGGATCTTCACTTCTGGCTCAGGAGGTGTCATCGCGTCGATATGGGGTCATCGAGTAGTTTGTTTTGGTGGTTATTCTCTTTCCTGGATCGTTTGCAATTATGGTTCGTATTCAATTATTTCATCCCGGCAAATGGAAAGTCAAACTTTTCTTTGTAGGAGGAAAGGTAGTTTGCGGCCTGTGAGAGCTCGCGAGAGGGGAAGTTGCTGTGGATAGAAACCAAGGTAAGCCGGGAGCTGGGTTTCGCCTTGTTATGTAATGTTACGGTTAAAAATTGAGAAATTCATCGAGACGATAACACATGTTCCCATGGGCAGTTATTGTTATTTGTCTGGTTTCCGGGGTAGGGGTGATCAGTTCAATTTCCAGATAATCACTGGGGGTGAGGTCGCCAAGACGCTCAGGCCATTCGATAACGGTGAGACCTTGACCATAGATATACTCATCAAAACCAAGTTCCTCGATCTCTTCTTCATTGGCTAAACGATAGAGATCCATGTGGTAGAGGGGGATACGGCCTGGATATTCATGGAGCAGGCTGAAGGTGGGACTGGTGATATAACAGCTGGGAGCAACCTGCAACCCTTTGCCGATGGCCTGGGTCAAGGTTGTTTTGCCGGCACCGAGATCGCCGGTGAGCAAAATTATATCGCCAGCCTGGGCCACGGTACCGATGTGGTAGCCAAAGGCCATTGTTTGCTCCAGGTCAGCCAGGGTGAAACGGGCGGATTTTTTATCTACCATTGGTATCTACCTTTTTATGGCAGAAGAGGCAGCGGTATTTAGGGGGATGGTCTGCGGGTAGCGGCACATCTCCCTCCGGGTAATGGCATGACTCGCAAAATTTCTCAGCCTCTTTTTTACCCATATTGTAGAAACGGGAATGGTCGTCGTCATAGGGCATTCGGGCTGTGCTTTCATCAGGGGCGCGGAGGAGAAAAAACAGCAGGGCGCCGCCGACAACGACAAAAATAATGTTGTAGAGCATGGTGTTCTTTTTTTTCTGGTCTGTCATGACATACTTCCTAGTGGGCCATTTCTAAGGCGGAAAAGGGGATAATCTTCAGTTTGAGGGCAAGGATCAAGCTCTCCATGATGAGCTGGCAGCCGAATCTGTTTTTGCCGGCTAAGAGCAGGAGGCGGGTATGGCGCTGATGATTTTTAATAAGCCGGTTCAGCCGGAGTGGTTGGTGTTCTGGGGACAGGATGGTAGCGGCAATTTCCTCACCGGAAATGATGGCCGGCAGGATCCCTTCTCCGGTAAGGCCGGAGGCAAAACCGGCAGCATCGCCGGCCAGATAAATATTGTTAAATTTCCAGCCCTGGTAATCAAAATTGATATTAGCGGCCTCGGGTTTTAGACCATGATAATCGATACCTTGACTGTCAAGCCAGGTATGCAGACGTTGTTTCAGGATTTTCGGAGAGATATCCTGACGAAAGCAATAGGCGCCCACCGAGGTTCTTTGGGCCTGGGGAAAAATCCAGCAATAACCGGTGTTGAATTGTTTGGGGTCAAGGTGCCAAACCATCTCCGGCATGGAGGTGGGAATGTGGTACTGAATACCTAAGCCAATTTTTTTTACAGGAAGGTCGAGAACGCGTCGGACCAGAGAGTTTGAGCCATCTGCTCCCACCAGAAAGTCAAAACTATATGTGCCTTGACTGGTAATTACCTCGGAACAGGTTATTTTCTGAACTGCAGTTTCGGTAAGAATTTCTGCGCCGGCCTCAGCTGCCGCCAGTGCCATCCACTGTCCGAGGTTCTCTCGGTTGACCGTCGATACCATGGGACCCTGGGCGATGATTTTTGTTTTCTGAAAAGCCGATGAAACATTTTGGATGGGAAATTGTCTTTCAACAAGCTGTGCTGGTATGGTCTGTCTCAGGCCTGAGCAGGTTACGCCGCCGGCGCAGATTTTTGGCCCTATTTTTCTGTTTTTTTCACACAGCAGAACCCGCTTACCATTCGCAGCCAAGATACGGGCACAGCTCAATCCTGCCGGACCTGCCCCGATAATTATGCTATGGTAATGATCTTGTCTCATGGTAAATGTCGATTGCTTATTGTGAGTAGCAAAAGTAGTGGCAGCTGTGTGGTTATGCAAGAAAAAACTTTGCCCTATCCACGCTTTAAGGTAGTTTTAGTGGTAATCATCGTAAGATGAAAACCTTTTTTTTGAAGGGGAAGCCTTGCTGTCGCGAGGAGCCGCTTCTTAAGGTTCATTTATGGACGCCCTTCGTAACCAATTTTAACATATCTGGAGAGAATATATGGGATTGTTAGCGGCAAGTAAGAGTAGCCGAGCAAAGAGCGGTGGTTCTGCCATTTTTATAGCAATACTATCGTTTATTTTTATCAGTGCAGCTGCCTTGCTGTTTTATGTCAATGAGCGTGAGCAACCCACCATTACCACGACTCCCTTGCCAGCCTTAATCGGTCCCTTGGCAGATCTTTATTTTGAGGCTGCAGACCAGAAAAGCGGTTTGCGTCATGTCCAGATCACTGTTGTCCAGGCGAATAAATCGGTACCTGTTGTTGATAAGATCTTTCCCCGACGGAGCTGGATCGGCCAGGCCGGGCCTAAGGACATGGTTTCCTCGGTGACCCTTGATACCGTACGTCTCGGCCTGGCTGATGGTCCGGCGGAAGTAGTTATCAATGCCCGGGATTACTCCTATTGGCGTTTCGGGGCTGGTAACGAGAGCCAGGTCATTGTGCCTGTTGAATTTGACACCCAGCCGCCCAAGGTAACCAAAATCGATTCCCCCCGCTATATTAAGCAGGGTGGCGCTGGTGTTGTCATGTATAAGATGTCTGAGGTGGTGCCGCGCCATGGTGTCATTATCAATGATTATTTCCACCCGGGTTTCCCGGTCAAAGGAAAGCCGGATCTCTATGGGGCGCTGATAGGGTTGCCCCATGATACGGAAAAAATAACCGATGCCCATGTCTTGGCTGAGGATGCTGCCGGCAATCAGGGCAAGGCGCCCTTTGGTATGATTCTCAAAAAGAGGGCGGTAAAAAAAGATACCATCAATATCCCGGATTCATTTCTTGAGCTTAAAATCCCGGAATTTTCCCAGTATTATCCCGAAATGACGGGTTCTAATGTTGAGAAATATCTCTATGTGAACAATAAGGTCCGCAAGGATAATAACCAGAAATTTCGTGAACTCTGCGCTGCCTCTATGCCTGAGAAACTCTGGAGCGGTAGATTCGGCCGTATGCCGGGCGCTGGGCGGGCCAGCTTTGCCGATCACCGAAGCTATATGTATAAGGGCAAGAAGATCGATAACCAGGTTCATCTGGGTAACGATATCGCCTCGGTGCGCCATGCCCAGGTCAAGGCCGCCAATAAGGGCAAGGTGGTCTATGCCGATTACCGTGGAATCTATGGCAATACCGTTGTCCTGGATCATGGTACAGGTGTTTTCAGCCTCTACTCTCATATGAGCCAAATCGCGGTTGCGCCCGGCGAGATTATTGAGAAAAATGGTCTTCTTGGCGCCACCGGAACTACGGGCATGGCTGGTGGGGATCATCTGCATTTTTCCATGCTGGTGAACGGTATTATGGTGGATCCGCTCGAGTGGTGGGACGGGTCCTGGCTCGGTCTGCACATCGAGAGTTATCTGCAATAGGGTTTCCGGGTGTCTAAAATAAAAATCCTCCCAGAGGATCTAGCCAATAAGATAGCTGCTGGCGAGGTCGTTGAAAGACCGGCCTCGGTGGTGAAAGAATTTATTGAAAACGGCATTGATGCCAAGGCCTGCAATATTACCGTTGAGGTGGAGGGCGGCGGTACCCGCCTCCTGCGGGTCATCGACGACGGTGAGGGCATGGACTCTGATGATGTCCTGCTCTGCCTTGAACGGCATGCCACCAGTAAACTCAAAGAGGCGGCCGATTTAAACGCGATCACCACCTTGGGATTCCGGGGTGAAGCAGTGCCATCCATTGCCTCGGTATCAAGGCTTGTTATCACCTCTAAACGTCCTGGTGCCGAGCTTGGCACCTTGGCGGAGGTGCGCTATGGCCAGGTCAGAAAGGTCCACGACATGGGCTGCAGCCAGGGTACTGTCATGGAGGTCCGCGACCTCTTCGGCAATGTCCCTGCCCGCCGTAAATTCTTAAAGGCAAACCGTACTGAGCTTGCCCATGTTGAAGAAGTGGTGATCTGTGCGGCGCTTGCTCATCCCGAAATAGGATTCCGGTACTCTTCCGATGGTCGGGAGGTCCTTTCCTTCGCCTGTGGTGACAGCCTTGAGCGGCGGGTGGCGGCGATTCTCAAACAGAGAGGTGATGGCAACCTCTTAGAAATTGCCTGGCAACACCAAGGTGCGGATGGTGAAATTGCTGTACACGGTTGGCTGCTCTCCCCTGAAGAGGCAGCTGGCTCTGCCGCCAGGTTACGCCTCTTTGTTTTGGGGCGCCCGGTGCGTGACCGTATGATAAACCACGCGGTAAGCGAAGGCGCCCACGGCTATTATATGAAGGGTCGTCGTCCTGCCGGTGTTATTATGGTCTCAACACCCCCTGGTGAGGTGGATGTCAATGTCCATCCCACCAAGCAGGAGATTCGTTTTCAGCGCTCAAATGCTATTCATCAGGCCGTGGTTGAGGCGGTTCGTAGAGGCCTGGAGAGATATCAGGGCCAGGTGAAAAAGGCCCTGTTCGGCTCCTTTCAGCCCGGGCCGCTACGTCCGGCCCCTCTTCAGACCAGAGAACCTCTGGTAAGCGGGCAAATGCAACCGTTGAAGCCCGCAGCTCTTTTCCCTCCGTCGCAAAAGGTGCCGGAGTCCCTTGATCAACAATCAGGAGAGGTCCAAGCCTGCCCAGCTAGCGATTTCAACCACCTGCCCTTCCTAGAGCCGGCCACTCAGGTGCTTGATGAGCGGCCTGAGGTCGCCAAGCCAGAGGCCGCTCTTCATTCAGCCCTTGGTCTTATTAGCTATATAGGTCAATATCAGGAGTCGTATATCCTTTGTGCCAGCAGTGCAGGGCTGGTGGTTATTGATCAGCATGCGGCCCATGAACGGCTTCTTTTTGAGAAGTTAAGAAGGCAGCTGGCAAGCCGGGCGGTTGCCAGGCAGGCCCTGCTCTTCCCTGAGATGGTGGAATGCACACCGGCCCAGGCCATCGCCCTGCATAAAAATCATGATGAAATTATGGAGATGGGGATGGAGGTCGCCGAGTTCGGGGGCGAGACCTTTGTTGTCAAGGCGGTTCCCTCCCTGCTCGCCCATCTCGGACCGCTGGAAATCTTTACCGGCATTATCGACAAATACGTGGCCCCTGATCTTCCCGCCTCGCGGGCCACTCGCATTGAAGATATTCTGGCCACCATGGCCTGCAAAGCTGCGGTGAAGGCGAATCATTCTCTGCTGCCCGAAGAAGGAGAGGCCCTTTTAGGGCAGATGCTGGCTGCTGATGTCTTTTCCCATTGCCCCCATGGCCGGCCTGTTTATCGTCTTTTCTCCCCGGATGAAGTGAAAAAATGGTTTAAGCGGACCTGATTGATTTGAGCGACTTGTCGGCAATAAGAGTCTTGAGAATGGAGAGGGCGGGTGAAAAAAGAAACTTTCTGCCAGCCACGCGATATGTTAAAAACTGAGGAACAAATTACTTTTTAAAAAAGGATAACTCCATGAGCCAATCTGTAACACAAACAAATTTGGAAAATTTAAAGCTTGTCAGCCGGGGCAAGGTTCGTGACTTGTATGAGGTTGACGACATGCTCCTGATGGTGGCCACTGATCGCATTTCCGCCTATGATGTGATCATGAACGAACCCATTCCCAATAAGGGCCGGGTGCTTACCAAACTCTCCCTGTTTTGGTTCGATATGCTCGGCGATATCATTCCCCATCATCTGATCAGTGCAGATCCTGATGAGTATCCCGCCGCTTGTGCGCCATACAAGGATATTCTCCAAGGCCGTTCCATGCTGGTGAAAAAGGCGCAACCCTTGCCGGTGGAGTGTATTGTCCGGGGATATATTTCCGGATCCTTCTGGAATGCGTACCAGAAAGACACCACGGTCTGCGGTTTTAAACTCCCTGCCGGTCTGCAGGAATCAGAGAAGTTCCCTCAGGTTCTTTTTACCCCTTCCACCAAGGCTGATCTGGGACTCCATGACGAAAATATCTCTGTGGCCCAGATGGAGAAACTGGTCGGCAAAGAAGAGACCGCTCAGATTGCCGACATCTGCGTGCGGCTCTATGAAAAGGCTGCTGACTATGCCCGGACTAAGGGCATTATTATTGCCGATACCAAATTTGAGTTGGGTTGGTTTGAGGGTAAACTCATGCTCATCGATGAGGTGCTGACCCCTGACAGCTCCCGCTTCTGGCCTGTGGATGATTACGTCATTGGCCGCGGTCAAGCAAGTTACGATAAGCAGTTTCTTCGCGACTATCTCTCTGGTTTGGATTGGGATAAGACGCCTCCGGCCCCACCTCTGCCGGCCGAGATTCTTGAAAAAACAGGGGGGCGGTATCTTGAGGCCTTAGAGCGCATTACCGGTGCTGGTCTGTAAACTATTTTTCGTTATATCAACGACAAAGGGGCGGCCTCATGGAGGCGGCCCCTTTTTTTGTCTAGGGATCCTAACTTTAACTTTATTCAATGCGTATGGTTCTGTGATATGGTTTGAGGTACTTTTTCTTATCATCATTTAACCCGGTTAAAGGTTGGCCATGGAAATTTCTATGAGAGCTGAGACAACAAGTGTGTTGATGCGCCCTGAACTTAAGGAAAATCGACCAAGAGATAAAGCGTCGCATTTTAAGATCGCCGAAACGCTCTCCGAGTTTGATGGTGCCTGCCGGTTGGTCCACGATCTCTATGTACGGGAGGGCTATATTGACCCTCAGCCCGGCGGGATGAGGGTGACGCCGTTCAGTTTACTTTCTGCCACCAGAACTTTTATAGGGTGCGAAAAAAATAATATATTTTTAACCGTGACACTTTTTGGTGATTCCCCGCAGGGCTTGCCAATGGATAGCCTCTACAGGTCAGAGCTTGATATGCTCAGAAAAGAGGGCCGGAAAATTGCCGAGGTAGGAGCCCTTGCCGTTAAGTCCACCGCGAAACTTACATTTCGCGATAAAGTCATGATGCTTTTTAGGATCGTCCTTCAGTATGCCTGGAGTGATATGCACTGTGATGATATTGTTATCGTCATTAATCCTAAACATCGCGGCTTTTATGAGAAGGTTTTATCTTTCAAGCAGATTGGGGGAGAAGAGGCCTATGAATATGTAAAGGGCAATCCTGCAATTGCCCTCCGGCTGGACCTGAAATGGGATAAGAGGAGATTCTTTTGGCTGGAGCGATTGTTGGGGGGTGACGAAAAAATGGCCAAGGCTATTTGACATGAAGGATATGGCCCAAATGCTCCAGGAGGTGACAACCGTTCTTGGCCCTGAGGCTGTGGATATCAACAGCCAGAGACTCCAGGGGGAAATGGCAAATACCCTTGGTCTCAAAAGAGATATCGGGGCTATTTTTTATCCATCGACCACGGCAGATGTTCAAAAAATAATAAGAATCGCTGCTGAATATCACGTCGCACTCTATCCCATCAGTAGGGGGATGAATATCGGTTACGGTGATAAAATGCCGGCTGGTCAAGGGCAGGTTCTGGTCAATCTGGAAAGGATGAAGGCTATCCGGGAGTTTGATACCGAACTCGGCTCTGTCATTATTGAACCGGGCGTGACCCAGCAACAACTCTTTCAATATCTTACCGATCATAATCAGCCATTCTGGATGGACGCCACCGGCGCCGGAGTGGATGCCAGTATTATCGGCAATACCCTGGAAGGTGGATTTGGTCACACCCGCCTGGGAAATCATCGGGCTGAAATATCCGGGCTTGAGGTGGTTTTGGGTACCGGCGAGATTCTCGAAACAGGTGATTTTCCAGGCCTTGGTCCTGATTTGAGTGGGATTTTTGTCCAGTCAAATTTGGGTGTTGTCACGGCAATGAAGGTCAAACTTTTGCCGGTGCCCGAACATTATGAATCTTTTGTCGTAAAGGTTGATAATGATGGACTCCTCGAACCCCTTGTTGCCCAAATTAATAAATTGCGTGCCGAAAATGTGCTGACTTCCCTTGTCCATATTGCTAACGCTACAAGATCTCTTGTCACCACCCAAAACTTTCCTGAAGGATTTGCAAAGAATCGGGTCAGTTGTCCACAGGCCATGGCGTTAATGAACAAAGGGGCTCTCGTTAAAATAGGGTACTGGACGGCTATTGGCAGTCTGAGTGGCTCAAAACGTGTCGTTGCTGCCCACCGGAATATGTTGAAAAAAAGTTTCAAGAACATCGGCACGGTTAAATTTTTTACTGACAGCAAAATCAGCAGGGTGAAAAAAGTTCTTTCATGGCCTCTATTCGGCAAGCTCATGCCGGTGGCCAGACTGCGAGCAAGCATGCAAACGTTAAAATACATACATGATCTCGGCAAAGGTATTCCGTCAAACATGGCTGTGGATAATATAACCTGGAGGGTGAAAGACCAGAAGGACCTGGGCCTTGTCTGGCTGAGTCCTGCTGTGCCGTCAAGCCCCGCAAAGGTCCGGCACATGTTGGACATTGTGGCCGGGGAATTTGCCGCCACTGATTTTGAGATGCCCGTGACCTTGACCTCGGTCACCGATGATAAAATGGTGGCTGTAATCAGTATAATATTTGATAAAAATAAAGATGAAGATGTGGCCAAAGCACATGAGCTTTATTTTGCAGCCATGGCCAAGCTGAAACGAAATGGAATTCAACTGTACAGGTCTTCCATTCTCGCCATGAATGATGTCGATTACCCTCATCAGGGTAAAAAGGTCGTTTTCAGGCAGTTAAAAGACGTTTTGGATCCCCAGGGAATTATCGCCCCTGGCCGCTATATTTCATGAATTTTCCAGGGCTACTCCCTCTGGCACCTCTTCTTCTCCTTTCCGAGTCTTCAAAATCATGTACATAATCTCTCAGCTGTTCGTCATGTTGCCACATGGCAAAGGGTGCTTATTGTCTTGTTGGGCTCAATAAACAAAAAAATGTTGGTCAAGCCACAAGACCCCTGGCTGCCGCAAAGGGGCCTGGTGGCTTTGTCGTCTCAACGTAGTTACCTGATAGAGGTAGTACCTAGAAACTGTTGTATGTGATTATGTCATCCATTCCAAGTTGGCCGCCACGAGGCCAAGCCTCTTTGGTGCCTTTGCCGATGGCGACAAACATGGCAATGACATGGTCTTGGGGCAGGTTGATCAGTTTTCCCACCTCGTCAAAATCAAAACCGTCCATGGGGCAGGACTCATAACCCATGCTCGTGGCCGCCAGCATCAGAGTCTGGGCAGCCATGCCACAGGAGCGCATGGCTTCATCTCGTTGGACCGTTGGTTTGTCTCGGTAATAGGCGTCAATGGCCGGCAGAATAAAGTCCTGGACTTCTTGAGGGGTATTTTGCCAGTAGCGGCCAGGATCTTTTTGCCAACTGCCCAGATCGGCGCAGAGAATCACAAAGAGCGAGGAGTCAGTTACCTGGGCTTGGTCCCAAGCGGCGGTTCTGATTTTTTGGCGTAAATCAGGGTCTTGAACCACGACAAAACGCCAATTCTGGATGTTGAAGGCGGTGGGAGAAAGCATGGCCAGGGACATGATCTTGTCAATTTCCCCTTCTGGCATGCGGTGTGATTGGTCATAATGCTTTACGGCCCGGCGTTTTTTAATAGCAGAGATAACGTCCATGATGCTCACCTGAAGAGATTGATTGTTTATGGTATAAAGGAACATATTTTTTAAAGTGTAGGTGATGGCGGGATAATACTCAAGATAAGTGTATTATCTTGAGGTTGAAGAAGGTTTTTTACCGGGTATTTATTACCCCTGGTGGCACGGAAGGTATCCATCAGTGCTAACTCTATGCCTCAGCAGGCCAGGGTAATTAACACTTAAAGGTGGCTTTGTGGGACATCGAATATCTCTTGGCGCTGTTGTGGTGCCGATGGTGGCTTTCTGGCTGCTTTCCATAGCTGTCCCGGCATTTGCCTTTCTCTATGTGGAGGAGAATGCCCCCCTTCCCCATCTCCAGTTTCAAGAGGTGGTTTCTGGGAAAATGAAGGCCTTTGATGGGAGTATAAAACGACCACTTGTTCTCATTTTTTGGGGTGCGGATATTGATACTAAGAGAGAGCGGGCCATTGAGGTTCTTGGTTATATCCAGGAGGCCCGTGCCTTTTATCAAGAGAGAAATATTGAATTGGCTGCCGTTTTTGTCCAGCCGGAACAGGTATCTTTGCTGAAAGAGGTTGTCGACCGGGTGCACCTTGATTTCCCAATCTATGTGGATAGTGAGAGTCAATCCTTTGAAAAATTAGGGGTGTATGTGATGCCTTCCATCCTCATTGTCAGTGAGGATGGTATTGTTCACAAGGGTTTGGGCTATACCCGTAATCTTGAGGATATCCTCCACGGTGAAATTAAAATCATGCTCCATGAAAAAACCAGAGAAGAGGTTAACTCTGAGTTGCATCCGGACATTGTTGAGAGGACCACGGCCCAGCGTCGGGCCCGCCTTGATTATAATTACGCCCTTAATCTTGTTCTGCGCCAGAAGCTTGATTTGGCCCTTGAAAAACTGGACATGGCCCTGGAGAAGGACCCGGAATTTCTCCCGGCCCTGGTTGAGAAAGGCTGTCTTTTGGTGAAAAAGGAAAAATTTCAGGAGGCTGCAGGGTTCCTTGAACGAAGTCTCGGCCTGGCCCCTGAATTTAAGCGGGCCTTAACCTGTAAGGACGAGCTCAAGGCTGCTGAGCGTCAGAAGGGGCAGGGGGCAAAGGCTCCCGGGAAATCAGATCCGGCTTCCTGGGGCTTTTTTGCGGATGATGGGGAGGAGGGGAGTGACTCCCCAGAATGATACCTCAGGCAATGAGGGGGCACGGCTTGTTGCCGATGTGGAAAGATGGGTTTAGAGGCCAGCTTCTTGCAACTCTGTGAGGAGTTCTTGCTGTTTTTTAGACAACTCTTTAGGGATCTCGATATTGATTTTCACCATGAGGTCGCCTTTAGGGCCTTTGGGGCCTTTCGGCAGACCTTTCCCTTGAAGGCGGAGTTTGCCGCCAGCCTGCATGCCGGCCGGAATCTTGACATTAAGCTCTTTGCCGTCCAGGGTGGGCACGGCTATCTTTGTTCCCAGGGCCGCCTGGCTAAAGGGGATCTTTTTCTCGTAGATAAGGGTGCTGCCATCCTGTTGAAATAGGGCGTGGGGCTGGACGTTTACCTTGAGGTAAAGATCGCCTGCCGGACCACCCATCTGGGAGGGGCCACCCTTACCGGAAACCCGGAGTTTTTTACCAGACTCGATACCTGCCGGGATTTTCACAGACACCCGGTCGTTGATATGGGCCAAGGCAATGGTCCTTTCCGTGCCGCTGGCAACTTCCTCCAGGGTAACCCAGAGCTCCATGATCATGTCTTGACCCTTCACCGCTTGCTGTTGAAAACCCCTGCTGCCGGCGCAACCGCTGGATTGGGAGAAAAAAGACTCAAAAGGGCTGCCGGAGCCGCCGGCCTGATTGAAACCACCGCCGAAATTGATGCCAAACTCGCGGAAAATGGAGCCCAGGTCACTGCCCCGAAAGATGTCCTCCTGGGAATAGCGCTGGGAGAAGCCTGTCGAGCCGTAGGTGTCGTACTGTTTGCGTTTTTCCGGGTCGGAGAGCACGGCATAGGCCTCGTTGGCCTCTTTGAATTTTTCCTCTGCCGCCTTATCACCAGCGTTCTGATCAGGGTGGTACTTCATGGCCAATTTGCGATAGGCCTTTTTGATAGCAGCACTGTCGGCTGTTTTATCGACACCTAATATTTTATAATAATCCATGGGTTTTTCTATTTTTTGTTACAGAAGGTTAAAACAGTAAATAAAGTCAGCAAGTTTTTGTAGTTTCATGACTATAAGATTGGTTGCCTTCTTTGACAAGGATTAGCTGCATTCTTGACCCTAAAAGAGTTTGGCCCAATCGTGGTTAAAGTGCAACAGAGAGTTCAGTACAGACCTGTCTGGATCAGATGTGTGATATTTCTGGTGGTCGGCGGTGGCTGGCTGGGCCCGTGAAATGATGATGTTTGTAGGGCGTGGATAATTTAGGATTTTGGGCCAAGGGTAACAAATTGAGGTACTCAAAAGCCATAACCTGGCGAGGATCAGGATGAAATTTTCTCCAACAGGTTGATTTCGCCGATAACAACAAGCACATCCCCTTCGCAAAGCGTGTCATCAGCCTTAGGGATAAAGGTGTATTCTCGTTCCCCCTTTCTTCGCGTGGCAATCACCTGGATGCGATACTGGTTGGTCAGGTTGAGCTCGCGGAGGGTTTTCCCTTGCCATTGCAGGATAATCATCTCTTTAACGACCATTTCCTTGTTAAAGGGGAAATGGTCGATAAAACCTGGGATGGTAATGCGGTTTGCCAGCTGTCTGGCCGCCATATGCTCAGGAATGACGACCTCATCAACACCGATTTTTTTCAGTAATTTTGCATGATCGCCATTGGTTGCTTTCACCCAGACCAAGGGGACGCCCAGTTCTTTAAGGTACATGGCAATCATGGCACTGCCAGCGATGGAATCACCAATGCTGATTAGGACGTGGCTGAGGTCGGCGATCCCCATCTGGACGAGGGCCTCTTTGTTGGTCGCATCCGCCTGTAGCACTTGGGTAAAGATGCTCTGGGCCTGGTGGACGTATTTGGGGTTTAGGTCGACACCAAGGACGTTCACACCGGCATTGGTCAAGACCTCGCCGAATTTATAACCAAATTTGCCAAGTCCGATGACACCGACCTGAATGAATTTTGTCATGGTAATTCTCCATGTATGTGTTCTTGCTCGCAAAGCAAAGTTTTACTTCAACCAATCAGCATGTTTTTTTGGGGCCATTGGTAGAATAATTCCTGGTGAAATCCGTGGATGGCGGCGAGCAGGAGTAAGGGTCCCAGGCGGCCGATGAACATGAGGGCGGTAATGATCCATTTGCCGGCAAGAGAGAGCTTGACGGTGAGGCCGGTGCTTAATCCCACGGTGCCAAAGGCAGAGACCACCTCAAATAACACCTCAAGGAAGAGCCCCCTGGCCTGGGGATGGGGAATGTCGCCGCCCTCGGTCATCATCAGGGCCAGGGTTGCCGTAAAGACGATAACCATGGCAAAAACAGCAAGGATCAGGGCCTTGGACACGGCATCATCCTCCACCGCGAATTTGTTGATAACGACCTGCCGTCTTCCCATCAGCTGGGCGCCCACAAAGGCGCCCAGGACACGGAAGGTTGTTACTTTGATCCCGCCGGCACAGGATCCGGGGGCACCGCCGATCAGCATGAGAATCAGCATGACCAGCAGTGAAACATTGGTCATCTGGCCGATGGCGAGGGTGTTGAAGCCGGCGGTGCGGCAGGTCACTGACTGAAAGAGGGCGGTGAGGATGGATTCGTGGAGGGGGGCGTTGCTGTGTGCACCGATAAATTCAGCCAGGAAAAGGGCAACAGCGCCGATCCCGATTAACAGCAGGGAGGTTTTGATAACGGTGCTGGAATACCAGCTCAGTCCAGGGGGCTTGTTGGCTTGAGCTCCTCGTGTTTTGGCGGCAACGCTATGCTGCAATTCGATGAGCACCGAAAATCCGAGCCCCCCCAGGACGATAAGGATCATAAAAACGATATTGATCCCCCAGTTACCTTTCAGGGCCATGAGGCTCTGGTCATGCAGAGAAAAACCGGCGTTGCAGAAGGCAGAAACCGCATGAAAGAGGGCGGAGTAGAGGGAGAAATGCTCTGGGGCCATGATGAAAATGAGCAGAGCGCCCAGCCCCTCAATAACAAAGGTCCAGAGGACAATGGCCTTGAGAACGCTCCCCATGTCAAAGGTTCGATCATGGAGAATGGTATGCCCCACCGCGATTCGGTCGGTTAACGAGATTCTGTGCCTCAAAAAATAAAAGGCCAGACTGGTAAAAGTCATGATGCCCAGGCCGCCGATCTGGATAAGGACAAAAATAACGTTTTGGCCAAATCTGGAAAAAAAGGAGCCGGTGCTGACCACGCTGAGGCCGGTGACGCACACGGCAGAGGTGGCAGTAAAAAATGCATCCGGCCAGGAAAGGGGAGACCCGCTGGTGAAGCTTACCGGTTGGTGCAGAAGCAGGGCGCCGATGCACAGGGCCAGGCCAAAGAAGAGAACGGGCAGGGCAATGGGTGGAATGGTCTTTCGTCGGTGCGACATGGGCTGGGTATGCTTGGTGCTAAAATGCGTGGCGAGAAATGATGGCCTTAATGGTTCCAAACGGATAGCGATCAGGCTCCTGGCAATAACAAGATGCCAGGGGCCGGATCGATATCGAGAAGTAAAGGGGGAGACAAGAGGATCCGCCCTTATCGTAAAATCAGCACAGAGGATTGACTGTGGTTAACGAGCTTACCCACGAGATTTGGGGAGAATATTTTGCCAAGCAGTGATTTCTTGCCCATCCATAAGGCCACCATGTTTTCACGGCTGACCTCTGCGACGTATTCTTCAAGGTCTTCCGGGCGGACCAGTTTGATCCAGGCATTGATCTGCCGTTCGGCATAATATTTCAATATCTGTGCGATGCTGTTCTCAACGCCGGCATTGCCCTCTGTGCCCTTGTTATCGGTAAGGCCGACTATTTTCAGCTCAGCCTGGTAGAGGGTGACGATCTGATTAATCATCTCCAGTGATGACTGGCTGACATGGGTCTGGTCAAGGCAACAGGTAATGGTGGTGGGTACTTTCTTTTCCTTGATGACCACCACGGAACAAGCCGCCTTTTTGGCAACCTTCTGGGGCAAGTCGACTTCTCCCTTCCATTGGCTATCGAGACCCTTGGTGCAGCCGAGAACAATAAGGTCTGACTCTTGCTCACGCGCTTCAGCCAGGATTTCCTTGGCAGGATCACCAACCCGTATTTTTAACAACAAATTTTTCCGAGAGGCAACTGCAGGTTTGTGGTCGGTAAGCTCCCATGAGCCGTTTTTCAGGATGAACTCTTGATTGTCGGCATTCCCCCCATAGGGGAGGTCGTTGGCATCGAACAGACTGATAAAATCTTGTCGGTATTGATGGAGAGTTTTCACAAGTGCTTCGTCAGGTTTGTTGTCTGGGCCTGCTGGCTGTACTGCCAGCAGGGTTATGTCCGCCCAGGTATTTGCCGCAAGTTTTGCCACCTCGCCGACAATCGTTGCACTATAAGAATGCATGTCTAAAGCTGTTATTATTCTCATGATTAATTCCTCGCTTTATTTTGGCAGAGCAGGATTGGTGATGGGCATTGGGCAAGCAGTTCAAGCCTGGGGCTCTTTCTGACCGGAAATGATGAGGCCACCAATCGGTATTTCTTCAGCATTGCCGCAACGCCTTCAGGGGTTCCGGACACCACCATGCTGTTGGCGGGCGTTATGTTAGCCTCCTTTAAGAGTGCTTCTGCCTCGACAAGGACGCTGCCCGCCTCTTCCTTATTTATGGAGATGGTCGCTTCCGTTTCCTGGTAACGATAAAAAATAAGGTCAAAATGAATGGATTTACCCTTGAGCAGGCTAAGCGCACGAGGGATCACCGTATTATGGTCAACGCCATCACCGCAAAGCAGGGCAACAGAGTCGCTTGCGACCAAGTTCTTGACCACCAGGATTGGACATGGTGTTTTGCTGTAGAGGGGGGAAGATATCAGTCTATAAAAATCGGTGATATCGGAGGTGTTTAAGTTGCCTTCGATAAAAAGATCGTAGCCGCCGTTGCGCAGTTCTTCCAGAAACGCATTGTCCCGATCACCGATGAGAACTTTTGGCGAACCAATAAAGGGACACGGGACTTTTTCCGTATTCAGCAGACGTTGGACAGCCTGATGACCCGCCTCCAGCAAACCCCGCTCCCAGGTGCGCCGCACCCAACCTGTGCCTCCAGAGTGTCTTTTTTTGTCTGGCACTTCCACATGACCTGCCTGCAACTGCAGAGCGAGAATTTCCACCAGTTGTGATGCATATCTGAGGGCAATGCTGGAAGGGAGATTTTCATCCAAAGCTAGAAGACCCATATTCATATCAATTACCTCTTTCTTTCCTGCCATGAGACATGGCGTGGTTATAGGGTTTGTCTTATTTTTTGTTCCGCTTTGCTGATAACCGCACTGATTTCACCAATCTTGAACGGTTTTGCTAGAAAATCAAAAACACCTTTTTGAAATGATTCCTTGGCGGTTTCCATGGTGGCGAAGCCAGTGATCACAATGATCTCGGTGGCGGGTGATTTTTCTTTGACCGCGGTGAGAAACTCCATGCCGTCCAGACCTTCCATTTTCAAGTCGGTGATGACGATATCAAAGGAACGTTCATTGGTCCGTTTCAGGGCCTCGGCGCTGACCGTAAAGGTTTCAACCTCGTACCCCTGTTTTTCCAGGGATGGTTTGAGACGTTTGCTGACTATGGGCTCATCATCGAGAATCAGGATGCTGGTTTTTTGTTGGGCGCTCATATGTTTACCTCCATGAGTTTGTTGAATTTATCTATGTATAGATTTATGTGTTGCTCGCTCAGCATTTTCACATCAAGCTGCCGGGTGAAACCGACCAGCCAGCCGAGCACTTGCAGGCGCTGTAACATGCCTTCTTTGTCCATTTTTTTAATGCGGGCCACGACCAGATCGTCATGCAGCTCAACCCGGAAATCATGGCGGGCCAAGACGCGCCCCAGAAATTCTGCCCGCCGGCAGCGTCTGGTCTCGTCTGTCACCCCGCCAAAAAAACGGAAATAGGCATAGTTGTCGTTGATGTTATCGGTCACATAGCTGTCGATCATGGTGAAATGATAGCCCAGCCGCAGACTGACATTGGCATATTCTTTCGAGATCACCGCCAGGTTCTGGCCAACATATTTGGGTGATGCCAGTTCCGTTGAGAAGGTCCTGGTCAGGCTGGACATGAAACTTCTCATATCCACCGACATGGGCTCATTGTCCCAGGCCAGTGGATGGCTGAGGCCCTTCAGAAGGGCCAGCATGGGTACCGAGAGGATCGCCTCCGGCATTACCTCGCCTTTTCGGGAGCCTGACCGCAGCCCGCCATCAATGTCGATTAGCACGAGGTCAAGCGGAATGTTCAACCGCAATTTGCCGGAGGTGGTCTTCGGATCATGTTGTTGGTAATAATTGCGGTCAATAAGTTCTTCCACGGCCTTTTCATGGACAAAACGGGTAATATCATGAAGAGTGCGGCAGGCCACTGGCGTAAAACTCTTTTCTGCCGGATCCAGAAGGTTGAGCGGGGCAATATTTTTCAGCACCCTCCGTAACAGCCTGTACTCCGAGGTTTCCTCAATGGCTTCTTCGCTCAGTTCATACAAGCAGAGTTCATTGACCAGGCCTTGATAGACGATATTGGCCTCGGCATCGACGGTGATCTCCTGGCCAGGATGCAGGAGCTCGGTGGCATTGCCGGTATTGACAATGCACGGTACCCGAAACTCCCTGGCAATGGTGGCCAGATGTCCGGTGGGTGAGCCAATATCAGTCAGAATGGCGCTGACCTTGGCCATGACTTTAGCGAGCAGAGGTGACGCAAAGCGGGTCACCAGAATGGCCCCGGCAGGAACGTCACGAAGCTTTGAGTCCTCGGAGAACATATAGACTTGACCCGTAGCAACACCGGCCTGGGCAATTTCCCCCTGATCACGGAAGAGAACCGGGTACTGACGAAGGAGTTTGGCAAGCTCAGGGGCCTTGGGTGCATCTGTCTGGTCAATATTTAAGGGCCGGGACTGAAGGACGATGACCTGGCCTTGCCTGTCAATGGCGAACTCAATGTCCTGCGGTTTTTTGAAATATTTCTCGATAAGCAGCCCTGTTGCCGCAATCTGTTTAATTTGGTCGTTATTGAGGCAAGCCTGGGTTTGCCGGTCAATGGCTACCGGGTTCAGGGCCGTGCCGCCACCAGCAATCGGGTTGAGAGCTGATTTCTTACGCACCAGTTGCATTTCTTTGACATGGTGAGGGCTAGTGCGGTCGATGGTAAAGCGATCGCCACTGACTTGCCCAGATACGACCGGAGCGCCGAGACCCCATGTGGCGCTGAGTTGCATGGCCCCGCCATGGCCATGCTGAGGGTCAAGGGTGTACAGAACTCCGCTGGCAACAGCGGCAACCATAACCTGGCAGGCGACCGCCATTGTTACTTCGTCTTCGTGGAAGCCAATTTTCTGGCGATACATAAGGGCAGTTTCACTGTAAGCGCTGGCCACCACTTGGCGGTAGGCGTTAGCAAGTTCTGCGGCCGGAACATTGAGAATAGTTTTATATTGACCGGCGAAACTGCGTTCGCCATCTTCGCCCCAGGCACTGCTTCGGACTGCGAATAATACTGGTTTGTGTTTGTCGCTGCCGCTCAGCTGCCCCAGGCTGCGGGTGAGTTCCTTCTCCAGCTTGTTCGGCAGTTTACTGTTGAGAATAAGTTTTCGGATCTTTTTGGTAGCATCTTCCAGAGAAACTTTTTCGTCTCTCCAGGCCCCGAGAATTCCGTCAATATTCTCCTGTAGATTATTCTTTGCAAGAAACGCGTGAAAGGCGGCGCCGGTCACCGCAAAGCCGTCAGGTATTCTTAAGGCGAGGAAATTGTGAATTTCCGCAATGCTTGCATTTTTACCGCCCACCGATTCCGAAGAGTTACGGTTGATGGCGTTGTATGCGACGGTAAAGGGCCCAAAATGACAGTAAGGACGGCCTGCCAAATCCTTTTCGATCTCTGCTACGATTCGCCGATAAGTGTCGTGCAGTGCCATGTATTTATTAGGCGCGATGGTGTTAAGATCATGAATGAGTTTCAACACCTGGTCGCTTATCCGTTGACAGGTGGTTTCGATATAATGGCGGTCAAAGATATAATTGCCGCCTAATTTGTCATTAACTTCAGCAATCATTTCCAGAACATTGTTATTGATGGTCAGTATGTCCTGAAATTTGCTGAATAGAACCGAAAAGGGCACAGCAGCGGTCATTGCTCTCTTGCGTGGCAATAGCTCAATGATATTTTTAATTATTTTTTTCATTACTACATCTTCCGGTTCTTGCTGTAGGTGTGGTTGCTGTGCCTGGTTGGACGGGTGTGATTTGGTGGCCTCTTTCCCATGCAATGCTGCTGCATGGGAAAGGGGCCTGGATTCATGTTGACAGTAGTGATTATAGCGTAAAAATACTTGCTACTTCCATATCCTGCTTGAAACTAAGTAACAGTGTCCACCTTAATTAGTGGGCACCGCTCTTACCCTTGAAGGCGATGCCCATGAAAAGACCTGCCATGACCGCGATCGCCACTGACATGATGCCGAACCAGAGTCCATTGCCATACGCCATTTTAGAAAGTTGTTGTGGAAATCCCACCTGTTGCAGGGTCAATGGCTTGCTGGAGCTGCCTATGATGCTGCCGTCCTGCAGCGCAGCCACCTCGACGGCATAATCTCCAGGTTTCATGTTGGATGGTATAGACATCGTGGTCTCATAGGATTTTATCCCGCCTGCTTCCGGACCATAGCTTACGCCACCGGGTGTGCTTGAATAGAGGGCATCCTTGCTCTTGAGACGGATAAACTCCTGCAGGAGGAAATCATTATCACTGCTTGCTGGAGATATTTCGATGCGGCTTTTCAGGGCTGGGAAGCCGAAATCCTGCGCCGCTGAAGTATCCAGATCCATCAGGCCGCTTCCGGTGGCAACCTTATAAACTTTTGGCGCATTTTCAAAGATGAGGTCGCTGGTGTTCATCCACAACAGGCCGGCGACTTTACCTTTTCTTTTTAGGTGTAGTTCCTCTCCTTCACCACTCAGCCTTACCACAATCTCGGCCGCTGCAGGGATTTGGCCAGTTACCTTGACGGTGGTACCGTTATAAAAGGTGCCGATATCCACGGTTTCCGGGGTGAGGTTGATGTCCAGGGTGGCCCCTTTGGCATTGCCACTCTGTAGCCAGAGGCCAGTCAGCAGAATAAAAAAGTATAATTTATGGTTTTTCTTCATTTTAGTGCCCTCCCTTCATGGCAATCATAAAATCAGGGGTCATAAGGAGACCAGCCAGCATCTTCACGCAGACCAGGAGTACAAGGGATGCTAGGAGGATTTTGAGTTGATCACCCTTCAGCTTTTTGCTGACCTTGGTGCCAACTTGGGCGCCAAGGGTTGAGCCGAGTAACAGCAGAACAGCCAGGACAAAGTCCACGGTATGGTTGGTCTTCGCCTGCATGATGGTGACATTGACACAGGTGAAGAGAATCTGGAAAAGGCTGGTTCCTACCACAACATGCATGGGCATGCGCAGAAGATAGACCATGACCGGGACCATGATAAAGCCGCCGCCAACACCCATGATCGCCGCGAGCACGCCTACGAAAACGCCCAGAAAAAGCGGCACGAGTATGGAGAGTTCCACCCCCGATTTGTCAAAACGGGTCTGGAAGGGGATTTTTTTGAATATCAGTGCGTAAGTGGATTGTTTCTTCGGCGTTGCTGAGATCTCAACCACTTCCGATGCCGTTGTTTTTTTCAAACTCATCAGGCTTTCGATGAACATGTAGCTGCCAACTCCACCTAGCATCAAGACATAGGTGAGACTGATCAAGAAATCGGCGTTGCCCATGGCGCGCAGGATCTTGATGAGCTGAACGCCCACCGTGCCGCCGGCAACACCGCCGATCAGCAGCAGCACACCCATTTTGACATCGACGTTACCGAGTCGCCAGTGGGCCAAGGTGCCGGATGTCGAGGCGCCAACGATCTGATTTGAATCCGAGGCAGCTGCCACGGTGGCAGGAATACCAAACATCATGAGCAGAGGGGTCATGAGAAACCCTCCTCCGACGCCAAAGATTCCAGACAGGAGCCCGACAAAGCCTCCAAGCCCGAAGATAGTAAGTATGTTCACGCTGTTACCAGCGATGGGAAGATACATGTGCCACATTGTCTCAGTGCTCCTTTGTTGTTTAGTATTGAAAGTTAAACCACGGTCCTGCATCACATGGTATGGCCCTATTACAGATTTTGTGCCAGAGTGGTTGCGGGAGGGGGTGCGAAACACTGCTAAGGTATAAAAAAGCACATTAGTTCAGGAGCTTATTGTTTTTTTTAATAAAACGATCGAGGTGGTCAGGAAAGAAAGGTGACGACAAATGCAGAGCCTTCTGGATTTTCAGGAGAATGGCGAGGATGGTGTTATCTCCTTGTTTTTACGTAATTAGTTTGTTGTTATGAGAAGTTGGGAGGATATGCCGAGCTGGGGGGGTGTTTCATAATGAAATTTGTTTATTCCTTTATTGATGGCGTGCTTTGGATAGGGCGGTTGGAGATTCAGAAACGCAAAAGGGATTATCTTCTTAGCTGCAGGGAGTTATAGGGCAAAAGGGTATCGACTTCGGGATGTTTCAATGTGAAATGCGAGGCTATCTGAAGAGGCCGGGCAGAGCCGACCTGGCAGAGCAGGAGGACTGGCAACTCCCGCAGGGCCTTCTGGGTCAAGGCCCAAGAGAAAGTGTTTCAGATTGAATTATTTTGTGTTTAACCAGGATGACAAGGTGAGGGCGGTCGTTGATTGCTGCCGGGATGATGCGAGGAGTTCATGGGAGGGGAAGGGTGGGCGGAAGTGGAGCAGAGAAGCGAACAGAATGAGAAGTGGAGCGCCGGGGCATGCCCCTGAAGGGGAACCTCTACCTTTCAGCACCATACACATGCCGAAAGCACATGGGATGGAAGGGTTGGGCTTAATTTTTGTCAGATTTATATTCCGGATCCAGGAGCTGGAATTTTTTCATCCGCCGCCAGAGGGTGGTTCGCGGCAGGTTGAGGATCACGCTGGCTAAGTTCTTGTTGTAGTTAGTTCTCGCAAGGACCTTGGCAATGTGTCTCTTCTCGACCTCTTCCAGGGGCATCAATTGTTCTGGTGGAGCAACATTATCCGCTCGTTCCCTAAGCCTGGCCGGCAGATCACGAATCTGGATGCGCTTGGTGTCGGCCAAGGCCACGGCCCGCTGGATAATATTTTCCAGCTCCCGGACATTGCCTGGGTAGTCGTAGGCGGTCAGGATGTCCATAACCTGTGGGGAGACGCCCTTGATCTGCTTGTTAAAGGCCAGATTAAATTTATCAATGAAGTGGGAGATAAACAGGGGAATGTCATCGCCACGTTCGGCCAGGCGGGGGAGGTGGAGAGCCACTACATTGAGGCGAAAGAAGAGATCTTCCCGAAAGGTGCCTTTTTGCACAGCCTCCCGCAGATTTCTGTTAGTGGCGGCGATGATGCGAATGTCAAGATCGATGGGCTGGGTGCTGCCCACCCTCATGATCTGGCGTTCCTGCAGGACGTGCAGGAGTTTGACTTGCATGGAGGGCGGCATTTCGCCAATTTCATCCAAGAGGACGGTGCCCCCTTCCGCCGCTTCAAAGAGACCGATCTTGGTTCGGGTGGCTCCGGTAAATGCCCCCTTCTCATGGCCGAAGAGTTCGGTGCTGATCAATTCTTCCGTGAAGCCGCCACAGTTGAAATAGATAAAAGGATGTTCTTTGCGGGGGCTCAAGGTGTGGATTGCCCGGGCCACTATTTGCTTGCCGGTGCCGGTTTCGGCCTGTAACAAAACATTGCAGTTGACCATGGCCAGTTTTTTGATCATGGCTAAAATTTCCTGCATGGCTGGGCTGGCGCCCACGAAATCGGCCATGAGGGTATCCTTGGCCATGGCCACTTTCAGTTTTCGGTTTTCTTCCTGGAGTTCAATTTTTTCACGGGCCAGTGAGGCAAGAAGGCGGATGTCCTGACGTTTGCACGGCTTATGGATGTAGTGAAAGGCGCCTTTCTGGGTGGCGTCCAAGGCTGTTTCCACAGAGCCGTGGCCGGTTATGATAATAGCCTCGGTATCCTCCCGAAGTCGTTTCACCTCATTTAAGATAGTAAGGCCGTCCATGTCCGGCAATTGCAGGTCGATGAAGACAATTGAAAAGGGCGCCTGTTGCATGCGGACAAGAAAAGGGGTGCCGGCCTGGAAGACCTCCACTTCAAAGCCTTCTTGGTCCAGGACCCGTTTGACCAGTTGGCCTGCTATTTTTTCATCATCAATAACTGCTACTCGCATTGCTTGTCGTTACCTGTGGCGGTGTTTCAGAAGCTATTGGCAGTATAATTGAAAAGGTGGTGCCGACATTCATCTCGCTCTTCACCTCGATATAGCCGCCGTGCTTTTTAACTATACCATAAACAATGGAAAGCCCAAGGCCGGTGCCCTTGCCGACCTCTTTGGTGGTATAGAACGGGTCAAAGATATGCTCGATATTTTCAGGGGCAATGCCCGTGCCGGTATCATTGACATTGATTCTTATATGCCCTGGTGGGTCTTCCTGGGCATCAATATGAATCAGCCCCCCCTTGGACATGACGTGGATGGCATTCAGGAAAAGATTGAGGAAAACCTGTTGCAGCTTTTGCATGTCACCCCAAATAGGAGGAAGATCTTCCGGAATAGCTATCACAAGCCAGATTGCATTCAAGCGCAGTTCGTTGTCGATCAATTTTTTGGTGGAAGCGAGAATTTCTTTGATATTGAGGAGCTGGACCAATGGTTTTTTATCCCTTGAAAAGTCGAGAATGTTTTTGACCACCTCACTGGCCCGATGTGTTTCGGTAATAATATCGGCGATGATTTCTTGCGCCTCTTCCTGCGAGAGGTCGAGAAAATCCTCGCGCAGGGTTTCAGCCGACAGTGAGATGTTATTGAGAGGATTGTTGAGCTCATGGGCGATACCTGATGAAAAGGTCCCAATGGCTGCAAGTTTTCTTGACTGGATGAGCTGCTCCTGCCTGTTGTCGAGTTCAGATGCCATGGTGTTGAAATCACGGATCAGGTCGGTGATTTCATCCTGTTGCGGGCTATGGTAATCCAAGGGCTTAAAATTCCCATTAAGGATGCTCCTCGTTGCCTGCTGTACAAAGGCGATTCGGTCAAGGACACTTTTGGCCTGCAGGCGCAAGCCAATAATAATAAAAAGAAAGAAGACGCCGGTGATTAGAATGAAGCTGGAAATGGTAAACTTGAAACTGTTGCGTATCCTCAGCTGTTTATTGTCCAAGAGCTCTCGGGTTAAGTCCACCAGCGCCTTGCCCTTCTGGCGTACGCCATTTTTTTCAATGGGGGTAATAGTGCCGTTGGTACGTGAAGAGGTGGAAAAAATATGCCTGTAGCCGACCAGATTGGAGCGAAACTCACGGAATTTTTCAAGACCGATCACCCTGACGATATCCTTTTCGTGTTTGCTGATATCGGCATCAATCCTGTCGAGATACTCCATGAGAATCTCAATATTTTCAGAGCCTACTTGCAGAAAATAGTTTTTTTCGTAGCGGCGAACCTCAAGCACATTGTCGAAAAGATTGTGAAAATCCTCAAGGGTGGTCAGCTTCTTTTCGATTGAGAAAAACTGATAGGAATAGGCGATAACCAACAAGCCTATAAAGATAAAAATCAGAAAGTTGAGGAGATTCATGCTCTTTCTGAGTGTCGATGCATGGGTGGATGGCGTCATACTCTTCTTGCTCCAGTGGTAACCCTCACAATTCAACAACGGAAAATGGTGCAGTCGGGCCTATAATAGAAATCATCGGGACCAGGTCACTAGATCTGAGGTGACAAAGGATAGCCGCTGCAACGGTTTCAGAAAAAGGACAACATCCCTGCCCCGTTGTCAACGTCTTCCTTCAAGTTGGGAATGCGGGGCAGGGTTGGGGATATAGGCTACGACTTGCTTTTTTGGCAGAGAGCAGTGAGGGCGGTGCGCAAGGAGCTGCTCAGGGATAGTGTGGCAAATAGATTTGGCTGTATCTATAAAGATGTCTTTGTTTAATGTTGCTCATGGTGCCCATAAAAAAAGGGAACCTTAAAAAAAGGTTCCCTTTGTGGTTACGGTATTTGAGAAACCCTAAAACGGAACATCATCACCCATCCGTGGTTCAGCTGTGGGGGGCTCATTATAGGAACCACCGCCACTGCCACCGCCGCCCTGGTTGGGTTTGCTGTCGAGCATCTTCATCTCCCGGGCAACAATCTCTGTGGTATAGCGCTTGTTACCGTCCTTGTCATCCCATTGCCTGGTCTGGATCCGACCCTCAATATACACCTTGGAACCCTTAGAAAGATACTCACCGCAGATCTCGCCCAGGCGGGCAAAGGCGACCACGCGGTGCCATTCTGTTTGCTCCTGCTGAGCGCCAGACTGATCCTTCCAGCGTTCGGTGGTGGCTACATTGAAATTGGCAACGGCAGAACCGTTTTGGGTGTAACGAACCTCTGGGTCACCGCCGAGGTTGCCAATGATGATTGCCTTATTAACCATGAATGTTTTCTCCTTTGACAAAAGTCATAATCATAGAAATGACATACCAATAATAAGGGTATGCCGATCCGATGCGTAACGTGTGACAGAATACAAAAACTTAAGAGGATAGCCAATCAAAAAAGATGGGGTGTGTAGCAATAAAAGAGAGGATCCGATGAATGCCTTACGCCGGTAATGATGAGGCTGAAAAGTATTTATCTGACCAGGAAGATAGCAGGCGCATTCAGGTCTTAGGCGCTCAGTTCAAAGGCCGTATCAAGGTCGTCAGGCAGGCTTTGGCTTTTGCCCGGGCTAAAACCGCAGTCCTGCCAGATCTCGTCACTTTCCATGCAGAAGTAAAGACAGGTGTGGGGGCTTGCCAGGGCCCGTATCTCGGTTAAGAGATGGTTGTACATTTCGACACGTAATGACCTGAAATAACGGTATTTATTGTCAAGACCAATGATGAATTCTTCGTGGAAGAAGGTGGAGCCCGGGAAACGGGTGAGGGCGATGGCTTTGAGCTGCGGTAAAAAACGAAGGGCTCCCAGGCTGATCCAGGCAATTTTTTCAACCGGAACGCTGGCAAAAAGTTTTTTGATTGTGGCGCTATAGCCCTCTTGCCAGCCCTCATGGTAGATGATCGGGTCAAAATGAAAGGCCAGTTTATAGCCCATTTCAGCGACCTGGCGGGCTGCGGTCAGGCGCTCATCCAGGCGGGCTGTGCGGATCTCTTCTTTGGCCATGATTTCTGTGGCATTTAAGGACCAGGCGATGATGGTCCTGCCATTATGGTCAAGGCCTGCGAGATGCTCAATGGCCACCGATTTTGTTTTGAGCTCCAGGACACCTTTTTTCTTGTCGCGCATATAATTGATTAAATGCGGACTGAGGCCGGTGAGATGATCGATGGCCAGGGAGTCGGTGAATTCACCAGTGCCGATCCTCCAAAACTGACTGGTACGGGTAAAGGCCAAGTCGAGTTCGTGGAACAGGTCATCGGTGTTGACAAAGAAACTGAGCCAGGGGTTGTTCAGGTAGGCCTGGAGGATGCAGTAGACGCAATCCATGGGGCAGCCCATGCCAATATTGAGAACATGGTAGTCGCAGCAGCGATATTCCCTGGTGCCGGGGCAGGGCTTAAAGAAGCTGCCCCGGTTTTTGCAAAGTAAGAGATGCTGTTTGCCGGCGTGCAGGTTTTGAGGGAAAGGTCCATAGGAAACAGGAGGGGCACTGCGATCGGCAATTATTTGGGTGGGAAGCTTGGCCCGGGCACAGATCTCCTCGACATAGGGCAGGTCGGCACAACCTTCTTCAATAAAGATCTGGCGGATATGCTGGGCCGGGTCGTAGGGCTTTTCTGGAGGTGTTGTTTCTGGCATGGGCCACCATAGACCAGGGCATGCTCTTGGTCAACAACGAGAACCTTTTGACCATGGTGATAGTCCTTAAAAAGATCTCGGTACCAGGACCAGGAACCGCTCAAGAAGGGAGGCGAGCGGCTGAGACGGCGATAGAGATAAGCTCTGTGTCGCTGGCCAACAGTGTTTTATGAGGCCCGCAACCTTTTTTGGCGGCGCTGGATGGCTTCTTTGTTGCGGCGCTGTTCTTCAAGGGTCTGGAAAACGGGCTGGGGCACCGCGCAGGGCACGCCCTTGTCATCAAGGGCCACAAAGGTGAGGTAGGCCGAAGCGATGTGATTTACCCGACCGCTGGTTAACTCCTCCTCTTCAACCCGGACCCCGATTTCCATGGAGGTCCGGCCCACCATATTGAGGCTGGCCTTGAGAAGCAGGAGGTTGCCAATGGCCACATGGTTGTGAAATTCCAGGTTGTCAAAGCTGCGCGTTACCACCATACAGCGGGCATGGCGGCTGGCCACCACGGCGGCGGCCTCGTCAATATACTTGGCAACGGCGCCGCCATGGACAAATCCCATGGGGTTGCCGTCCTTGGGCAGCATGAGGTGGGCCATGGTAATGGCCAGTTCGGATGCGGGGTGCTCAGGCATTATTTCCTCTTCGATTTTTTTGGTCACTGATGAGTCTGTATTGTTTCCCATTTTGTCGGGCAAAGCAAGGGGGAAACCGTGAGCAGATTTAAAGAAAGCAAAAGATGGCAAATACTGGTAAATTGTTTGTTTTTTGACTTTTCAGGGTGGACACTGTGATCCTTGCTGGCTATACTCCTCAGCCTTGAATTAACCGGATGAATGGCCGTCATGCTTTCAGGGAATGCTTCCTGGTAGGATGACCGGCGTTTTTTATGTCCACCGAGCACTAAGAAAACTATGAGTTTATATAAGAAAGAAGTTGAGAAAAGACGGACATTCGGGATCATTAGTCATCCTGATGCCGGTAAGACCACCCTCACCGAGAAGCTCCTTCTCTTTGGTGGTGCCATCCAGATGGCTGGCGCCGTCAAATCACGCAAAGCTGCGCGCCACGCCACCAGTGACTGGATGTCCATTGAGCAGGAACGTGGAATCTCGGTGACCAGTTCGGTGATGAAATTTAATTACCGTGATTTTGAAATCAATCTTCTCGACACCCCCGGGCATCAGGATTTTTCAGAGGACACCTACCGCGTTTTAACGGCAGTGGATTCCGCCCTCATGGTCATCGATTTCGCCAAGGGTGTTGAGCCCCAGACCGAGAAATTGATGGAGGTTTGTCGCCTGCGTAATACTCCGATAATCACCTTTATAAATAAGCTCGACCGCGAGGGCATGGACCCCTTGGCCATCATGAGCGAGATTGAGGATAAGCTGCAGGTTGAGTGTACCCCTCTCTCGTGGCCCATTGGTATGGGTAAGCGTTTTAAGGGCGTCTATAATATCTATAAAAAGAAGCTGCACCTCTTCAGCCCGGGCCAGGAAACCAGGGGGGATGAGGGTATCATCATTGATGACCTTGCTGATCCTCGTCTTGACGATCTTATCGGTGCCACAGAGGCCCAGGAGCTTCGCGGCGATATCGAGTTGCTTGAAGGCGCTGCCAATCCTTTTGAGCTCGAGCATTATCTTAAGGGCAGCCAGACCCCGGTATTTTTTGGCAGTGCCATTAATAATTTTGGGGTCAAGGAGATGCTTGACGCCTTTGTGGAGCTTGCACCTGCACCTGGTGTGCGCCAGGCTGCCAGCCGAGAAGTTTCCGCCCTTGAGGATAGCTTTTCCGGCTTTGTTTTTAAGATCCAGGCCAATATGAACCCGGCCCACCGTGACCGTATCGCTTTTTTACGGATCTGTTCGGGTAAATTTACCCGGGGCATGAAGGTTCTTCATCATCGGATAGGCAAATCGATCACCCTGGCCAATGCCACCATCTTTATGGCCCAGGATCGGGCCAATGTTGAAGAGGCCTTTGCCGGCGATATCATCGGACTCCATAACCATGGGACTATTAAAATCGGCGATACCTTCACCCAGAAGGAGGATCTTAAATTCACCGGCATTCCCAATTTTGCGCCAGAGCATTTCCGGCGGGTTATTTTAAAAAATCCTCTAAAGACCAAGCAATTGCAAAAGGGTTTGGTCCAACTTGCCGAGGAGGGCGCCGTTCAGGTCTTCAGGCCCATTATGGGCAGTGATTATATCCTGGGAGCCGTGGGTATCCTGCAGTTTGATGTAACCATGGCTCGCCTCAAGGACGAATATTGGGTCGATGCAATCTATGAACCGGTGGAGTATGCTGCGGCGCGCTGGGTCGATTGCAAGGATAAAAAGCGACTCAAGGAGTTTGAGGCCCGCAATAAAGGCAGCCTGGCCCATGATGCCGAGGGTCATCTTACCTATCTGGCCCCGGGCCAGTGGCATATCGGTTTTGTGGAAGAGCAGTGGCCCGACATCCTTTTTTATAAGACGCGGGAGCATAATTAGCAGGCCTTATGTATGCAACAGCCTCCTCATTCTGATATGGGATCAGCCACTCGGCGATATCTTTTTATACTCCTTGGCCTCCTTTTTCTGGCACCGTCCTGGCCTGCTGCTGCAGCCCAGCAGGGCCCGCAACAGAAGAATATCTTTGTCCTTCATTCCTATCATAGCGGCCTCGGCTGGGTTGAGGATGTCAACGACGGGCTGTATAAGGTACTGCTTGCCAAGGACCAGCAGAATCTTGAGCTTCATATTGAATATATGGATGCCCAGCGTCTTGATAATTCTGATAACTTCCAGCTCCTGCGCAAACAGCTGACTCAGAAGTACAGTTCTTGGCAATTTTCCGCCGTGATTGCCGTCGATGATATCGCCATCAATTTCCTGGCCCGTTTTCATGGGGAGATCTTCCCCGGAGCGGCAACCCTTTTTTGCGGCAAGATCGGCAGCCTCCCTCCTGAGAAATATGGTATAGAGGGCTTTGCCGGCGTGGTGGAAAATGTTGATGTCCATGCAACCTTGCAAGCCGGCCTTAATCTTTATCCAAATACCACGCGCATCATCGTCATAAATGATCGCAGTGTTGATGGCCTCCTCCTTGATCCTCTCTTTCAGAGGGAGGTGAAGAACTTCCCCTCCCTCAAGTTTGAATTTTTCTCACCGCCATCCATGGATGATCTGGTCAATATGGTGAAAGGCCTCAGCGGGAATACCTTGGTTCTCCTGGGGAATTTTACCCGCGACGAGTCAGGGGGTGTCTTTACCAACAAGCGTTCTTCCTGGCTCATCGCCAGCCGCTGTAAGGTGCCTATTTTCAGTATGTG
>JBFFNX010000003.1:0-42384 GCA_041562995.1 Desulfurivibrionaceae bacterium
ACCAATAATTAACGTAAAGCAGGGTTGAAATAGCCGAATTTGAGGTCCGGGAAGCGTCTTTTTACCGCAAAAAGCCAATTTTGTACACCCATAGGTTTTTCCCGGGCCGGGTGTTGGACCACGTCAAAATACCAGTCTGGATCCATGTTCAGGTTGCGAAGTTGAATAAGATCGGGACGATAGAGGTCGACAAGGTCACAAAAAGCGGCAAACTCATCCGGGTCATCGGTGAAGCCGGGCAGGGTGAAATAATTGATGGAGACGAATCTGCCGGCCTTTTTCATGACCAGGATCGACTCGAGGACGTTCTTGAAGGTAAAGCCCTCCGGCCGGTAATAGAGGGTGTGACAACCCTTACGGGCCGAATTGATACTGACCCTGATGGAGTCAAGGCCGGCCCCGGCCAGGCGCTCCACGGCCTCGGGCAGGCTGGAGTTGGAGTTGAGATTAATGGTGCCCGCGGAAGTTGCTTTGCGGATCAGGCGGATGGCCTCTTCGATGGTCTTGGCCTGAAGCAGGGGTTCCCCCTCACAGCCCTGGCCGAAGCTAACCACGCCGTGGGGGGCATGGGCCAGATGGCTCAAGGCGACCTCGGCAATCTCCTGGGGGGAGGGGACAAATTTGAGCCTGTCCTGGGTGGAGGGGCAGCAGCCTGAGGGTTGCAGGGAGATGCAGCCCACGCAATTGGCATTACAGGATGGCGAGCAGGGCAGGGGCGCTTCGTAGCGGCCCAGGAAAAGATTCTTGGCGGCCGGGCAGCCGTAGGTCAGTGAGCATTTGCCAAGATGCTGGATCAAGCGGTTGGTCTTGTATTTTTTAAGACCTTTATTGGTCTTGGCGCGGATGGTTTCCGGGGGGATGTGGTCAAATTCCTGGCGAACATCTGGGTCGCTGCGAAAGCCGCAGACCCAGAACTGATCATCAAGCCAGCCCACGGCCGTATAGGCAAAAAGGGGCAGGGCAGGCGGGTCGGTATGGTCCTTTTCAAAGGCTGCCGTATAGATAGTGGTATGGGCTGGCGCCATGAAGGCGGCAACGGCCTGGATGCCCTCGACCGGATTGTCGGGATTTTCCTGGAGAAGAATGGGTTCGTTGCTCTCCGGGTCAAAGCCGACGGGCATCCGGTTGGGCAGGACAAAAATATCACTGTTTACCGGCAGGGGGATAATGTCTGTCAGTTCAGGCCTGAAGAACCAGCGACCAGCCCGGCCTGCCATGTCAAGGTCGGGCAGGTCAAGGATCTCCCCTTTGCTGTTGGCATAGAGCAGGCTGGGCATGCGGCTGGGGTGGATGGCTTTTGGGGAGTTAGGCATGGTCAGGGCAGATCAGATGTTAAGGCTATAAACAGGAAGGGCACGAAGGCCATGAAGTGAGTGTACAAAACTTCGTGGCCTTCGTGCCCTTTCTGGTGCGATTGCAAAATTAGATTTATTCTTCGGGTGGCCGCAGTTTGTCCATAATGGAATCAACGGCCAAGAAGATCTCTTGATCGTCACCAAAGATGTCATCAATGTGCGGATCCTCAATAAGATCCTCAATAATGTGCTGGGTAACGTAAAGGGAAAGGAAATTTGGATCGGCAGCAAGTTGTCTGAGGGGAGCAATTTTGAACTGCAGGTCAAATTCATCCATGTCACGCATTTTCTGGAACAGATTGCTGAAATGGGTGCGGATGGCATCTACGTTGGTAGTTTCAATAATATGGGCGTCCAGCAGGCGTTGCACAAGTCTGGTTGCCAACTCATCAGCATGCTTTTGGGCAAGTTTGAGCATGACGCGCCGTTCCTTTTCCCGATTGCGATCAATGGAACGGACGGCACGATCACCAGCACCGTATGGGTTATGAGCGTAGGGCATGATGGACTCCTTAATATGTCCCCACTAAAAAGCGAGGAAATCTCTTGTGAAGAGGTTGTGGTTAAATTCTAGTACACTTTTTACTCTGTGAAGACAATTTCATCCATAGAAATTTTGCCGGTTAGCCAAAAAGTCAATTTCAGCTGTGGTTGTCAGCTGATGTGTGAAAAACAAAGCTTTTGAACGGCCTGTTTTTATGGTGGGTGGAATGGCAGCAGGTTGTCGTTGCCAGTTTTAAGCCCGTTTCTTAATGTTGATAGGGAGGCGTTAATGCATTACAACAGCTGCCATGACGATGGAATCAGACAACAATAGAGACGGCTTTTTAGGCCATGCTGTAAACCTTGAAGTCGATAAGACCTGGGATGGAGAAATGGTGGCAGCCTCTGAAAAGGTCCAGCTGCTTTTCCGGCTGAGCAGTCAAGACCTTGAGGTCGAGGTGAGCGCCCCTCTCTATAATGATCCGGCCCCAGCCGCCCCCGCCGGCGAGCTTGACAGGCTTTGGGAGTATGAGGTGGTAGAGCTTTTTTTGCTGGGTTCCGCTGGCCATTATCTGGAGATTGAGCTTGGCCCCCATGGCCATTATCTCATCCTGCTCCTTGACGGCATTCGCCAGGTGAAAAAGAGGCTGCAGCCCCGCTCCTGCAAGACTCGTATAGCGGGCAGGCGCTGGCAGGCGACTGTGCAGGTGGATCTTGATCAGCTACCCTTACCCTTTACCCATGCCAATGCCTATGCCATTCATGGCCAGGCCGCCGGCCGCCGCTATCTGGCTGCCTTTCCTGTTCCGGGTGAAAGCCCCGATTTTCACCAACCCCATTTTTTTGGCAGCCTTGATAGGCGCTGGTAGGCCGCGTGATCTTTGGTGGCGGTGACATGGCGCCGGCCGTCGATCAGATCTTGACATCCCTAGGTTGATTCGCGAAGATTAATGAGAGATCAGCCCCCTTCTTTGGTCATACATTAATCCTGCAAGGTTGCTAAGCCCTATGAGCCTGAACATTTATCTGGCCTACGATGGCTCCATCAATGCCGATTGGGTTGCCCGCTATGCCCTGAATATGGCCCTCCATGCCGGCAACCGCCAACTGTGTCTTGTTCATATCGAAGACGGCACCTACTCCCAAGAGAGCATTGCTGCCAAGATCACGGCGGTTGAAGACGAGGCCCGAGCTCTCGGAGTGGGGCTTGACCAGCTTATTCTGCCCCTGGTCAACAATGTCACTTCCTCTCTGCTTGCCGCAATACCTCTGGGCGCAGACAGCTTGTGTGTCTGCGGGGCGCGGATGACCTCCCGGGGCAAAGGCTTTCTGGCCGGCACCATCTCCGAGAGCCTCTTACGCCGTAAGCTGTTTGATGTCATGGCCATCCGGGTGGTCAAGCCCGGGTTGTTGGGGGCGCCACAGGATCTCCTCTTTCCCCTCTCCGGTCACCCCCAGGGTTTTCGGGCTGCCATGTTCTTTTTTCGACTCCTGGCGGCGGAGGTGGACTGCCTCCATCTCCTGCGCATCATGGAGGTCAGCTCCTTTTGGTTCCAGTACATGTCCGTCGCCAAGTCCCGGGCCTTACGCCTGGAGGGTATGAATTATATCAATGACATCCTGGCCGACATCAGGCAGCAGCTCAGCGACACAACTCTCCACATTGACGGCAAGGTAATCCTCTCTGACGACTGGGTGAAGGAGATCCTCATTCAGGCCAGCAAACTCAAGACTCAAATGATTATCATGGGGGCGTCAGACCGTAATCTGCCCAGCCGTTATTTTTATGGCAATAAGCTTGAGCAGATCCTCCGCGAAACCCCCTGCGATGTCGGCATCTACCGGAAGATATGAATAAGGGTTCGCTTCAAATCCAGCAGCTTGCCCCGGAGCGGGTTTACGCTGTGCTCAACAGCCGGGCCCAAGGACTCAACACCGCCGAGGTTGAGGAACGTCTGCTCCAGGTGGGTCCGAATTCCCTGGAGATGGCTGATCCCTGGAAGTTGGTGCGGAACTTCAGCAAACAATTCACCAACTTTTTCACCATTCTGCTCATGGTTTCCGCTGCCATCTGTTTTGTGGCCCATGGCCTCAATCCCGGCGAGAGTATGAATATCCTGGGTTGGGCCCTGGCGGTGGTGGCCCTGCTCAACGCCTTTTTTAGCTTTATTCAGGAATACCGGGCCGAACGGGCCATGGAGGCCTTGAAAAAGTTTTTGCCCCAGTTGGTGGAGGTTGAGCGCGACGGCCAGCTGTCAAAAATAGCGGCCGAGAACATTGTTCCCGGCGATGTGCTGCTGCTTGCCGAGGGTGATAAGATTCCGGCCGATGCCCGCATTGTCGTGGCCGAGGGCTTGCTGGTCAATAACGCCCCCCTCACCGGTGAGGCCAACCCCTGTTCTCTGTATCATGAACCGTGTGCGAAACGGTTGGCCGAGTGCGATAATGTCGCCTTTGCCGGCTGCAGCGTGGTGCGGGGCAGCGGTCGGGCCGTGGTCTTTGCCACCGGCCTGCGCACCGAGTTTGGCAAGGTCGCCCATCTCTCCCAGGCCATCACGCGGGAGGCGTCCCCCCTGGAGCGGGAGACCGCCCACATGGTCCGGGTGCTCACCATCATTGCCGTGCTCATGGGCCTGGGCTTTTTTTTCTACGGGGTGAGTCGGGGCCGGCCCCTGTGGGTAAACTTGGTTTTTATGATGGGGATCATTGTCGCCAATGTCCCGGAGGGCTTACTGCCCACCTTTACCCTGTCCCTGGCCATGGGCAGTCTGCGCATGGCCAGGAAAAATGTTTTGGTCAAGAGCCTGAGTGCCGTAGAGGCCCTGGGCGCCATCCATGTCATCTGCTCGGATAAGACCGGCACCCTCACCGAAAACCTGCTGACCATCACCGAACTTGTGAAACCGCAGTCTGGTGAGGCCTGGGGCGATGATGATAAGCTGCATCTGCTGGAGCTTGCCCTGGCCGCCTCCGAGGTGCACGAGGCTGACCAGGGCCTGTCCGGTGACCCACTCGATGTGGCCGTGGCCCTGAAGATAAGAGGGCTGGATGGCGATCTGGCTGCTGCCCAGGCTGCGGCTAGTCATCACTTTGTCTTTGACGTGGAGAAGCGGCGTTCAGCCGGTATCCTCGAAAAGGATGGGCAACGTTTTTTTGTGGTCAAGGGCGCCTTTGAGGCCATCAGCCCCATGCTTAGTGGGATCACCTCCCAGACCGGGGCCGGCGCGCAAGGGGGGAAGGTAGATAGGGCTGATCAGAGCGCCCTGGCAGGGGCCGAAGAGGTGATGCGGGCCATGGCCGGAAGGGGACTACGGGTGATTGCCTTGGCCTGGAAGGAATTGGCGGCCGACGAGCAGTTCCGTGCTGGCGAGATGGAGCAGGCCAAATTCGAAGAGGGGCTGACCCTGGCCTGTTTTATCGGCATTGAGGACCCTCTGCGCCCTGAGGTGCGGGGGGCGGTGGCAAAATGTCATAAGGCCGGCATTGAGGTTATCCTCATCACCGGTGACCATCCGGACACGGCCCTGGCCATTGCCGGCAAGAGCGGTATTGTCCCCATTGGGGAAAGCGAGGCGCAGGTCATTACCGGTGATGTCCTGGCCGGCCTCACCGAGGCGGGGCTGGTGGCGCATCTGGAACAGGGGGTCAGGGTCTTTGCCCGTACCACACCAGAGCAAAAGATGAAGATCATTACCGCCTTAAAGAGCATGGAGAAGATTGTCGCCATGACCGGCGACGGGGTCAACGATGCCCCAGCCCTGAAGGCCGCTGATGTCGGCATTGCCATGGGCCGACAGGGCACGGATGTGGCCAGGGAGTCGGCCCAGATTATTCTCCTTGATGATAATTTCGCCTCCATTGTCGCCGGCATCGAAGAGGGCAGGACGGTGTTTGACAATATCAAAAAATTCACCAACTATGTCCTGGTCAGTAACGGCCCGGAGATCCTGCCCTATCTCCTCTATATCCTCTTTCCTGTGCCGCTGGCCTTGAATGTTATTCAGATCCTGTCCATCGACCTGGGCACCGACATTATCCCTTCCATGGGTCTGGGCCAGGAGCCCCCGGACCAGGAAACCATGAACCGGCCGCCCCGTGCTCAAGGCCAGGGACTGCTCACTCCGGCCCTGATCTGCCACAGCTATCTTTTTCTCGGTCTGCTGGAAGGCCTCTGGTCGCTGGGCCTTTTTTTCTACGTTCTCATCGCTGGCGGTTGGCAGTATGGTGATGAGCTGGCCAGCCATGATCCCCTCTATCGTTCCGCCATGGGTATTGCCCTGGCTACTATCCTCCTCATGCAGATCGGTAATCTCCTGGGCCGCCGTTTTGCCCGGCGTTCCGGCCTTGATCGGGGCATCTTCAGCAACCGCCTGCTGCTGCTCGGCATCGTCATTCAGGTCATCTTTTCCTGGGCCACCCTCTATTTCCCCCCCTTGCAAAGGGTTCTTAATACCGGGCCGGTGCCTTTGCCTGTCTATTTTCTGGCCTGGTTCGGCATTGCCCTCATCTTCGGGGCCGATTATCTACGGAAAAGGATGCTTGTCAGGCGGGAATCCCGCCAATGTGACGAGACCTCCTAGTCTGCAATCTCTCTTGTCGCCAGTCGTGGAAGGGGTGCCGCGCAGAAAGACAGGTGTGCGAAAAATGGGAAAAATGGGGCTCTGGGCAGGCAGGCTACTCCACCACCAGCACCGCGCAGTGCTTGGCATGGTGGAGGATCTTGCTGGAGGTTGATCCCAGGATGAACTCGGCGTTATGGCTGAGGCCTCGCCGTCCCACGGCCACAATGCAGCAGCGTAGTTTGTCTTGTTCCTCAAGGATGGCATCGCCGATGGAGGCGCATTGCCGGACAACGAGCCGGACATCGATTTGCTTTTCGCTAAAGCCAGCGTCCACGAGAATCGCTCTGTACTCAGCAAGCTTGTTAGTAATATGGGCTGTTTGTTCCGTGAGCCATTTCTGTCGTTCATCTTCCGTGGCAAAATAATCTTCTGAAGGTTCCGGGAGAATGGAGAGCAGGGTGATAAAAATATCCTGATAATCTCCAAAAAAATCGGCAAGATAGATAATGGTCCGTCTTGAATTCTCTGACTCATCTACTGCTGCCAAAAGGTGCCGTTCGCTATCCCTGCGGGCGACATCACTGAAACTGCCTTTACTCATCATATCCTCCCTGCCTGTTTGGCCACATCGATCTTCGCCGTGGCCAGGTCGTTAAGCATCTGGTCAGTGGTTTCGTAAAATATTTTGGCACCTTGGGAAAAATGGAGAAGAACCCTGTTTAAAGACTCGGGGATATAGGGGTAAATCTTGCGCAGGTTCGCCACCCGGTTCTTGTAAGAGATGTTGAGGTCCTCGCCCCACAGGCTGTCGAAAAGGGGGCGCTGATTCTGATGCAGATCGGGCACCAGGACATCGCCTCGTCCGACAAGGAAGGTGAGAATGTTTCCCAGGCCGTGGAGATCAAAGCCGAACATTGACTCGCCGTGCATGAAGTTGTAGTCAAAGTCGATCCAGCGATATATTTGCCGTTCGCGATCCAAGATGATGTGGTCGCGCCGGATGTCACCATGTTTTTCGCCGTGGTCGTGGAGGAATTTGATGGCAATAACCAAGTCGATATAGCGATCCAGCAGATCTGGGAAGTGGTTGAAAAAATAATCGTGGTGGTCGTGGCCGAGCTCGACGATGAGCTGGTCAAAATTGCGGCCGTAGATAAAATCCAGGACACGAACAATATTTCCCGCAGTATCTAGAATCCAGGTGCCGTGCATGAAATGATCGTGGTCTGCAACCAGTTCCAGGATGCGCGCCTCCTTTTTAGGGCTGCGGAAGCATTTAATGACGATGTCGCCGATGGTGGTATCAAACTTTTCGTGGAAGACAAGCTTGAGGATTTTAGTGGTGCCGTCACGCAGGTCAATGGCCCGTCGTACCCAGTATTTGGGCTGGTCGTCGATGCCAAAGCGACCCTCCATCTCATAGCGTTTGATCCAAAACGGAATGCCGGCAAGCAGAACAACGTCATTATACTCTACCTTGAAAAAATCGCTGGTATCAGTGATGACCTTGAATTTCTTGGGTACCCGTTCAGCTCCGGCATAAGCGGTTATGAGATCGGTGACGTCATTTTTGGATAAGGTGTTTTCGTTGAGCACGGCTCCCCTCCTTCACCTTTATGGTAGCATTTTAAGGGTGCAGGATTGTACTGATTTTTTTTTAGACTACTCTTTTTACGACTTGTTTGGACGCGCTGTGTGAGAAAGATGCCACGGTTTGGGATCAGGCTGCGTCTGTGGCTATTTGTCGTTTTGTGCAAAGTATAACATGGCAATTTGTCGCGCCAATTTTCTGGTCACCAGCTCCACAGCTGCTGCGGAGCGCGCAGGTGCGACTCTGCTGGCAGGTTGTTGCGCTTTTTACAACGAAACCAAAAAAACATTTTTAAAAAATACAGTTAGTTATCGCTTAGATCTGTGAAAAAAAAGAAATAAAACGTGTCGTGGCTGCAACGTTGCAATGAGAAGCAAACAACGTCTTCTGGCAGCAAAAACAGTCATGCCTGGTAAGTATGCTCAATGCATATCCCCAGAGGCACACAGGCTCTAATAAGACGTTAACTGGAATGGCCATTCCTTTTTTTTTGAGTGAGGACTGCAAGTTTAATTTGCAGGATGCGAAGAAGAGTGCAAGCTCAGCTTGCATAGTGGAAAGGAAAACGTAATTGGAGTGGAGTAGAGAAAATGAAGAAAGTAATTTTAACGGCAGCAGCACTTGGCCTGATGGTCGCTGGTTCAGCTAGCGCAGGTGTTCTTGAAGGTTGGGATACATCAAATGTTACCATCGCCGCAGGTCCTTATGTACCTTACACCACGTACAGCAGCGTTATCACTAACGCAGATGGCGTATCAAACGGCAAAGTAAACTGGAAAGAGGGCAACGTCAAAGGACCCGGACTCCAGGTTAGAGAGACTGTAGCAACGACGTACACTAAAAAAGGTGTTGCAAGAACAACAGAAGTTAAGTGCCTCATGACAACAGGTTACAACGAGTTGTATTATGTCGCCGATGATCCGAGCACTTGGGTAGAAAAAGAGTGCACCGATGATCTGAAGACCAGTAAACGCGCCAAAGTCATGAATACCCTTACCGCGCCCTTGGAATTAGACTTTAATGTCGTTGGCGGACCCACAAACACCTACAAAATGGAACAGAAGCTGACTGATGGCACCCCAGCTGATTTGTGGGAGTCCTACACCATTGAGCTTGGAACCAGGGATGCGGACGGCTATTTCGTTGCCTCAACTTCCGGCGACGGTCTCGGATTTTCCACTGACACAGGAGCAATATTCACCAACACAGTATCAACCGACACCATGCTTCCTCTGATTCTCTCCGCTAATTTCGCCCAGGGTCTGGCCGGTCCGGCTGACTTTTATCATCCTGAGCCAGGTTACTTTAATCCTGAGGAGCGCATGGGTTTCTCCATGACTGCTGACGAAGACATTATCACCAGTACCGGTGTTTCTACTACCTATTCCAATGTCTTCGGATCTTGGCTAAACAGCGCGGGCGCACCCATTGCCATCTTCTATGATGATGATAATGATATCAACTCCGATAATATCCTGATGGGCAACTGCGCCGAAGGCCCGGCCGATAACTACGTTCACGTTGGCACCCACACCGGCGACGATGTAAATGGCTTGGCATGTAACGGTACCTGGGTAAATTGGCGCGGCGTAGCAGTTGGTGGTGATCCTGAACAACTTGGTGATGTCGCAACTGGTGGACTTAATGGCCAGACCGTTCATCCAAGTGTCACTGCTGCCATAGCAGCCATTGCTGCTGGTGAAGTAAACGTAATGTATATGGATTACGTTGAAGATGCTGCCAACCTGGGATTAACCTTCTGGATTACGGTTGACGAAAGCTTCGCAGGCGACAAAATGGTTATCCGCTACACCCCGGTTGCTGTCCAATAAGATGGTGTAGTTCAAAAAGATTTAAGTAGCCTTAAGGCTTCTTGAATAGCTTCCTTCCTGAAGCAGGCTGGGGCGCGAAAGCGCCCTGGCCTTTTTTTATGCAATAAGAAGAGAGGGCTGTTACTTCTGGCGATCCCGCAGCCATTGTTCAATCTCGGCCGGGGTGGGCATCCTGCCCTGGCAGAGAAGTTCGCCGTTTATCTTTAAGGCCGGTGGGCTGATCACCCCGTGCCGCCAGATCTCATCAAGATCAAAGATCTTTTCAATATCAGCAACCAGGTTCATGCGCTGTAGGATGTCAAACATGGTGGAGGCCAGCTTGTCGCAAGTCACGCAGCCACTGGCAAAGATGCGAACCTCTAAGACGTCACTGGTCAGGGCTTGGCCGGATATTCTCCGCTCATACTCTTGCCGCAGGGCCTTGCGGTAGTTGGCTTGGGCGGTGGCCGGTACATAGTTGAGCTTGGCAATGGTGGTGTAGAGAAATTCCTCGGCCTCAACAGGGCTGAGGTTGTCGGCCATGGCCTTTTGCAGGGCCGGGTCAAGGCCGATAAGGCCCACCGAGGTCTTGCCTATCTTGAGAAATTTTTGAGAAGGGGTGTCCATAATGAAAAAAAGTTAACCACAAAGGCACAAAGACACAAAGAAAAAAAGATTTTAACCTTTTGTACCCCTCAAGGGGGGTATTGAAAGGAATGTCTTTGTGGTTAAGAAAATGGTTAAAATAATTTTAACTGTACGGCTGTTTTTTTATTCTTCTTGGCCGCTGGTGTGTCCTGCTCCGTGAAGAACTGGGCGGGCAGTTCTTGTAAAAAACGCGAGGGTTCACACTCTGTGCCGTGCCTGCTTTTACTCCTGGTCATAAACAGTTTCTCCTTGGCCCTGGTCATGGCCACATACAGGAGGCGGCGTTCCTCCTCCAGGTCACTGCCGGTCGAGACATAGGGGCAGATACCTTCTTCAAGGCCGGCAATAAATACCACGGGAAACTCCAGGCCCTTGGCGCTGTGCATGGTCATCAGTGACACGGCCTCGGCCCGTTCGTCATAGATTGTGGCCTCAGCATGGCTCAGGAAATGATGGGCAACGCTCTCCATGCCCCCCAGGGCCCGGGCAAAGTCTATAAATTTCTTTACCAGAGCATGGTCAAGGTCAAGGCCTAAGAAATGAGCGACCTGGGCCAGGCCATGGCTGCCGTCGGCCCGGGCGCCTTCTTTATACACAGTCATTATTTCATGGAGGGCTGCTATTTTTTCCATGGCCAGGTGGGGGATCTCAATATGGGTGAGCTCCTGCCAGATGTCATGGCTGGTTACCGGGATTTTTTGCTCCAGGAGATCAAGGGTGGTGTGACCAATTCCTTTTAAGGCACCCAGCAACAGGAGGGTGGCGGCGATGTCGGCCTTGCCGGTCACCGCCAGCAGGAAATGGTAGAGGGGTCTTACCTCTGGTTTCATGAAAAAGGGGGTGGCGCCGCTCTGTTGGAACGGGATGCCGCGGTTTTCCAGTTCGGCCGCCAGGATGGCGGCCTGACGACCCATGCGAAAGAGGATGGCAATATCCTTGAAGGTAAAGTTGTCTGCCCCCATCTGGTCCACGGTGAGATTGCTGGTGCCGGCCACCAAGTTTTCAATGGTCTGGGCAATGGCCTGGCCCTCCTTCTGGGCATTTTCCAGGGCCATTTTGTGCAGGGAGCCTGCTTTCTTGTCTTGCGGGGTAAGGACAATGCCGCTGGCCAGGCTATTATGACTGATGAGGGCGGCGGCAGCCTTTAAAATCTCAGGCCGGCAGCGATAATTGCTGGTGAGATTAAGCTCGGTGGCCTTGGCCTCCTTGGCAAAGTGAAAGAAAAATTTGAGATCACTGCCGCGAAAGCCGTAGATGGCCTGGTCTGGGTCGCCAATGGCAAACACCTCTGCCGTGTCTGCCAGGGTCGAGACCAAATCGTACTGGGCCTGATTCACATCTTGGAACTCGTCAACATAGAGAGCGCCCACCTCGCCGGTGACCAGTTTTCTGAAGTCGGTATCCTGCAGGCAGGCGAGAAAGGTGGGGATAATGGCGTCAAGGTCAATGGCGACAATTTCCTCAAGATGGCTGAGGTAACACTGGACCTGGGCCGAGGCGGGCAGAATCTGTTTCTTGGTGGCACGAAAATGGAAGTGGCTGATGATCTCAGCCCTGATCTGACTGCGTTCCTGGTGGTTGAGATTGGCAAAGAGCTGTTTGACAAGAAGTTGCCTGGTTTCGTCACCAATAACCTCAAGGGCGGGCTGGGCCCGGCGCAGCCAGTGGAGGCAGAAGGTGTGAAAGGTGCCGCTGAAAACGGCCGCCGCCCCATCTCCTGTTCTTGCGAGCAGCCGTTTTTTGATTTCATCGGCTGCCTTGTTGGTAAAGGTAATGGCAAAGAGATTCTCCGGCCGCCGCCCCTCTGTGAACAGGCGGGTCATTCTCTCCACCAGGGTGAAGGTCTTGCCGGTGCCTGGCCCTGCCGAGACGATAATGAGAGGGTCGGGGCTGGTGACTATTTCATGCTGACGGGCATTGAGCTTGGGGCCTTTCTGCCCTGTGCCCGCCTTATTTTTGGCTGGTAGGGGGGGGAGGTGCTTCGGCTCTACCTTGTTCAGGGCTTTTGGTGCCTTGCGCCCTACCTTTTCAGTGGCAAAGAGACTCTTGGCCCCGGCCAGTTCGTCGATCTCACCCTCGGCAAAGACGTGGATGATGCCAAACTGGCCGTCGAATCCGGCCTGCCTGATAACCCTTCTTTCCCTGACCCGTTTAATGGCCTCGCCAAGCAAGGTGGAGTCGTGGCCGATCACATCAATGGGAGTGTCGCGAAGGAGGGTGAATTCCGAACCAAACGTGCCGATGAGCCGGGCGTATTGTTTTAAGACAGCCTTGCTGCCGGGGCCGACGCCAAGGAGTTCCGAGAGGATCTCCGCCAGGGGAATAAGGCTTTCAAAACCGGGGGCCTGATCCGGATAGAGGGGGGTGTTGCGGTCGGCAAGTTCCATGACCCGGTGACTGACCCCGATGGTGAGTGGCTTGCCGCAGACCGGGCAGTTATTGTTATGCGCCCTGGTGGTGATTGGGTCAAAACAGATGCCGCATTTGCGGTGGCCGTCATGGTGGTATTTGCCCTCTTCCGGATAAAACTCCACGGTGCCGCGAAAGCCCTGGCTCGGGTCCTTTAAGGCCTGGCGCATGGTGGCAAAGGAGAGTTCGCAGTCAAAAAGGTTTACCTCCCTGCCCAGTTTGGCTGGGGAGTGGCAGTCGGAGTTTGAGATCAGGGTGAAGCGGTCGAGGGCGGAGATCAGGCGGTTCATGTCCGGATCGGAGGAAAGTCCTGTTTCCAGGGCGAAGATATGGTCGCTTAGGTCGCCAAAGCATTCCTCGACAGAGTCAAAGCCAGATTTTGAGCCAAAGAGGGAGAACCACGGCGTCCAGATATGGGCCGGGACCAGAAATCCGCCAGGGATTTCCTCAAGAACGATTTCCAGGAGGTTACGGCAGTCGAGGCCCAGGATGGGACGGCCATCGGAGTGGATATTGCCGATGGCAGCCAGGCGGGCATTAAAGGCCCGGGCTGAGTTGAAGTCGGGACAGAAGATGATATTGTGAACCTTGCGGACCTTGCCGTGCCGTTTGTAGATCGAACTGATTTCAGCGGTCAAGGCAAAACGGATGTCAAAGGGGGTAGGTGTTGCCCCGGCCAGGGCCTGGGGAACGGCTGGATTTCTGAGGTGAAACAATCCCTGTTCGGCCGGAGCGAGCTGTTCTTCCAGTTCGGCAAACCAGCCAGGGTGGGTAAAGTCACCGGTGCCGAGGAGGTGGATACCTTTGACCTGGGCCCAGGCCGCCAGGCCAGCCAGATTGGATTTTTTGCTGGTGGCCCGGGAATAGGGGGAGTGAATGTGGAGATCGGCGAGAAAATTCACGGCGTTCCTTTTCCTTTTTGACATTTAAGGGGGGCGTAAGTATGGTGCATCTTATATGAAAATGGGCAAAAAGGGTAGTCTCTTTGCTCCTGAATTTATGGCCTTTTTTCACGGATTGACCGGATGATTCTGCCCTTTTTTTGTTGAAGGTATTTAGAAATAGTCTCGGCCTTGTAATATGAAATGTGCTTTCTTCCCTGTGTTCTCTTCAGGCGGAAGTGACAACTGAAAATAAGGTGTTGGTATGTCAGAAGCGGTTGATGTGTTGATTATGGGTGCTGGACCTGCTGGTCTGCAGGCAGCGGTGCATGCGGTGCGGAAAAAGGCCTCGGTGGTGATCATCGGCAGGCCTGAGCGCAGTGCCATTTACCGGGCCCATGTGGAAAATTATCTCTGCGTCAATGGTGTTACCGATGGCCATACGATGATCGAGATCGGAATTGCCCAGGCCACCCGCTTTGGCTCCCGCCTGGTTGAGGAAGATGTTCTTCATGTTGAGCCTGCCGATGGTGGATTTCTGGTTCGTTCCGAGGGCAAGAGCTTTCTTGCCACCAGTATTATTATCGCCATTGGTACCTCCAAGAAAAAACTGCGGGTACCCGGCGAAAATGAGCTGGCTGGCAAGGGGGTCAGCTATTGCGTGGATTGCGACTGCAATTTCTACCGCAAGGCCAAGGTTGCCGTGGTGGGCAGTGAAAGTGCCGCTGTTGACGGTGCCATCACCCTGACCAAGTATGCCTCAGAAGTCACCCTTATCTGCAAGAATCTCAGCGTCTCCGATGCCATGCGGCAGCGCCTCTCTGAAAGTTCGGTGGTGGTCAGGCATGAAACCTGGGTCAAGGAGATTGTCGGTGATACTGCGGTGACAGGCGTTGTCCTGGTGGATGATTCCACCCTGGCGGTGGATGGTGTTTTTATCGAGCTTGGCTCCAAAGGCCCCATGGAACTGGCCACGGCCATCGGTGTTCAGCTTGATATGGAGACCTTCAGCTATATCGACACCAATAAGAAGATGGAGACCAATATTCCCGGGGTTTACGCTGCCGGCGATATTGCCGGTCAGCCCTTCCAGATGGCAAAGGCTGTGGGTGATGGTTGCGTGGCCGGCTGGGAGGCTGCCAACTATGTTAAAAGAGTGAAGCGTGAGCAGGGGGAATAGTTTCCCCGTGTCCGTGGCGGTGGCCCCTTCTTTGACCAGGGATGAAGCCTTTATGTCCCTCGCCCTGGAGGAGGCAAGGCAATCGGCCCGGCAGGGCGAAGTGCCCATCGGTGCCGTGTTGGTTGCGGCAGATGGGGAGATACTGGCCCGGGCTGGGAACAGCCCCATCGCCCACCATGATCCCACTGCCCATGCCGAAATTTTGGTCCTGCGGGCCGCTGGCCAGAAGGTCGGTAATTACCGGCTGGCTGATTCCACCCTCTATGTAACCTTGGAGCCCTGCGTTATGTGCGCCGGAGCCCTGGTTCAGGCCCGGGTAAAACGGTTGGTCTATGGGGCAGAGGATCCCAAGGCCGGCGGTATGGTGTCTTGCTATCGGGTGGGGTGCGATGGCGTGCTGAATCATACCCTTGAGGTGGAGGGTGGTGTCTTGGGTGTTGAAGCGGCGCTTTTGCTTAAAGAATTTTTTCGGGCCAAGCGACGAAAATAATCGTGATGGCTTGCCAGGGGCAAGAACCGAGATTATATATTTTGAACAGGTATTTTTTAAAAAAAATGTTCCTGAAAAAAACTCTTCCAAAAGAAAAGACAACAAGGTACATTGGCGTCCTCGATTTGAGAGGGCTTTTGGCTTTCTCGAGCGATGCGGAGAGGTGTCCGAGAGGCCGAAGGAGCACGCCTGGAAAGTGTGTATAGTGCAAGCTATCGAGGGTTCGAATCCCTCCCTCTCCGCCATATTTGACCCATTTTTTACCAGCTAGGTTAGTTAAAGGCTGGTAAAATGCATTCTTTTGATAGCCGGGTCCTGTGCAACGAAGGCTCGTGAACCCCGTCAGATCCGGAAGGAAGCAGCGGTAGCGATCACCTTTGTGTGCCGCAGGGGTGCCTGGCTATCTTTTTTTGTATCTCAAGACTCTCCTATGTCCTACTTAGTCCTCGCCAGGAAATGGCGCCCACAAACATTCCATGACGTCGTTGGCCAGCAGCCCGTGGTGCGGACATTGCTGAACGCCATACGTCGAAAACGGGTGGCCCATGCCATGCTGTTTTCCGGGGTGCGCGGGGTCGGCAAGACCACCCTGGCCAGGATAATGGCCAAGGCCCTTAACTGCGAGTCTACAGATCCTGATGTTCCTTGCAACGTCTGCAAGTCCTGCCAGGAAATTACGGCTGGTAACGCCGTAGATTTGAAGGAAATTGACGGCGCCTCCAACCGTGGCATCCAGGAGATCCGCGAACTCAAAGAAAATATCCGTTTTTTCCCAACCACGGGCCGTTTTAAGATTGTCATCATTGATGAGGTTCACATGCTCACCAACGAGGCCTTCAATGCCCTTTTGAAGACCTTGGAGGAACCGCCGGAGCATGTCTATTTCATGTTTGCCACCACCGAGCTTCACAAGGTGCCCATCACCATCCTGTCGCGCTGTCAGCGTTATGAATTGAAAAGGGTGGGCTTTGACACCCTGAGTCAATTCTTTGCCAAAATCGCCAAGTCGGAACAGGTCGGTATTTCTCCGGCAGCTCTGGAAATGATCGTTCGGGAGGCCGACGGCAGTGTGCGTGACGGCCTGAGTCTCCTAGATCAGATGTTCTCCTTTGCCGGTGAGGATGAGTCTGGCGCCGTGCAGGTCAAGGACGAGGATGTTGTCCAGGTTCTCGGCCTTGTCGATCGTCAGGTCTTTGTGACCCTGGCCCGGGCAATCATGGCTGGTGACCTGGCCCGCTGTCTTGAGATTCTGGAAGAGACCTATCTTCTTGGCGTGGATCTTAAGAGGTTCAGCGATGATCTTCTTGAGTTTTTCCGGGCCCTGATGGTTTGTAAGACAAGCCGGGAGCCTGGCCGTTTGATTGATGTGGCGGCCCACGATATAGACGCCATGATGGAACTGGCCGCTGCCACCAGTAAGGAGAGCCTTTACCAGTTTTTTCAGGTTTTCATGCAGGGCGCTGAAGAGTTACGCCATGCCAGCCAGCCTCGCTTAACCCTGGAGATGACCTTTGTCCGGGCCAGCCAAGTAGGGCAGGTGATGCCGGCTTCTGAACTAGCCATACGTCTTGATAAGCTCATTGCGGCCAGTGGCGGCGTTGTTCCTGTTCATCACGGCCAGGTGCCAGCACAAAAAAAAACTGAAAATATTGACTTGTCTTTCCGGGGCAGTGAGCAGCCCGGAGGTCATCAGAAGAGGGAGTTGAGAGAGCCGGAACAGGAATTTTCCCGTTCCGAAAACCCTGATCCCCACGCCGCAACTAGTACCCCACTCCCAACCCCAGAGAAGGTTCAAGACGATGTGTCCCCGCAGGGAAGTGCTGCCCATGAGCCTCGACCTGCCACGGGTCAGAATGGTGTGGCAAAAACTAAAACCGACAAGGTCGTGGTTGAGGTCCATCAGCGCGATGTGGTCCGCGATTGGGAAAGTTTTATCCTCTATGTTAAGGAACGCAAGCCGTGGATGGCCCAGACCCTCCGTCTTTGCGACAATCCCCATCTTGAGGGGGATAAATTGCTCTTTCGTTTTGACAATCCAGCCGATTGTACCCTGTTGTCCGAGCGTGATAACCTCAAGGCCCTCACCACCTTTGCCCAGGATTTTTTTCAGGCCGAGCTTTGTCTGGATGTCTGTTCCATGGCAGGTCAGATAAACGAGGGGGATGGAACCAGCCCTCGTGAGGAGCGGCGGGCCCTGACCGCTGATCCTCTGGTGCAGATGGTGACGGAGATTTTTGACGGCAAGGTGGTGGGGATACGCACCGGTCCGAAGTTCAGATAAATAGGGGCGCGAGATAAAGGGGTTATTTTTTTTATCCTTCACAATTCATCTTTCATCCTTTCAATAACGGAGTTTTCAATATGGACATGAGCGCAATTATGCAGCAGGCCCAGCAGTTTCAGCAGAAAATGGCGGCAATGCAGGAGGAGCTGGCCGATAAGACGGTCAGTGCTTCTGTGGGCGGTGGCATGGTGACCGCAGTTGTCAATGGCAGGCATGAGGTGGTCTCCATCGTAATTGATAAAGAGGTCATAACCCCCGAAGATCCAGGCATGCTCCAGGATCTGGTGGTGGCTGCTGTTAATGAGGCCATGAAACAGGCCAAGGAAATGATCCAGGCCGAGATGACCAAGCTCACCGGTGGGCTTGGTATTGATATCCCCAATATGTTCGGGTGAGAAAAATAGAATTTGAGGAGTTAAGAACTTGAGAAGTAAGTAATATGAAGGGTTCTTTGTAAAGACAAGTACCTTCTTCTCAAATTGGCAACTTCTGCGAGCTTTTTCCCGCCGAGCCTTGGCAAGAATTGACAAATAAAAAATACCCGCCTATGAACGTTGTCCCCCCGGCCCTTGATAAACTGATATCTGATTTTAAGAGGCTCCCCGGCATTGGTCAGAAGACCGCAACCCGGTTGGCTCTTCATCTCCTGCGTCGTCCAGCTGAAGAGGCTAGGGGGCTGGCTCGAGACCTTGCGGGTCTCCATGATGCCATTACGCTCTGTTCTAACTGTTTTGCCTTTTCCGAGCACGATCCCTGTGATATCTGTGGGGACAGTCGCCGTGATCCAGCCATGGTCTGTGTGGTTGAAGCGTCTGGCGATTTGATGGCCATTGAAAAGACAGGGGCCTTTAAGGGTAAATACCATATCCTGCACGGGGTATTGTCCCCCATGGACGGTATCGGACCGGGCGAGATCAAGATTGATGCCCTGATTCAGCGGGTCCGCAGTCAAAAGGTCCAGGAGGTTCTTATTGCCACCAGTTCCACCGTGCCAGGCGAGGCCACGGCCGCCTATCTCAGTAACCGCCTCCAGGACTGCGGGGTGAAGGTGACGCGTCTGGCCTGCGGTATTCCCATGGGGATGGATATCAAATATGCCGACGAACTTACCCTGAGTCGGGCCATTGAGGCCCGAAAAAAGGCGTAATATCAGGGTGGCAGAACCCTTGCTATTCGTGTTGAAAATAGCCTTTTCTCATTGACAGGAGTGCGCAGAGCTGGTAATTAATTCTGCGTTTTTCATAAAACTATCACCGTCTTCATTGATGGTGCTCGCATATGTTTCGTAGACTCGTAGCTCAGTGGGAGAGCACTACACTGACACTGTAGGGGTCGGCGGTTCAATCCCGCCCGGGTCTACCATTTTTATAACTTCGCAGCATTTTTTTTAATGTTGCGAAGTTTTTTGTTCAGGTGTCCTACGTAAATTTTCGCGCACAAGGTAGCAAAAGAGTAAAAAAATATTTTTGCAGTAAACTGTGTGCCTCTCCTGTTCTGGCACTTATACCCCACAAGGGGTACTGGAATGAGTTCTGTGTATTAATTCCAGTTTGGCTGGGTTAGTTATTTATGTCCGAAATTGAAATTTCCATAGCAGGCGGTGACGCTGCTTCTTTTGCCGCCGGGATTACGGTTCAAGAGGTGGTCAAGGCCTTGTGTTCCAGCAAGGAACGCAAAAACACATTGGCTGTAAAGGCTGATGGCAAGGCCTTGGATTTATCGGCCACCCTTGACCATAGTGTCCAGTTGACCCCCATTACCATCACCAGTGATGAGGGACTTAACCTGCTTCGCCATTCAGCAGCCCATGTCATGGCCCAGGCTGTTGTTGAGCTCTTCGGTACGGATGTAAAGGTTGCCATCGGGCCATCCACGGCGGACGGCTTTTACTATGATTTTGATCGTTCGGAACCTTTTACTCCTGACGATTTTGAGGCCATTGAGCAGAGGATGAAGGAGATTGTTGGTCAGAATCTGCCCTTTGCCCGGCAGACCATGGCCCGCCAAGATGCCATCGCCTTTTTTAAGGAGCGTAACCAGGAGTATAAGGTTGAGCTTTTAGAAGATCTTACCGATCCTGAGGTCAGCCTCTACGGCCAGGGTGCATTTGTTGATCTCTGTCGCGGCCCCCATATTCCTCATACCGGTTTCCTGCGGGCATTTAAGATTCTTCGTCTGGCCGGGGCTTACTGGCGTGGGGATGAGAAACGTCCCATGCTCCAGCGTCTCTATGGCACGGCTTTTTTTGATCCCAAGGCCTTAAAGCAGTATCTCCACCTCATTGAAGAGGCCAAGAAACGGGATCACCGCAAGCTCGGTAAAGAACTTGAGCTCTTTACTATTAATGATCAGGTTGGACCGGGACTTCCCCTGTGGCTGCCCAAGGGCGCCTTGGCCCGTAAGCTCATTGAAGATTACTGGCGCGCCGAACATTACGCCAACGACTACGAGCTGCTCTACACCCCGCACATTGCCAAGCGTGATATGTGGGCCACCAGCGGTCACCTTGACTTCTATGCGGATGATATGTTCTCCCCTATGGATGTTGATGGCGTTGATTACCAGCTTAAGCCGATGAACTGTCCGTTTCATATCGGCATCTACACCAGTAAGAAGCGGAGTTACCGAGAGTTTCCCATCCGTTGGTGTGAATTAGGCACTGTGTATCGCTATGAGCGGACCGGTGCCCTGCAGGGACTCATGCGGGTCCGCGGCTTCACCCAGGATGATGCCCATATCTTTGTTTTGCCCAGCCAGCTTGAGGATGAGATCTTTAATATCATTGATCTTAATCTCCACGTTTTAAAGACCTTCGGCTTTACTGAGTATGATGTCTATCTCTCCACCCGCCCTGATAAGTATGTGGGCAGTGACGAGAACTGGGAGAAGGCGACAAACGCTTTGAAGCTTGCTCTGGAGAAAAAAGGACTCAAGTATGAGGTCGATCCGGGCGAAGGTGTATTCTACGGACCGAAGATCGACATTAAGATTAAGGATGTTCTGGGTCGCTCCTGGCAATGCTCCACCATTCAGGTGGATTTTAACCTGCCGGAACGGTTTGCCATCAGCTATACCGGTGATGATGGCAAGGAGCACCAGCCCATTATGATCCACCGGGCCCTGATGGGTTCCCTGGAACGTTTCTTCGGGGTGCTTATTGAACATTATGCTGGAGCCTTTCCTCTGTGGATGGCGCCGGTACAGGCCATTATTGTTAATATCACCGACAATCAGCTCGACTATGCCGAAGATGTCTATGCCAAGCTCCGTAAAAATGGGGTGAGGGTGTCAAAGGACGTCCGTAATGAGAAGCTGAACTTTAAAATCCGTGAAGCCCAGATGGCCAAGATCCCTTATATGGTTATTGTCGGTGATAAAGAGATGGAGACGGGCATGGTGACTGTTCGTCTGCGAAATGGTAAAAACCTTGATCCCATGCCAGTGGCGGAATTTGCGGAATTGATCAGCCGCGAATCAAAAAAGAGCCAGGGTCTGGAAGCGTAAGAATCGAAAATTAACCACGATGTGAGGTGTAGGCATTAAAAGAAAGAAGAGTGTAAAACAACAGCGTGAGATCCGCGCCAGGGTCAACGGTATGATCCGTATTGACGAGGTTCGTGTCATTGACGCTACTGGTGAGCAATTGGGTATTATGCCGACCCGCCAGGCGATTTCCATTGCAGAGGAGGACGGGCTTGACTTGGTCGAGATATCACCCACGGCCAAACCTCCTGTCTGCCGGATCATGGATTATGGCAAGTTCCGCTATGAGCAGTCGAAAAAAGAGGCTGATGCGCGCAAGAAGCAAACCGTTGTGGAGATGAAGGAAATTAAGCTTCGTCCCAAGACGGAAAAGCATGATCTTGATTTCAAGATCCGGAACATCAGAAAGTTCCTGGGACAGAACAATAAGGTGAAGGTGACCTTGCGTTTCCGTGGCCGGGAGATTGTCTATGCCGACACGTTGGGCCGCGATGTTCTGAAAAAGATTGCCGGTGAAATTGAGGATATTGCCACCATTGTTCAGCCTCCCATGATGGAAGGGCGGCAGATGGTGATGATGGTTGCCCCTAGTAAAAAATAATTTTTTTACTTTCTGCATACTTGCCGGCTTTCACCTAAAGTCAAAATGTGTTACAGGGTATCTCAGCATTCATTTTGACTGTTGAAAAGTTGTGTATTTTGGCTGGGGCCCCTTTCTGCCTGTTGGCCAAGACGGATAATGAAGACGTTGTACATTATATATAAGGAGCATTACCATGCCTAAGATGAAAACGAAGAGAGGCGCTGCCAAGCGTTTCAAAGAAACCGGTACAGGAAAGATAAAAAGGGCCAAGGCCTTCACCAGTCATATCCTTACCAAGAAAAGCACCAAGAGAAAAAGAAACCTGCGCAAGTCTGGCCTTGTTGATTCATCGAGCATGGCTGCCGTCAGGCGTATGGTTCCATATATGTAGTCAGTTTTCCTGTATTTACAGGGGACTGTTGGCTACCATTGGTTGCCAGATGAATGGATCGTTGGCCTTAAGGAAGGTGGACATCCATTTCTTTTTTTAGCAATTGGCCTTAAAAACCAAAAATATTCATGTACGGGTGGGCAGCTGATCTGCCAGAAAACCCTAAGGAGAATAACATGCCAAGAGTAACCCGCGGTTTTAAAGCACGCCGCAGAAGAAATAGAGTCCTTAAACTTGCCAAAGGCTACCGTGGAGGCCGGAGTAGGTTGTTTCGCTCCGCCACTGAAGCGGTTGATAAAGCCTTATGTTATGCCTACCGCGATCGGCGCGCCAAGAAACGCGACTTTCGCCGTCTGTGGATAGCTCGGATCAGCGCGGCTGCCAAAATGAACGGTACCAACTACTCCCGATTGATGGGTGGCTTGAACAAAGCCCAGGTTGAGCTTGACCGTAAAATTCTTTCTAATATGGCAATTCTCGATCCGAACGCCTTCGCCCAAGTAACAAAGCTTGTATCCTAAGGCTTTGATCAAATGGAAGAAGCATTACAAGAACTGAAGGATGAAGCAGCAAGGGACCTGGCCGTCATTGCCAGCCCAAGCGACCTTGAAACGTTCCGGATAAAATATTTCGGTCGGAAAAGCCCCTTTACTCAGCTCATGCGGCAACTGGGTGATGCTCCCCTGGAGGATCGTCCCCGTCTTGGTCAATTGGCCAATGAGCTTAAAAAGGAACTTCAACTTCATTTTGATGAAAAGAAGGCCTCCCTGGCCCATGGGACAGGGGAGGCCTCTGCGATAGACCTGACTCTGCCGGGTCGGATGCTGCCCCAGGGCAAATTGCATCCAGTCACCCAGATCATGGAAGAAATCTGTGATATCTTTGAGGGTCTGGGCTTCACCGTTGCTGAAGGGCCTGATATTGAGACCGATTTTTATAATTTTGAGGCCCTCAATATACCTGCCCATCATCCCGCCCGTGATATGCATGACACGTTTTATGTGGATGATTCCATCCTGCTCAGAACCCACACTTCACCCATGCAGGCCCGAGTCATGGAGACGGAGAAACCGCCTTTACGGGTGATTGCTCCAGGCAAGGTGTATCGCTGTGATTCTGATATTACCCATACGCCTATGTTCCATCAGGTTGAAGGGTTTCTGGTGGATACCAACGTTTCTTTTGCTGATCTCAAGGGTGTCCTTTCCGTTTTCATCGCCAAGATGTTTAATGAAAGCACCCCTATTCGCTTTCGACCAAGTTTTTTCCCCTTTACTGAACCAAGCGCTGAAGTTGATATAGGCTGCGTAATGTGTAACAGCAAGGGCTGTCGGGTTTGTAAGCAGACCGGCTGGCTGGAGATTCTCGGTGCGGGTATGATTGATCCCGAGGTCTTCAAGATGGTCGATTACGATCCGGAAGTTTATTCAGGTTTTGCCTTTGGCCTGGGTGTTGAGCGTATCGCCATGCTCAAATACGGCATTAACGATATCCGTCTTTATTATGAGAATGATCTTCGCTTTCTGCGCCAGTTTTAAGGCGGGTAAAGTACGGAGGCCATATCTTTTTTGAGGTGAAGCCCCTGAGGGCCTTCACCTTTTTAGTTTTAAGCGTATAGCCATTTCCATGGTGAGCCTTTAACTGCTTACTCTTATGACGTCCTTGGGCAAGGAAATATCTCCCCCATGAAATTCACAGTCGACTGGTTAAAACAATATACAGATTTTAGTTATGCTCCCCAGGATCTTGCTGATCGTCTGACCATGGCGGGACTAGAGGTTGACGCTGTTTGTCAGATCTTCACGGAGCTGAAGGATGTGAAGGTTGCTGAGATTCTTGAAGCCCATCCCCATCCTGATGCCGATAAATTGCAGGTGTGTGATGTCCAGGTAGGGCAAGAAAAAATGCGTATTGTTTGCGGGGCCCCCAATGCCCGTCCGGGTATTTTTGTGCCCGTGGCCCTGCCCGGCGTTGTCCTGCCCGGTGGTTTTAAGATCAAAAAGAGTAAGATCCGTGGTCAAGCCTCCGAGGGCATGCTCTGTTCCGCCAAGGAGCTGGGTCTTGCACATGATGCCGATGGTATTCTGGAGCTTGCTGGCTTGCGCGCATCAGGGCAAAGTATTTTAGAGGCCTTAGACCTCAATGATACGTTGATCGAGGTGGATCTGACACCCAATAGACCTGATTGTGCCTCTGTCATTGGCACGGCCCGGGAAGTAGCCGCCATGTCAGGTAATCCTTTGACATTGCCGGTGAGTAAAGATTCGTTGCCGGATCTCAAAGGCAGCCCATCATTTAAGGTCAAGATTGCGGATCCGTCCCTGTGCCCCCGCTATGTAGCGCGGCGGATGACTGGCCTGACCGTGGCCCCATCACCGTGGTGGTTGCAGAAAAGGTTGATAAGTGTTGGTCAGCGTCCCATTAATAATGTGGTTGATGCCACGAATTTTGTCATGCTGGAATTTGGTCAACCTCTCCATGCCTTTGATTTTAAGAAGCTGGCAAACAGCGAGGTTGTTGTCCGGTTGGCTCGCCAGGGCGAAAAAATCACCACCCTTGATGGCCAGGATAGGGATCTTGATCCCACCATGCTGATGATCTGTGACGCCGAGAAACCAGTGGCGGTGGCCGGCGTTATGGGCGGCAGCGATTCTGCGGTGGAATCCAATACCACGGACATTCTTCTTGAATCCGCCTGTTTTAATGCGGTCTCTGTTCGCAAGACCTCCCGTAATCTTAAATTGTCAACGGATGCCTCCTATCGCTTTGAGCGCGGCGTTGATCCGCATCTGGCTCCTCTTGCCATGGAGCGTCTTGTTCAGATTCTCACTGATATTGCCGGGGCCACCGTGGAAGAGGGTGGTGTTGACCTGGCAGCTGGGGTGCCAACTCCTGTAGAGCATACATTGCGGGTAAGCCAGACCAATAGGCTGCTGGGCACTGCTTTTAACGTAGAGGATATTATCGCGTATTTGGCGTCAATCGAGATGATTGTTCGCCAGATAGATAACGACACCTTGGGCGTCACGCCTCCAAGTTTCCGGATTGATATTGAACGGGAGGCAGACCTCATTGAAGAGGTGACCCGCTTACACGGTTATAATGAAATCGGGACGTCCTTGCCTGTTGTGCCCATGAGCTTTGCCAGCCGTGATGCCGGACGTAGTTTAAAAAAGGAAGTTGCTGATATTTTAATGGCGAACTCCTGCTATGAGGCCATTAATTACAGTTTTGTTTCACCTGAGCATGCTGATTTTCTCGGTCTGGATACCGATGACAAGCGTCGTGAGGCCGTTAAAATCCTGAATCCCCTCACCGAGGATCAGAGTATTATGCGGCGCTCCCTGCTCCCCGCCTTGCTCGAGAATGTCCGCCGTAACATAAACCATCAAAACGGCGATGTTCGACTTTTTGAGGTCGGTAAAGTTTTTGTGCCACGGGGGAATGGAAAACAACCCTATGAGGAGACGCGCTTGGCCGTGGTGTTAAGCGGTAGGCGTTATGGCCAGGCTCCACCCCTTTATTTTGACCAGCACCTTATTGATTTTGCTGATGTCAAGGGTGTAGCCCTTTCCCTGTTAAACGAGTTGCGCTTGGTCCAGGTTGAATTTGCCGATGATGACCAGCAGTCGCCCTATGTGGATTCCTCCCAGGCCCTGCTCTTGAAGGCGGAAGGAGTTACCATTGGCCAGATAGGTCGCTTCACCAAGCAATGTTTGAATAATTTCGCCATTAAGCAGGATGTCTATTTTGTTGATATTCATTTTGATGCCTTAACAAGGCTGGATCCTGCCCCGAAAAAATTTACGCCTCTTCCCAAGTTTCCGTCTGTACAGCGTGATATCGCCATCCTTGTTCCTGTATCTGTGTACTCCGGCGAAATGGTGGCTGCCATTTGGAATCAGAAAGAAAAACTTGTGGAGAATGTTGAGTTGTTTGATGTTTATCGTGGAAAAAATATTGATGAGGGCTTTAAAAGTGTCGCAATTTCTGTTACATACAGGTCTCAGGAAAAGACATTGCAGGAAAAGGCTGTCGCCAAGGTTCACCAGCGAATTGTTGATATGGTCTTGTCCCGTTTTGACGGGCGTTTACGAGAGGTTTAAGGGTTTATGAAACGGTCAAACTTAACCAGGAAAGATCTGGCTAAAACTATAAATGAAAATATCGGGCTCTCACAACGCAGCGCTGGCGAGCTTGTCGATGTTGTTTTTTCTTGTCTGCGCCAGACTTTGCTGAAAGAGGATTCCATTAAACTTGTTCAGTTCGGGACCTTTACTGTCAGAAAAAAATCATCTCGGGTGGGAAGAAACCCTCGCACTGGAGAAACCATGGAAATCTCAAAGCGTTCTATGGTAACATTTAAGGCGAGTAAGGGGTTGCGCGATCAGATAAACGAGTAGTAGTCAATTAGAGAGGTCAAATCTCATCCTATGAGTGATCAACCTTTTGTTCAGGGTTCCCTCACCGTTTTTATTCCGGAAAAAAGCTATTTCAAGATTGGTGAGGTCTGTAAGATTACCGGCCTCAAGCAGCATGTTGTCCGCTATTGGGAATCGGAATTTAAACAATTTATCCGACCGCAAAGGGCCTCTTCGAAACAGCGCCTCTACCGCCGGGTAGATGTTGAGAACCTTCTTCGCCTCCAGAAATTACTCAAAGAAGACGGGCTTACCATTTCCGGTGCCCGTAAATTTCTGGCATCGCATCGTGAGCCTATAGGGATTGACGCCAATCAAGAATCTCCACCCGTAACAGCTCTCCCTGATTCAGCCTTTTTTCTCAGTGAAATCAAGAATGACTTGAAATCGGTGTTGGAAATTCTTGGTGGTGATAAATAGATATTTCCCCGCTGGATAATTTGCAAGATACTCGCCTCTGGCCAAGGACATTTCTTGACAGCGGGCTTTTGAAGTGCTAAAAAAGATCTCCCTTTTACGGGAGTGTACATGCAGTAACGGGATGTAGCGCAGTCTGGTAGCGTACCTGGATGGGGTCCAGGTGGTCGGAGGTTCGAATCCTCTCATCCCGACCAAGCCTTAAAAGGGACTACAGAAATTTCTGTAGTCCCTTTTTTTTGATCAATTTTGGTGCGTATAAATAAAAGGCATCAAAATTTATTGTTATCTGTAGGTTACTTTGAGGGTGAATTTCATGTCTGAATTTACAAATGTTACGGTGGTGAGAGAGGCTAATGTCTATTTTGATGGTAAGGTGACGAGTCGCGCGGTGGTCTTTGCTGATGGCTCTAAGAAAACATTGGGGATAATGGTGCCCGGTGACTATGAGTTCGGCACCGCTGATAAGGAGATTATGGAGATATTGGCCGGAAGCCTTGATGTCCTCTTGCCTGGAGAATCTTCATGGCAGAGTTTTGTGGGGGGCCAGTCCTTCGAGGTCCCTGCGCAATCCAAGTTTCAGCTGAAAGTTAAGGATCTTGTCGATTATTGCTGTTCGTATCTTAAATGAAGATACATAACGGGGTGTTCTTCCAGCCCACATCCTGCTGAATGATCCCCCCGTTATTCATGACATCTTTGGGCCCATCTGCCGCCTTAAAATTTAAGCCACCTCTCTTTCTCTCGCTCTATTTCATCTTTGTTGAGGTTGCCTTTACCTCTTCTTTTAGCTTTTCCCCGCGTTGTCTTCTGTTTCCTGATCCTAAAGAGGTTTGTTCCCCTCTCTTCTTTGAAATTACTCTGTTGATAATTATTCTTCCATAATTGTTGTACAATAGGGTTTGGTTTAGGATTGTAATGTCTTTGAAATTACGTTTTGAACGTCCTTGTTTTATATTCCAGATCATAAAACAAGTGTTTAAAATGGGGGACGCCGCATCTTGTGTTTTATAGTGGCTCATATTTTGCATAACTCATAGTTACAATTGCTGAGTTGTTACTGAGAATGGATTTAAGGAGTTGCAATGGCTGTAACAAAATTATCTTGTGATGAAGATTTAAAGTCAAAAGAAAACCAAGAAATAGGCAATATGCAGGATCAGTATGATTTTCTCTGTTCGCTGGTAAACGAGGTCCCCGATCCAATCTTGGTCGTGGGTACGGATTTCAGGGTTAAATTTGCGAATCGGGCGGCCCAAAATTTTTCAAATTGTTTTGTTGGGAAACCGGGCAAGGAGCCTTTTTGTCATAATCTTGTTTATAATGTTGATTTTCAATGTTCGACTGTGGGGCGCCCCTGTCCCCTTATAGAGGTTCTGGAGAGTAATAAGCCCGTTGTTGTCGAGCATGAGATAAAGCTTGCCGACGGCCAGGTGAGAAATTACGAAATCCATGCCTCTCCCCTCTGGGACGATAAAGGGAATTTCCTTGGAATTGTTGAATCAATTCGGGATATTACAGATCGCGCTGAATACGCCAGGATTTTGAAAAAAAGCCAGCTGGTCCTGGAAACAAGTGTTGAAGAAAGGACAAAGGACCTTTTGCGAAGTAATGATGTTCTTCGCTCAGAGATAGTGGGCAGGCAGAACATTGAAAAGATTCTCCGGGCTGAACGCGATAAGTTTCAGGTCATGCTTGAGGCTATGGGGCAGGGGATGCATATCCTTAATCCTGATTTTACCATTGAGTATCAGAATGATGTTTTGCGCGAGTCATTTGGCGACCAGATAGGTCATACCTGCTATCAGGTATACAAGGGCCGTGATACACCCTGTGAGGTCTGTCGGATGCATGTGGCCATTGAGACCGGCCAGGTGCAAAGGACTGAGGAGATCATGTCTGATGAGCGTCATTACGCCCAAAGCTATGCTCCTTTTAAGGATATTGACGGTGAGGATAAGTGTCTCATCCTCCTCAATGATATCACCGAAGAAAAAATGTATCAGGCTGAGACCATGCGCACCGGCCAGCTCGCCTCCATTGGTGAGCTGGCCGCCGGTGTGGCCCATGAAATTAATAATCCTATCAACGGTATCATTAATTTTTCACAGATTCTCATGGATGACTGCGCTGATGACGCCACCCAAGACATCCTGCAACGGATTATTAGCGAGGGCGAAAGGGTGGCGGTTATTGTCAGTAAGCTGCTCTCCTTTGCACGACAAGGGGGTAAAGGTGAATCTTCATACATGGAAACAGACATGCGTGAAGTTTTGGAAGATTCCTTGGCCCTTCTGGGGCATCAATATAAGAAGGATGGTATCTCTTACTCGGTAAGTGTATCTGATGACAATGTGACAGTATGGGGCAATCCCCAGCAGCTGCAGCAGGTTTTTGTCAATCTGCTCTCCAATGCCCGTTTTGCCTTGAATGAGAAGTTTAAGGAGGAGCGCAATGAGATGAAGAGGCTTGACGTCCATCTTTCCGTTCTCCAACTTGCAAATAAGAAGTTCGCCCGCATTAGTTTTACGGACTATGGGTGCGGCATTCCGGACAACATTGTCGATTCCGTCTGCAATCCGTTTTTTTCCACCAAACAGCCCGGCGAGGGAACCGGGCTCGGGCTTTCGATAAGTCAGGGCATTGTCAAAGAATTTAAGGGATACTTGCGTATAAAAAGTGAGCTGGGCAAATACACGACAATTATGGTGGATTTACCGGTATATGAACCCGAGAAAAGGGAATAATTATGGATGACTTAGAAAAGAATAAAATGGCAATCCTTGTTGTGGATGATGAGGAAAGTTTGCGCCTCACTTTTCAGATGTTTCTCTCCCGCGAGGGATATGGGCTTGTCGAGGTTGCTTCCACCTTTGGTGAGGCTTTGGCCCTTATTGATAAACGTGATTTTGATCTGGTGGTAAGTGACATTGTCATGGATGGGGCCTCGGGTATAGATTTGCTCCGTACCATCAAGGAGAAGGGCGTGGAGTGCCCTGTGGTTATGGTCACGGGGTATCCCAATATTAATACCGCTGCTGAGGCGGTACGTTTGGGAGCCTTTGACTATTTGGCAAAACCAGTAAAAAAAGAAGATCTGCTACGCACTGCCAGAATGGCATTGCAGCAATATGCACTTTTGCATGCCAATAATGCCTTGGCACTTGAAAAAGAACGCTATCAAAAATATTTGCAGGCGGTTTTCCGTAGTGTTGGTGAGCTTATCCTCACCGTCGATCCCCAGCGCCGCATTGTTGAGTTGAATGATAATGCAGCCCAATGGTTGTCTGATTGTGGTGGGCAAGCTGTCAGCGGTAAGTTGCTGGAGGATGTTATCGCCTGTCTGGGCATATTTATCCCAGATATCGATGCGGTTTTGGCCACCCAGCAAGAGGTTCCTGAACATCGAATTGAGCTTTCGCCTGAATCAGGTAAGGCTGGCATATTCAGGGTAAGCGCCTTGCCGCTGACCAGCGATGAGGGAATATTTTTAGGCGTTGTCTTGGTTGCTCGTGATGTAAGCCGTCTTGAGGCCTTGGAGAAAAAAGGGAATCGCGACAGGCTCCATCGTTTGATTGGTTCGAGTATGCGGATGCAGACGGTTTATACCCTGATTGAGAACGTCGGTAAGGTTGATACCACTGTCCTCATTAATGGTGAGTCTGGTACGGGAAAGGAATTGGTTGCTGAGGCCCTGCATGCTGAAAGTCCCAGGCGTGATATGCCGCTGGTTAAGGTTGATTGTACGGCAATACCTGAAAATCTTCTCGAGAGTGAGCTTTTTGGCCATAAAAAGGGCTCCTTTACTGGCGCGGATCGTGACCGCGAGGGGCGTATTCTTTCGGCTGACGGTGGCACCCTTTTTCTTGATGAGATCGGTGATATCTCACCCCTGATGCAGCTCAGACTGCTGCGTTTTTTGCAGGAAAGAACCTTTTATCCCGTTGGCCGTGATAGATCTATCACCGTTGATGTCAGGCTGGTTGCCGCCACCAACGCTGATTTGCGCCAAAAGGTTCAGAATGGGGAATTCAGGGAAGATCTCTACTATCGTCTTAAGGTGGTGGACATTAATTTGCCTCCCTTGCGGGAGAGGGACGGAGATGTTGAGATTCTGGTGAAGATGTTTATTGCTAAGTTCAGTACCCGTCTTGGTAAAGAGGTCACCGGCATCTCTGATCAGGCTCTGCAGCTTCTCCGTAATCATGATTGGCCCGGTAATGTCCGTGAGCTTGAGCATGTAATGGAACGGGCCTGTGTTTTGTGTAATAACACGACCATTACCTCGGAGCATCTTCCGCCAGAGCTAAGGGATCACCATCGGGCCATGCCGCAGATGCGGCACCGGGAAAATTTGCTAGAGGAGGAGGATGAAGAGGTCCGTATTGTTAATACCCTGAAACGCACTTTTGGTAATAAGGCCCAAGCGGCGAGGCTTCTTGGTGTTGATAGGTCAACATTATATCGGAAACTGAAGCTCTACGGTATAGATGCTGACCATTTGGTAGAATCCTGATAAAAGCTACCTGGTAATTTTTAGTAATACTCAGTTGGGCCTGCGAGGATCTTGTCGTGTGTTGCAGATGTGTCGTATGGCCCGGAAAGTCCAACATCAGTGTCGTGTAAAAGTGTAGCGGTGACCTTCTCGTGGTGTGATGAAGATGTGGTTTTTGTAAAAAAAATAAGTAATATCGGTACCTTGTATAATAATAGATTGTATGGCATACCGTGTGTTACATGCTCAGATAACTCTGAAATAGATTCTCAATTTCGAGAGAATTAAACAGGAGGGTTTATCATTGCTGAGCTCGTTGGACCAAAGGATCAAAGGTGTTTTTAGGGGTTGTTGCTGGTCTTGGTGGTGCTTTCGGGATATGGGCAATGATGGCATTTGTCACCGGTCTCGCCTCCGTGAACTGATAGGTAGCTGAAATAATAAGAAATTTTCTGGTTGCCACCAGCAACATCGGCGAGGAATCGACCTTGTCGATTATTATACCCATATTAAAGGTGTAGAGTGCCTTCTTCGTAGCCTTGCCCATTTATTTCAACTATGTCAATTGTGCTCCTGATGCCGCAGCTGTTAAGTCGAGATAAAAACCTTTGCATCTCTCTGCTGGCCTGGGAGGATGATGCCCTGTAAATGCCAACATATCATAGAGTTAGTAATATTGGGCTCACCTGCGGATCATGAGCAGGTAAGCCCTTTTTTTGTGGTTATTAGCAAGGTGAAACGGTTGTTGTTGTGACTCGTTGTTCATAGGCCGTTACCACATCATTCTTGGTCCCATATCTCAAACACGAAAACCGCTGAGCAATAAGCCCTTAAGGATGGTGGGGCAGTCTGTTTGGCTATCTCTGATGCCGGCAACATCTTTGAGTAGCCGGAGGGCAGAAAGGAAAGTGTTGCATCTGTTGTGGTGCAGCATGTGTGTAGTTTACATGCGACACATTTTTGGCTTTTAATCGCGGTGATTGGGTTGGCCGAAGGCTTCCCTGTTGTGGTTAGTCTTTGTAACTAGTTGTTTCTGTATTGCAAATATGGTTTGGAGATATGCTTTTGTTGTGTGGCATGCAACGTGCTCTCTTTAAAATACCATGACGGTCCAGTGGCTCAGCCGACGTGTACCGTTTAAAGACAAAATTGGATAATAAAATGGAAAATAATGACCACAAAAAAAGGGCTTTTTGGGTGGTCTTTCCGGTATTCGTGACGTTTTTGGATATACATGAGAAAAAGCGCCGTTGATGATTAAATACACCTATAAGGTCAATAAGCCGGGGAAAATCCCCGGCTTATTGACCTTATAGGTGTATTATGTAAGTTCGTAGGGGATAATTTGCTAGGTCGTTACTCATAAAAAAGCAGGGAGTGTCAGTATGAAGTTTCCCATTCGTAACGCTGTTGTTGTTTTGGGTGTTTTGTTAATTGGACTCGGTATTTATAGTTCCTGGAGTATGGAGAAGAACCTGCCTCCCGTCGATTATACGACCTTCCTGGCCCAGTTGAACAGTAACGAGATTAAGGCTGTGGAGATTATTGGCGGGAAAATCAACGCCACGGATAAATATGGTCAAGAATTCCAAACTTTTTCTCCTGATATCAAGCTATTGTTGCCTAAAATTGAGGCGAGAAATATTACCATTCGTGCTCGTCCCGAAGCCAAGTCTTTTGGTTTTCTTGAGTCAACTCTTCCACTTCTGATTGTCGTCGGGGCCTGGATGTACTGGTCCAGGAAGAGCAAACATAATGAATCGGGCATGAAGGTTAAGGACTCGCTCGTGCCGCAGGATATTGCCGGCAAAGTTACCTTTGCTGACGTCGCCGGTATTGACGAGGCCAAGGAAGAGTTGATGGAGACGGTCGATTTTCTCCGCGACTCAAGCAGGTTTACCCGCCTCGGTGGTAGGATACCCAAGGGTGTACTTTTGCAGGGTCCGCCAGGTACTGGTAAGACCCTTTTGGCTAAAGCCATCGCCGGCGAGGCCGGTGTCCCTTTCTTCTCGCTGAGTGGTTCTGATTTTGTCGAGATGTATGTCGGCGTTGGAGCCTCAAGGGTTCGTAATCTCTTTGATGAGGCTAAAAAGCACAGCCCCTGTATTATTTTCATCGATGAGATTGATGCTGTCGGCCGTTCCCGTGGCGGCACCGGCATGAACCAGGGGGGCGGTGATGAGCGTGAGCAGACCTTGAACGCCCTTCTTGTTGAGATGGATGGCTTTCAAAGTGATGAAACAGTCATTATCGTTGCCGCCACAAACCGACCTGATGTGCTCGATCCGGCCCTGCTGCGTCCCGGCCGTTTCGATCGACAGGTGACAATTTTGCCTCCTGATGTCAAGGGGAGGGCCAAGATTCTAGAGGTTCATGGCCGTAATATTAAAATGGGCAATGATGTCACCATGGATATCGTCGCCAAGACCACACCTGGTTTCACCGGAGCAGAGCTTGCCAATTTGATGAATGAGGCTGCCTTGATGGCGGCCAGGAAAGACAAGGACCAGGTTGACCTGGAGGATATCGAAGAGGCTAAAGACAAGATTCTCATGGGGGTGGAACGTAAGGGGATGGTTATCCGTGACGAGGAGAAGAAGGTTACCGCCTATCATGAGGCCGGCCATGCCATTGTTGCCATGATGCTTCCTGAGGCTGATCCGGTTCATAAGATAACCATCATTCCCCGGGGCCGGGCCATGGGTGTTACCCAGCAGGTGCCCCTGGATGATCGCCATTCCTACAGCCGTGAATATTTGATGGATAGGATTAAAATTCTCCTGGGCGGCCGTACCGCCGAGGAGATTGTCTTTAATCGCTTTACCACAGGGGCCAGTAACGATCTTCAGGTTGCCACTGATATCGCCACCAGGATGGTCTGTGAATGGGGTATGAGCGCGGCTTTGGGTCCCCGTGCCTATATCTCATCTGACCAGGGCTTTCTGGGCGGCAGCCAGCAGCGCCTGGCCTACAGTGAGGTGACAGGCCAACTTATTGATAGCGAAATAAATAAGATCATTGAGGATTGTCTGCAGGAGACCATGATCATCATCCAGGGTAAGGATGATTTTCTCCAGAACCTGGCCCACCATCTGTTGGAGCAGGAAACGATTAATGGTGATGAGGTTGGTGAGATTATGAAGGCAAGTGCCTGAGGGTGAAGCACTGTCATGCTACACCCCCCTGACTACACCTCAGATCCCACATTCTTAACGCGCTGTTTTTGATTTAACTAAAGGCCATTTGCGAGATATTTTCTTCGCCAATGGCCTTTGTTGTTTGAACTGTTCATGCGCTCCACTTCTCTGTTCTTCTTTTGGCTACTGTTGCATGCCACACATCTGTGGCTACAGATGTGTGGCATGCAACAGATTATGCCACACATTGCCGCCACAATTTTGATGATCAATTTCAGTCGTAAAGAAAAAGGTGATTTTTTTTTGCCGCACTTTTTGCCACTAAAAGGCCTGGTCGTTGAGGGCGAGCTTTTTGGGAGGGCACGGAAAAAGATGAAATGTCCATCCTTGTTATTTTCTAGAGGGATGGCACTGAATGTGCACTCATTTCTTTTCTACATGGTTATGGGCTGAAGATTGCTCAGTTATTTTAATCTGTTAGGCGTTATGGGTGTTTTCTAGGGCGCAATTAATTTTTAAAAACGTGTTCGGGGTAGAAAACAACAATCAGGGTGTACTGATAATTTTTTTTTTTTGAAGACTGACGCCTGCATGGCTCAGACTCGATAGTGATGTTTTTAGCTGCGTAATGCGTAAGTTAAACAAACAAAGGAGAGTACTAATGGGTATTAAAAAGAGAAAGCTGCTTGGACTAGCACTGATGGCGGCCATGGTAAGTCCCTGGTCGCTTCCAGGTCCTGCCAGTGCAGAGGTCTTTGAGCTTGATGGCATGAAGAACCTGTATGAGGGGGTAAGCTTCGATCATGATATGCATATCGAAGCCACAGGGGAAAATTGTACGGAGTGCCACCATCATACGGCTGGTACGGCCCCGACGGATCCGCTCTGTGTGACCTGTCATGCCAAAAGTCCTGAGATTGATAATCCAAGCTGTAAGTCTTGCCATGTAAAGGATGTTTTTGCAGCAGAGAACATGAAGAAATCATGGGATACTCCACTGTTACATCATCGGGATAAGCCTGGCCTGAAGGCGGCATATCATCAGAATTGCCTTGGTTGCCATGAGGAAAACGGTGCCCCTACAGGGTGTACTGATTGTCATGCCATGACGGATGCTGGTGAGAAATTTTATAACACCGGAAAATATGCCCCGGAACCCAAGACCTCAGGTCATGGTGGTGGCAATCATTAATTTATGGCATGGCGTTCATGTTTTTTTAACTGAAGGAAATATGGGCCCTGTCTTTGTTTTTTGAAAAAGGTGAGAGTATGAAGAAATTAAACCGTAGGTCATTTTTAAAAGGCGGCCTAGCCAGCAGTGTTGCTGTAGCAGCAGCTGTCGGGTCGGCTAAAAAGGCTGACGCAGCAGGTGACTTCGGCGGCTACCCTGATAGCATGGGTGTTTTGGTTGATATGACAAAATGTATCGGCTGCCGAACCTGTGAAGCTGCCTGTAATAAAGAACAAAGTCTTCCTGAGCCTGATAAGGCATTTGATGATATGTCAGTGTTTGAGGAGCGTCGCCATGGCGGTCTGCCACGCCGTACCACTGAAAAGGCATATACTGTTGTTAATAAATATGAGGTTGAAGGGCGCGAGCACCCACTATTTCGTAAATTTCAGTGTAACCATTGTCAGGAGCCAGCTTGTCTGACCTCCTGTTTTGTCAATGCCTACACCAAGACCCCTGAAGGGGCCGTTATTTATGATCCTAAGGTCTGCGTCGGCTGCCGTACCTGCATGATCGCATGTCCATTCTATGTCCCGGCGTACACCTTTTCGTCAGCAACCAATCCGGTAATCAAGAAATGTATCATGTGCTACGACACCCGGCTCAAGTTCGGAAGGCCACCAGCATGTGTCGAGTCCTGTCCGCAGCAGGTGATGACCTTTGGTAAGCGCAAAGACCTTATCGAACTGGCACACCGCAACATTGAAAGCCATCCTGATAAATATGTCGATCATGTGTATGGGGAACATGAGGTGGGCGGCACTTCCTGGATGTACATGACCGCCGTTGATGCGCCTTTTGAGGAGATTGGCTTTGATGTCCATCTTGGCAAGCAGCCTATCATCAACTATGTCAAGGATTTCTTGGCAATGGTACCCATGGTTCTGACTATCTGGCCGGCGCTCTTTACAGGTTTCCATCTTCTGGCAACGCGGAAAGATGCAAAAAAGAATGATGAGAGCGCAAGCTAGGAGGAAAATTATATGAAATCATTTGTCGCACAAGGCTTACGGCCTGTTGATAGTCTTATGAAGCCAGAGTCGACCACGGAGTGGACTCTCAAGGAAAAATTGCTCCTGGGTCTCAGCCCTGGAGATTATCTGAAGCAACTTGTTCGCAATCCCTTTAACTGGATTTTTGCGATTATTTACGCCATTGGTGTGCCTGTTATTCTTGGCCGGTTTTATTATGGCCTGGGCTGGGCAACCCATGGTAGTTACGACTATCCCTGGGGGCTTTTTCTGGGTTGGGGACTTTTTTGTATGGTGCCCCTGTCCGCCTCAGGCTTTATGCTCGGCACCACGGTTGAGCTCTTTGGCCGCAAGGATTTTAAACCCATAGAAAGACTGGGTCTATTAAATGGTCTGCTTGGTTATTTGTTTGCGGTAGTGTTTTTGCAGGCAGATCTTGGCCAGCCGTGGCGCCTGATCTATCCCATGGTTGTCTCATTGGGGCCAGCAGCAGTACTTTTTCTGGTCGCCTGGCATGTTGCCACCTATCTGTCTGTTCAGGTGGCAGAACTTGTGCCGGCAGCAAGTGAGATGATGGGCTGGAAGGCTCCCAAGAAATTTGTGAAATCGATTGTTCTTGGTCTTACTGTGGCAGGTATCATCCTCTCCACCCTTCATCAGGGTGCCCTGGGGGCCTTGTTTACCTATGCGCCCGGCAAGGTTCATCCCCTCTGGTACTCATACAGTTTCCAGTGGTTCCACTTTTTCTGCTCGTCCATTTTTGCTGGACTTTCAATGTTGATTGTTGTCTCTACCCTGTCAAAAGGTTTCCTGAAGTGGCGCTGTGATAGCAATTTTCTCGACAGCCTTGACCGCATCACTCTCGGACTTGCCAAAGGAGCTTCTCTGGCCCTTATTACCTATCTCATTATCAAGCTCACAGCAATAGCACATGATAACGAGTGGGCCTTGCTGTTCACCGGTTGGGGCCAGTGGTATATCTTTGAGATCTGCTTAGGCGTTCTCTTGCCTCTCTTTCTCTATACCGTAGCTATCAGGAATCAGAGCGCCAAAATCGCCCGTTTTGCAGCCTTGATCGCGGTGGTCGGTATCCTGCTCAACCGTCTCAATACAGCCTTGATTACCTTTAACTGGCAGATGTATCAGGAAATTCCCCATTGGCGTGAGGTGACAATTACCATAACAATCTACGCCACCTATATTCTGGTCTATCGTGCTTGCCTGTGTCGTTTGCCCATCCTCTTTACCTGGAAGGCTGACGCTAAGTAGGTCGTTGAACCCTATTCCCCTGGGCCGCCGAAAATATTTCGGCGGCCCAGGGACTCGTTTTTTTTGACAACGAGCGCGGCTATTGTCCCTGTAAGTGCATGGGCTCGGATTTAAAAGTCCTCTTAATAACTTGCTTTCTTCCCCTTTGACAAGAAAGCTAGCTGAGGTGTCTGGCATGACTGACACATTTCCCCTGAAAAAGATACTCTATACGTTTTATCTTGTGATCAGTGTGAGCCTTGTGCTCTTACTGTTTATGGGGGTTCGTCAGTCTCAGCTCTTTCATGCCCAGGTGGGAGTGGTGGAGCAGACGGAAAAGCTGCTTTTTCAGTTTTCGATTATCAGAGAGCATATCTCCAGTGCCCTTATGGAGGGCGACTCGATGTCCCTTCAGGGCCTCAGTACGGAGATGGAAACCCTCAACTATAACCTGACCAAGGTTCTTGATACCCGGCATATAGGCGAGGAATTTAAGCTGACCTTGGTAAATTCCATCGATTTGCCAGGAATAGTCCTGCTCCTCAGGAGCGTTGAAACAGGTAAGGCCGATCGGGATGATCTTCGGCGCCTGAGTATGGAAGTCCGTACCCTTGGTGAGCGCCTGATCCTCTTTGATCGTGTTTTGGTTAACTCTTCCCGGGAGCGGCTCATCGCTTTTCAGAATATGGTGATTGGCGCCTGTGCCTTGGCAGTATCAATGCTGGTGGGTATCCTTGTCCTTTTCCATCGCCGGCTTTTAAGCCCGCTCTGGTGTCTGGTGGATGATGCGGATAGGCTCCTGGCCGGAGAGATTAGTGAGGTGGCTGTTTCCCGAAAGTGTAAGGAGGCGGCTGTATTGGCCGAAATCATTAATGAACAGCAGGATCTCAAGGATGCTGTCTCCATCCGCCTTCATAAATGCCGGCAAATCAGTGGTCAAATGGTCGCATCTTTGGGGGGGATATGGGCTGAAATAGATGAAACAGGTCACATGTGCCAGGTGAATAGAGAGATGGAGCTTGCCTGCGGCTATCCTGAAGGTGGTCTGTCGGGAAAGCGGTGGGACACGTTTTTTCAACTGCCGGCTGGCTATGGCGAAATTTCTGATATACGCAAGGTGGTTGATTTGGGATCCCTCGATTTTACCTTGCTGGGCAAAGATCCAGCACATAATCGTGTTGTACGGGCGATTTTTATGTTCACCCAGTGTGGTGATGATGAGGGCTGCCTGGTTCGTTGTTTTGGTCATGATGTAACGGCTGACAAGAGTAATATTCAGGCCCTGCAAAATGATCTTGAAAATGAGAAGAACCGGAAGAATGAGCTGGTACGCGTTTCCCAGCTCACGGCCATAGGGGAGTTGGCCTGCGGTGTTGCCCATGAGGTGAGCAGCGTCGGTAATGGTATTATTAATTTCGCCCAGCTTCTCGCTGACGTTGAAGAGGATGAGCGGAGCAGTGACATCCTCCATAAAATAATCGACCAAGGTGACAAGATAACTGGACTTGCCTCAAACCTCCTGGCTTTTGGACAAGGTGATGCCGTGGCCAGGGAAATGGTCAATATTACCAGTGTAATCGATAATGCCCTTGCCCTTATGGCGCCCCTTAATAGGCAGGATGGCATTAGTGTTGCCCTTGATGTTGCGGGCTTACCCGAGTGGCATTGCCCGGCCAGTCAGGTGCAGCAGCTCCTGCTCTGTATTCTTATTAATTGCCGTCATGCCTTGAATATCCGATTTCCAGGCCAGGACGTGAAGAAACGTATCGAGGTGACAGGCAAGTCTGGGTTGATTGAAGGGCAGAATGCCCTCGTCATTGATATTAAAGATTATGGAATTGGTATCGCAGCTACTGATCTGACTCAGGTTATGGAGCCTGGCTTTGCTAAATGGCCCGAGGTGAGCAGTGCTGGAATGGGTCTGTCAATCAGTCATGATATCGCCGAAGGGCTGGGCGGTTCATTGAGTATTGAAAGTGTTCAGGATAAATATACCACCGTGAAAATAGTATTTTACCAAAAGAAAGGCTAACAGCCACGGCTCGCGGTAGGTGTTAGCCTTCTTGTTGTGATCAATCCCTCTTTTGATCAATAATGGTCTGGATGTCCTGGTGTGATATGGTTTCTTTTTCAAGAAGCTCCAGGGTGATAGCCACCATCAATTTCATATTATCCGTCAATATGGTGCGGGCCGTGTCATGGGCCGTCACGATAAGATCACTGATTTCTGAATTAATTTTCTGGATGAGCTCTTCGCTGATGAGAGGGCTTGGCGCCCCAGGTTGGGTAGAAGCCTTAAAGGCGATGGGGCCGATATTCTTGCTCATGCCCCACTCACAGACCATCTTGCGGGCCAGATCGCTGGCCCGTTCAATATCATTGCCGGAGCCGGTGGTTATCTCCTTAAAGATAAGGTCTTCAGCAATACGGCCACCGAGAAGGATGGAGAGGTTGTTGGTGAGGTATGTGTAGGAGTGGGAGTGTTTTTCTGTTTCTGGTAATTGCATGGTGAGACCCAGTGCCATGCCGCGCGGCACAATGGTTACCTTGTGGACCGGGTCGGCGCCGGGGAGCATCCAGGCAACCAGGGCATGACCGACTTCGTGGTAGGCCGTAACCTTTTTCTCCTCTTCAGTGATAATCATGGAGCGGCGTTCCGCCCCCATCATCACCTTGTCTTTGGCGTAATCGAGATCACTCATGGTGACCTCACCTCCGCGCCGCGCTACCATCAGGGCAGCCTCATTAATCATATTGGCAAGTTCAGCACCAGAAAACCCTGGGGTTGATTTCGCAACTATCTTCCAGTCGATGTCAGCAGATGCCTTGACTTTTTGGGCATGTACCTTGAGGATTTGTTCACGACCCAGGATGTCTGGCAGGGGCACCATCACTTGGCGATCAAAACGTCCCGGTCTGAGCAGGGCCTGATCAAGGATGTCAAGGCGGTTTGTGGCAGCGACAATAATGACCTTGTCATTGACCTCAAAGCCATCCATTTCAACTAAAAGTTGGTTCAAGGTCTGTTCCCGCTCATCATTGCCACCGGTAGCACCGGAGCTCCTGTGCCGACCGACTGCGTCGATTTCATCAATGAAAATGATGCAGGGCGCCTTTTTCTTGCCCTCTGCAAAGAGATCCCGGACGCGACTGGCGCCGATTCCCACATACATTTCTACAAAATTTGAGCCGCTGATGGAAAAGAAGGATACGCCAGCCTCGCCAGCAATGGCTTTGGCAAGGAGGGTTTTGCCGGTTCCAGGCTCGCCATGAAGCAGGACGCCGGTGGGGATGCGAGCGCCAGCCTCCGTGAATTTTGTGGGGTCTTTAAGGAAGTCGACGATTTCGACAAGTTCTTCTTTGGCTTCATCTATGCCGGCAACATCTTTAAAACGGACCTTGGATTCCTGAGCATCAAAAAGCTGGGCCTTGCTCTTGCCAAAGGCCATGGCCTTGCCACCACCACCCTGGTTGCTTCCCTTGCGCATAAAAAAGAACCAGATTGCGGCAAGGATAAGAATCGGGAACCAGGAGAGGAAAATACGGAAAAACCAATGGGGTTCCCGGCTGGGGATGATTTCAATTTTGGCACCGGCATCAATAAATGTCTGAACAGAGGCGGGATTGTCAGGAATTACAGAGCGAAATCGTTCACCGTTAGAGTTCTTCCAGGTGGCAATGCTTTTATTCAGTGAGAAGTTTGTCACGACCCCGCTTTGGACCTTGTCGACAAATTCACTATAGGTAAGGACGCTCACTGTCTCAGGCTGGCCTTTGAAAAGATTGAGGACAAGAATGGCGGTGAGTCCGATGATGAGCCAGATGGTGAGGTTCTTGTAAAAAAGGTTCAAGGGCGTACTCCTTGCTGTTTGAGTAAGTGGGCGTATTACACGCCTGCCGTTGTGCGGAGGATGGCTGCATAAATCAGTATGTTATTAATTAAATAGAATAAAAAAAGAGGTGCGTCAATGCCGATAGTAAAACAAAAAAGAGTGGAAAGGTAGGGTAAGAAGGGATTACGGGAGGTTGGCGGCTAGAAAAAAAAGGAACCCCTGGGCCGCCACCCAGGGGTTCAGTGCAAGGAGTCGCTTTCTCGATTTTAGAAAATGAGTAAGCAATTACCTTTATTAAAGCATCTTGTATGCCGTGGACAATCGCGTCATGTTGTTTTTGTTAAAATATCGCAATATCAGGTTGTTAATCTAATCATTATCTCTTTTCGGGGGAGGGTAATGGTCGGGGCTGATATCTTTCAGGAGTTGTTCTGCGCCCACTTGCCTGCCAATGGCGCAATAAGCGCCCTTGGCAGGCAA
>JBFFNX010000004.1:0-39275 GCA_041562995.1 Desulfurivibrionaceae bacterium
AGGGCCATCCCCTGGGTCTTTGCCTGGACCCAGAGCCGGGTCATGGTTCCGGCCTGGTACGGCCTTGGCACGGCCATGGTCGAGTTTGCCGCGGCCGATGCAGAGGGCTGGCAGAAGTTAAGCCGGATGTATCAGCAATGGGCCTTTTTCAAGGCGACAGTGGATAACGCTGAACAGGCCGTGTCCAAGGCCTCGCCCAGCATTGCCCATATCTATTCCCAGCTCGCCGAAAACAAGGAGCAGCGCCGGGTCATCTGGGATCTTCTGGTCAATGAGTATGACAAGTCCTGCAAGGCGGTGCTCTATGTCAATGGCAGCGATGAGTTGCTTGAGGTTACCCCCTGGCTGGCCCGCTCCATTGAGGAACGGGATCCCTATGTGGACCCCCTCAACCTGATCCAGGTGGAGTTAATGAAGAGGGGGCGGCAGCTGGCCGGTAAAGAGGGCCAGGTGCCCGATACTCTTCGTGTCCTCATCCGCCAAAGTATCCAGGGGATGTCGGCCGGCATGCGGACGACCGGGTAACTGATAACCGTTCCATTCAAAAATAATGGACCAGATATTGATACCCCTGCAGTGATCAGGATCATCTATTGAACAGGGGTGTATCTCGCCGGCCCAAAGCGCCGTAGATGAACCCCCAACAACATGTTAATCTCCAAAGAAAAAAGAGAAAAAAGGGGTCGAGTCTTTGCTTGACTCATCTTCTACTTAATCCTTAGTGATAGAGGGGTTGAAGACTCCAAAAAATCCTAATGAAGATCGTTTTTAACGATTCCTCTTAGCTATTAATATCCCCACATCCAACCTCATGAATTTCTCAATTCACCCTAGCTTAACCTTCCTACTGTGAGTGTCAGGTTTGACAACACCTTCCTCCCCAAAGCGGTCGCAACAACCCTAGACAACTACAACGAGGGAGTCTTGATATTTCATTTTTAAAATGTGATACGACTCGGAGATATCAATTGGACAGAATTACAGCATCTTCAGTAATGGAAACGGCCACCGTATCGCCGATACCGGGGCGGAGGGACTCGTACTGTTCGCGTTTAAGAAGAATCGTCAAAAGAAAGCCGACATCAATCACAGCGCGTATCCTGGCAGCCTCTTCCATAAGCTGAACAACCTTGCCTAGCAAACAGGGAGAGGAATCTGGAGCTTTGTCAGCGGGGTACAACCTGATTTTTTCAGGGTCAATAAAGAGCCGTGACGTGGAAGCTCCAGATTGCAGGGCACTGGAGGAGAGAAAAATCCAGGTGTTACCAGGAAGTTGACAGCGAACCTGCTTGCCGCTTACTGGCTCTATTTTGCAGGGGAAGGTATTTTCGTAGCTTGTCGATACAAGTCGGCCCTTATTAAGAACAAGGGTCTGGTGAGCAAGGCCGGCAGCAAGGAGGCGATCATGGGTCGTGAAGACGATAGTGATTTTTTTGGTCTCATTGATCTCTTTTAGTAAGGCAATGATGGCGGCCTGATTTTCGATATCGACACTGGCGGTGGGCTCATCGCAGAGAAAGACTTTGGGCGAAAGAGCCAGGGCCCGTGCCAGGGCAATGCGCTGGGTTTCACCACCAGATAGGGTGTGCGCCGGCTCATGTTTAAAGGAAGTCATGTCCACCAGATCAAGGACCTCGTCAATGACACGTTCTCTTTCCGGTCTTTCCACCTTTCTTAATTTTAAACCGAACTCCAGATTCCTATAGACAGAGGTGGTGAAAAGGACCGGATATTGATCCAGAACAACAACCTCTTTCCGCAAAGGCTGCAACTCTCTTTCTTGAAAACGGACAGTTTTGCCGAAAAAGTCAAGGCGGCCTGAGGTCGGCTGATCAAGGAAACCGAGGATATTAAGGAGAGTTGTCTTGCCGGCCCCATTGGGGCCAAGCAGGCCATAGATTCGACCTGTTTCCAGTTCCAGGTGGTCAATATCTAAAATGGGCCGACCATTGTATGCTTTGGTCAGCGTATCAAGCGAATACACGTTCATGCGCGATACTTGCCCTGGAAAAAGTGAAAGAGAATATTCATCCCAAAGCTTAAGCTCATCAAAACAATGCCCAGGGCCACGGCAAGAGAGAAGGCACCTTTATCGTATTCAAGGGCCATGGCGGTCGTCATGGTCCGGGTAAAGCCTTTGATGTTGCCGCCCAGCATCATGGAGATGCCCACCTCGGAAATAACCCGGCCAAAGGCGGCGACGATGGCGGCTGTTATGCCGAAGCGGGCCTCAAATAAAATGACCTTGGCCGTCTGCATCCGATTCGCCCCCAGGGTCATGGCGGTGCGGCGATACCGATCGTCTATCCGGCTTATTGCCGCGATGGTTAAGGCGCTCACCAGGGGAATGATCAAAATGATCTGGCCGAGGATGATGGCCTTTTGGGTATACAGCAGGTCAAGGGGGCCGAAGATGCCGCGCCGCGAGACAAAGGCATAGACAAACAGGCCAATGACCACCGTGGGCAAGGCCAGTAAGGTGTTGAGCACCGTAATGACAATCTGCTTACCGGCAAACCGTCTTAGGGCGATGAAAAATCCGCACGGCACCCCGACCAGGGCGGCAAGGACGGTGGAGGCGCAGCTCACCTGCAAGGAAACCATGACAATGGCCAGCATTTCCCTATCGAGGGAAAAGACCAGTAAAAGGGCAGAAAGAAGGCTTCCTATCAGAATGTCCATTACCGCTTATCCTCTAAAAAACAAAGAAGTGGCACTTGCAAAGGTGCCCACCTGGTAACCTATCCCCATCACTCTACTTTACGGCATCAGGATAAAAGAGCTGCTTATCAAGCAGGCGATAGTCGTTAATGAGCTTTTGGCCGCGGGCAGAGGTAATCCATCCTGCAAATTGCTCAGCCAGATCAATTTTCACATGGGGATGTTTGGCCGGGTTAACCGGGATGATTCCATAGGGGTTTGCCAAGGCGGCATCACCTTCACAGAGAACATGCAGGTCGATCGGCACGTCACGCCCGAACTTGTACTTAATATATGTCCCGCGGTCGGCCAGCACATAGGCCTGTTTTTCATCAGCAAAGGTCAGCGCTTTACCCATCCCCTGCCCTATTGAAAGATACCAATCTCCTACTGGTTTTTCATAGTTCACTACCTTTTGTGCACCTTTTTTGACAAGGGTCTGAGACCCCTGCTCCAGGGTCAGGCCCGTTGCCTTCCACAGGGTCTGCTCCTTGGTATGGGTGCCGGAATCGTCACCGCGGGAAACAAAATAGGCAGAAGCAGCTGCTATTTTACGCAGCGCTTCAGGAGCGGCGCTACAACCTCTGATACCGGCTGGATCAGCTGCAGGTCCCAATATTATAAAATCATTATGCATTACCGGATAGCGCGTGGTTCCATAGCCATCACTGACGAACTGTTCTTCCCGTCCTTTGGCATGGACGAAAATAATATCAACGTTGCCGTCAATACCGTCGCGAATGGCGGCACCGGTTCCCTTGGCAATAACCTTGACGACAATACTCGTGTCCTTGGCAAATTCGGGAAGGAGAATATCGAGCAAGCCCGAGGCCTGGGTGGAGGTCGTGGTTGACATCTTCAGAGTCTTCTCTCCTGAAACGGCCGGCCCGGGCAAGGCAAAGCAGAACAGGACAACGGATACGGCAAGGAGTAATTTTTTAATCATTCTTTTCCTTCTTGAAGATACAAACCTAGGCAATTGCTGGCTTATAGGCAAGGCAGCATCATTTACTGGCCTTAAACGCGGTAAAAATCGATTGGAATCACAGTGCCCCGTACTCTTTCATCTTCCTGTAGAGTGTTTTCCTGCTGACCCCCAAGGCGTCAGCGGCCTTGCTGCGGTTGCCATCATAAAAATCGAGAATCTTGAGGATGTGCTGTTTTTCCACTGATTCCAGGGTAATGCTCGCCTCAGAGCCTCCTGAGGCTTCTACCAGTTCCAGGGGCAGGCATCGTTCCGTGATAATCCCGTTTTCAGAAAGAATAATGGAGCGCTCAATGACATTACGAAGTTCCCGGACATTCCCCGGCCAATCATAACTGAGCATGCAGTTCATGGCGCCTTGCACCATGCGATAGGTTGCGCCATCAGGACTCAAGGCCGTCAAGAAGTAGTCGACCAAAAGAGGCAGGTCTTCTTTTCTTTCGTTCAGTGGTGGAATATGGATGTTAAAGGCGTTGATCCGGTGGAAAAGGGCTTCGTTAAAACGCCCGGCCTGAACTTCTTCGGCCAGGTTGCGGTTGGTGGCAAAGAGGAAGCGGATATCCACCTGGCATTCCTCCTTCTCACCCACCCGGCGGTATTTCTGGGTCTCCAGTACCCGCAGCAAAGATGCCTGCACGTCCAGGGGCAGGTCACCAATTTCATCAAGAAACAGGGTGCTCTGATGGGCATATGACATCAAGCCTTCCTGGGACTGGCTGGCGCCGGTGAAGGAACCTTTCAGGTGACCGAACAGCTCACTACGGGCAAGTTCTTTTTGCAGGGAGGCGCAGTTTTTGATGATGATCGGATTATGGGAACGGGGTGAGCGGTCATGGATGGCATGGGCCACGACGTCCTTGCCTACGCCGGACTCACCGGTAATAAGGACCGGGATATTCGCCGGGGCCACCTTGTCGACAAGAAAAAGAATGTGGTGCACAGCCTTGGAATTGCCGATGAACTTAGTCGGGCCTTTGTCCAAACCTGAATGATGTCGTAATTGTTTGTTTTCCCTGGAGAGTCTGGCACGCTGATGTGCTTTTTCGACAATCAGGTCAAGCCTGTCCAGGTTGAAGGGTTTGGGGATAAAATCACAGGCCCCGAGCTTCATGGCTTCCACGGCGCTGTCAATGTCGCCATGGCCGGTAATCATAACGACCTCGGTGCTGGGGCTGGTGTCTCGTACCTTGATGAGTAAATCAAGATCAGAGCTGTCCGGCAGGAGCAGGTCCATGATGACGACATCAAACCAGCGCTGGCGCACCATATCCAGGGCTTGGGCAGCATCAGCGGCGGTAAAAACCTCACGGCTAGAGCTGGACAGCTCCTTTTCCAGCAGCCTTCTAATTGATTCTTCGTCGTCAATGACAAGTATTGGATATTTTGCGGTATTCATTATTCAGATATCCCCGGAATGCGTACGCAAAAAGAGGAGCCTTTACCCTCTTCACTGGTAACGCTGATCTCGCCATGATGGTTTTTGACTATGGAGTAGCAGGTTGAAAGACCGATACCAACGCCTTTGCCGGCAGGCTTTGTGGTAAAGAACGGCTCAAACAGCCTATCCTGGGCATCCTGCGGGATACCACAGCCGGAGTCTTCAACAATAAGCCCGGCCCCGCCATCTTGTTCGGGGTAGGTTTTAATCCCGATTGTGCCGCCTTCATCTATCGCATCAAGGGCGTTGGTTAACAGGTTGATAATGACCTGCTTGAGCTGCGATTCATCTCCCATGATCATGGGCAGATCAGCATGCAGATCGGTTGTAACCGTGATTTTATGCTGCTCCTTGAAATGATGCTTGAGGATGAAAAGAGTGTCTTCAATACAATGGTTTAAACTCACCGGCTGTAGGCTGGAAGCTACCGGCCGGCTGAAAGTAAGAAGACTGCGGACAATGTCACGACAACGCAGACACTCTTTGATGATGGTGTCGGTGTATTCTTCAAAATCGTCATAAATATCAGGGTCTACCTGACCGCGGATACGACCCAGCCGGCGCCGAAGGCCTTCGGCAAAACCGCTGATCGCGGTAAGGGGATTGTTTATTTCATGGGCGACCCCGGCGGCAAGTGTTCCTACTGTGGCCATCTTTTCAGCCTGATAAAACTGTGCCTGGTATTCTTTTTCCAGGGTCACATCCCTTTTAAAAAGCAGGACATTGCGTTCGCCGCTAATGCTGGTTTCAAGAGGAGAGGCGATCAGCTCATAATGCCGCAGCTTGCCGCCTTCTTTAGAAATACGTAAATCCTTTGTTATCTCTTGTCGATCAAGGGCCTTGAGGACCGGACAATTTTCACAGGGTGAATCACCTTCATTAAAAACCTCATAGCAATATTTTCCTATGGACTCAGCATCGGGGTACCATTCATTGAATACATGATTGACGGATTGAATTTTCAAGTCCTCAGAGAGCACCACCATCAAATCCGTGATACCATCAAGAAGCGCCTGGACTTCTTTACGTTTTTTTTCCAACTCATGGTTTGAAGTTTTGAGTTCCTCAACCTTGCGCTGCAGGTCTTGGTAAAAGCCAAGTTTGCTGTGCTCAATGCCGACAAGGTCTTCAAGGGTTGTTTTTATGGGCATTACCACACCTTCTCGCAAATTTTCAGCAGCTCTTGCCAGGAAGCCGGGCGCGGATTTGTAAGGTTACAGGCGTCGTTTACCGCCATTTTACAAATCGGCTCCAAATACTTCTTATCTTCTTTGTTGACGATCTGATGAAGCTTGAGAGAAACATCAAAAGAGGCAAAAAACTCATCGAGTTTTTCGATTCCCTCCAGGGCTGTTTCATTGTCTGTACCAAGCCGTTTATCCAACACTACCCGCCCGATATCAGCCATTTTTGAAGTACAGCTCTCCAGGTTAAAGCGCATGACTGATGTCAGCAAAATAGGGTGAATGACCCCATGGGACATGTCGAAATGGCCGCCAAGGGAATGGGCAAGGGCGTGCTCTGCTCCTAGTCCGGCATTGCTGAAGGCCATGGAAGCTGCGGTGGAGGCTATGCTCAATTTTTCAAGGGAGTCGAGGGATCGTGTTTCAACGGCATGCTTGAGGTTGCGCACGATAAGGTCAATGGCCTTCAAGGACTGCGGTTCTGTAAAAGGAGATGCAATGCAGGAAAGATAGGCCTCAATAGCATGGGCAAGGGCATCCACCGCCGATTGAATAATCAGCGTCTCGCTTTTTGTGCGTAAAATCAGAGGGTCGACTATGGCGATATTGGGGACAAGGGTCCGGGTAATAATCGACATTTTTACAGCCCTTTTCACATCGGTGATGATGCAGAACTGGGATATGTCCGAACCGCTGCCTGCCGTGGTTGTGATGAACACCATGGGCGGCAAGGGACGCTGCACCCGGTTTGCTCCCTCGTAATCACGAATTTTTCCGCCGTTACTGGCAATAATGGCAATCCCTTTTGCGGTATCCATGGAACTACCGCCGCCAATGGCCATGATCACATCGCAGCCGTTTTTTAGATAAAATTCGGCACCCTGTTCAACCTCAAAGTCACGTGGATTTGCCGTCACACTTGGGTAATAAATCCAGGTAATTCCAGCTTCTTCAAGGATGTCCATAAGGCGCTGCACCCAGCCCGCTTTCTCAATACCTGAATCACTGACAAGGAAAACTTTTTTAGCGCCGTTTCTGAGGGCGCATTGCCCGGCATACTTAATACTGCCCCGCCCAAAGATAATTTCCGGGATAGCAAATTTTGTTGTTTCCATAATCGCGTCCATTTTTTCTGAGGCTCTAAGTGGTAACAGTAAACCTTAGAACAGCTATTTAGGGCTTCATGCTCGTATGAGATTGGAGTATAGCCCTGTTCCATTATTCTACTTTCACAACGCCAGATGATGAATAGTACGAGAGCACTCGAGCTCTTGCCGCTGTAACTAGCAGGTTTCACGCCAAAGTGAAAAATGATGTGAAATCAGCATATTGCCTGGCGAGTCCAGACCATAGCTGGGTCATTATGACCCAGCTATGGTCTGGAAAAATGTAGCTGACGGCTGCTGATTATATTTTAAACAGCGTTAAGAGTCTAAAACAGAGGAGCGACAAACATAGGGTCATTATGACCCAGCAGGTGAAGGAAGGCGAGTCATTTTGTCTCCGCCCAAGGGTGGCTGATCAACCCAGGTTAAAATTTCAAAAACGACCAGAGGACGAGCATAGATTTTCCAAGTTCATGCTTCGTTCGATCTTCGGTACCTTCGAATATCACCAGTCAATTCGCAACAGGTCGTTTCTTGTTATCCGCGAGATTGAACCTTTCCCTGTTTTTCGAGTAATCAGTGTGAGAACTGTGGGCTAGTGCTGCTAGCCAATCGCGTCTATCTCGCAGTTCAACAGGTCAACGCTTTTCCAGTTGTCGAGAAGGGGGGAATTCAGGTTAAGAAGAAGTTTTATGGTTTCAGCGATCTGGAGGGAGGCAACCGTAGCGACGGTACAGAAGAGTACTGAGGGACTGGTGATCTTATCGTTAGGGGGGATTTTGGGATAAAGGTCTTTGATAAGGGTAGTCTCTTTCTGGACGCCAATTTGCCCAAACCATTTCTCCACTGCGCCGTGCACAAGAGGGATTTGCGATGCGTGACAAAATTCTGCCAATTCGTGCCGGTCGGCAATTGAGTCAAGGCAATCTATCACAACCTGGGCCTGGCGGACTTCTTTGTGGATAACGGGTGAGAAGGCGAGGGAAAGTGGAACTACTTTGATGGCCGGGTTTACTGAAAAGGCGCGCCTGACTGCTGCCTGCACTTTGAACCGGCCTAATTCCTCTACAGTGCAGAGAAGCTGGCGGTTAAGATTGTGGGGTGCAAAACTGTCTGGATCAATGGCGATAATTTGTCCGACGCCAAGACGGATGAGCTCTTCAAAAACCTGGCCGCCTAATCCTCCGCAGCCGATCAAAGCCACCGTGGAGTCGAGCAGTTGGTGTTGTTGGGCTGCTGAAAAAATGCCTTGGTGGCGCTGGTAACGTTCAGGCCAGATATTATCCCCAAGAGCGGCCTGTTCTACCTCTAGCAGATCAACGTTGCATTGCTTCGCCAGAACAAGGGCGTCGGAAAACAGCAGAATATTGTCTTGGCTTTTCTCTCGCAGCCGGGCGACAAGGGACATATCAGCCCCCGCCGATGACTGGAAAGATAGCCAGATTATCCCCTTCTTTTAAAAGGGTTTCAAACTGGCAATGCCTGGAATTTATCATGGTTATGCCGATTTCATCCAGGTCAATACCGAGCCCTTCAATAACTTCAGAAACTGTTGTCGGTTCGGGGTATTCTCTCTCTTCTACCTTGAAGCGACCTTCGCGGAAAAAGGCAAAAAGTTTAACGGTTACCTTCATGGGCATTTCCTGTGTCTGTATATAAATCCTTAAGTAAAATTCGAGAGAATCATGTCCACGAGTCCACAGGGCGAAAATTAACCGGACAATCTTCAGGGCCCTTTGTCCTCTTAATTTTGTTCGTACATTACCCTGCCGCAATCGCGGAGATCATAGCCACCCAGGGCACGGACTTTCTCATGAAAGTTTCGGTCATTTCTCATAAGATCGAGAACGATGCCTACCTTGGCGTCTTCCTTAAATTTCAGAGGAAGAATGAGGTCATAGCGTTCTTGGGTCACCGGCACAAAATCAAGATTGAGGGCAACTGCCGCAGCCCGAATTCCCATTCCCGTATCAACACTGCCGCCGGCAATGGCCGCAGCAACACTCATGTGGGTGTATTCTTCATGGTCGTAACCTTGGATAGCACGTGGCTCAATATTTTGATCGCCGAGGATCTTATCGGTAAGTAGACGGGTCCCGGCCCCTTTTTGACGGTTGATAAAAGAAAATTTGCGCTCGGCAATATCAGCAAAGTCTCTAATGGCCAGCGGGTTTCCTTTTTGGACGATTAACCCTTGTTCCCGGTAGCAGAGATTAATGAGTTGGAGGGGGACATCGGCCAGAAAACGTTTAATAAAAGAAATATTATATTCGCCACTTTCTTCATCAAGAAGATGGGTCCCGGCAAGATGGGCCTCGCCCCGGCGTATCGCCATGATACCGCCCATGGATCCAACATGGGCCGACGAAATTCTGATTGCAGGACGTTGTTTGTAGAGCTGATTGGCCATGACATCAAGGATATTATCGTGACTGCCGATAAAGACAAGGGTTGACTCTATTTCCTGGCGGGGGCGAAGGAGTTCAATTTGAACTTTTTCACCGGCGCCAATGCCTTCACTTCCGGCTGGAAGGGTCAACAGACCATCGGCCCGGACAAGAGACATCACCGCTCCAGCGCCTTTGCCGGCCGGGGTTGCCATAAAGTTTTTATCCACCTGGCCCAAAGTCACCCGGACATATTCATCAACCCCCATGGCTGAGGCCATGGGGCGGGACATCACTGCCTCCATCATCTGGGCCTTTGGTGTTTCCATATTCATGAAGGCATAGACCATGTCGCGGACAAAGAGCCGCATGGTAAGAATGGCTGAAACCGGATAGCCGGGCAGGCCGATGACAGGGGTATTGTCAACAATGGCTAGAATAACGGGCTTGCCGGGCTTTATCGCCACACCATGGGCAATGACTTCACCCAATTCTGCCAACACATTGGAGGTGTAATCCCTGGTGCCTGCCGATGCTCCGGCATTGAGGACCACAATGTCGTTTTCCTGTACCTGTTTTTTGATGGCTGTGCGCAGGTGGTCCGGGTCATCAATCACCGGCGCCGAACCACTGGCTTTAGCACCCCAGTCGTTAAGGTATCCTGCCAGTATCCTGGAGTTAAATTCGATGATCTGCCCTGGCTTAGCCGCTTGGCCCGGTTGGATAAGTTCACTGCCGGTGGGAATAACCTGGACCTTGGGTGGCCGCCTGACTTTAATTTGTGTTACCCCGGTGGCAAGCATGGCCCCCTGGTCAATGGGCCGGATTTTATGTCCTTCCGGCAGGATGAGCTCGGTGGCGACGATATCTTCACCAATGGTCCGGACATGCTGCCAAGGGGTTGCCGGCATACTCAGTTCCACCTCCTCATCGCTGACATAGTGGACATCTTCAATCATCACCACGGCGTCAAAGCATTCGGGTAAGGCGTTACCGGTGTTTACCGCCCTGAATTTACCCTTGCCGAGATGAACGGGCGAGGCCTCGCTTGCCTGGGCCAGATCGGCAAAATGGACGGCAATACCATCCATGGCAGCGGCATTGTAAGAGGGTGAGGAATGGATGGCAAAGACCGGTTCGGCCAAACGGTATCCCAGGGCTTCATCAACAGAGATAGATTGTATGGCTGTCGTACTGCTGCCAAAGCCGATTTCGGCAAGGGCCTTCTGCCAGAGATCCTTGGCCTCGGTAAGGGGATGGTTTTTGACGAAGATATTGCGTTTTTTCATTGTAATAAATGCACCCTGACTTCAGCATCTTTTGCCAGGCCTTGCAGGTTTTCATCGATGAGAAAATAGCCATGGGCTCTGGACAAGGTTGATATGGAGCCTGATTTACCCAGGACCGGCTGGGCCCAAAGAACGCCGTTTTCCTCATGCAGTCGGACGCGAACCAGATCGAGTCGACCGGCCGCGGAGTTGACATTTCTTTCAAGCACGGCTTTGATGGTTGGTTGCGGAATTTTTTTGTCTTTTTCATGACCGGACAAAAGTTCTATTGCCGGCTGGACAAAGAGCTCGAAACAGACCATGGCCGACACAGGATGACCCGGCAGGCCAAAGAGCGGTTTATTATTGTGAAGACCGATAATGATCGGTTTGCCCGGTTTCAAGGTAACACCATGGACAAGTATTCCAGGGTTGCCGAGCTGCTCTATAATCCGTTCGCCAAGATCACGCACGCCCACGGAACTGCCCCCTGAGAAGAGGACAAGATCGTTGTCAGAGATTGCTTTTTTCATCATCGGCAAGAAATCCTCTTCACGATCCGAGACAATGCCGTAATCAACCACCTTGGCACCCGCCCGTCTGGCAAGGCCGGACAGGGTGATATTGTTGATATCACGGATTTTGCCGGCCGGGGGAGTTGCAGACCAAGGGACAATTTCATCACCGGTGGAAAGGATACCTACTTTTACCTGCTTGTAGACCTCAATCTCACCAATGCCCAACCCGGCAAGCAGCCCTAGATCCTGGGGCCGTAACTGATGACCGGAAGTCAAAGCGACGCTTCCTTTACTGATATCCTCGCCCTTATCAATGAGGTTTGTGCCGGCGCCAACACTTTTGACAAGCTCGAGCATCTGGTCGTCCACCGGGATGGTGTGCTCCAGCATGACCACCGCGTCACTGCCAGTGGGCAAGAGACCACCGGTGGATATACGAAAACAATGGCCCAGGTCTACCTGGCCCTGCGGATTCTCGCCCATCAGCACCTCGCCGCTTATCTGAAGATAGCAGGGGCTGGACTGGCTGGCGCCAAAGGTGTCCGCCGCTTTTACCGCAAAACCGTCCATGGTGGAGCGGGCATGGGCAGGAAGGTCTTCCGGAGAAAGAATATCTTTGGCAATAATGCGATTCAGGGCGGTGTCAAGCCAAAGACGCTCGGACGTCCTCTTGATATTTTGCAGACTGCCGATGAGAAGTGCAAGGGCCTCATGCACGGGGGTCAGACTCTGTCTGCCCAGCATGTCTTTGGTTTTATCAGGTGCTGACATTATCTTCTTGAATCCTCAAAAAAACGTTTTCCGATTTGGGAAGAAAAGTCTCCAAATCAGCAAGTCTTACGGCTTTGTCATCACAATGCAGGGCCAGGAGATGAGAAAAAAGTTGGCGGCGGTAGTTAATGAATTTTAAAACGCTGTCGCAATCCATCAAACAGCCGTTTTGGAGGATAATCCCACCTTTTTCGCTGGCAATACTATTGAAGAACTTCAGCCTTATTATAATTTTTTCGGTGCTGAGCGCCCTGTCAGGTAAAGAGTCAGATTTTGAGGTTCTTAAGGCTGCATGAAAACTATTTTTCCTAAAAATTGCCCCGGCAAGTCCCGGCATAGAGGCAGAGATAGCAAGGACGGGAGAAGGACCGCTCATTCTTGTTTCCAGATCATCAACAGGCAAGCCGTTTAAGAAAATGGTTTCTATGCGTTCACGGATATAGTGGTTTGTAAAACCGGGCAAGGATGCCAAAAATTCGCCAATAGTGGTTGAAGCGCTTCTCTCCTCCAAAATGCCGGCCTGGAGCAGAGTCGTATATTTGTTGCTGGTGCCAGCCGGTATAAGGAGCTCCAGTCGAGGAATATGGATAGACCTGTTGATCATAATGAGCGTCTTGGCCAGATTGTGCACCTGTACAACTTAAAAAAGCACGCCTTGCTCTCTGCCTATACCTTGAGGAGGAGTTGGGAGAGAACTTAATAGACAGAGAGCAAGGCGCACAACTATGTGGCAGGTTGATTAGAAATCCCAGAAAGTATCGATCTCTTCACCGCTGAAATCCCAGACCACGTTATGGGGAGGAAGAGGCTCAACGCTGAAAAATTCAGGCAGCCTGTCATCCTGGTTGGTAAATCCTGCTGCCAGGTTAAAGGCATGCTCTGTTTTAAGAATGGATTTGCCAAGATTGGTCACATCATCTCCGGTTAATTCAATACCGTAACAGGCATTGAGCAGATCAATAAGGGCCGGCAGACAGGTTGCATCGTCAAGAGCTGCAAAGGCGATAAAAAGGCACATGCCTGTTGAATCAATGGCAGCCGTTGCAATCTGCAGGTTGCGGGAAAGTTCTACCTGTCCTTCTTTGGATAGCGGATCAAGGGAGCCGCCAACACCGAGAATATTGGTGGCAATGGTATAGCCCATGGTGTGATCCGCCCCCTGGGTGGAGGTGGCATAGGTGATACCCATACCTTTTATGGCGCGGGGATCATAGGCAGGAATTGCCTGGTTTTTGACCACCGGCACCCGGGTAACACCGTAGGCGCGGCCAACATCACCGGCACCGCCGCCGATTAAACGACCGAGAGCGGTTCCTTTGGCAACTTCATCTGTCAGGATACGCAGCAGGCCTTTACCGTCACCAAACTTTAAAACCCCTGCCTCCATGGCAACGCCGATGGCAACGGCTGTCTCAATGGAATCGATGCCGAGATCATCAAGGAGATGATCTGCTTCGGCAATGAGATCCAGGTTGTCGATTTCACAACCAGCACCCAGGGCCCAGATTGATTCATATTCAAAACCTGATGTTTTGTATTTATTCTTTACGTCATTATAGATCTGGGAACAGCGAATGACACATCCTGCGTGACAGTTATGTTTTACCTTGCCGCCACGTTCTTGAATAAGATCGCTCATTGTTTCGCCGGAAATTTGCTCATGGCCTTCAAACTGACCCTTGCTGAAATTTTTGGTCGGCAGCCCACCAGACTCATTGATGATATTGACAAGAACGTTGGTGCCGTAAGCGCCGAGGGCCTGGCTGACAGGGTGATCGACAAGGGATTTGGCAAATACTTTGTTTGCTTCCTTGAATTTCTCAGGGTTGGCAATTGCAACCTTGCCGTCTTTGGGGTCGATACTAATAAATTTTAGTCGTTTTGATCCCATTACGGCGCCAAGACCACCGCGTCCACCGGAACGCAGATTACCATCAGGATCTTTTACCGAAATATTGGCGGATCTCATTTTCATTTCACCGGCAGGGCCGATGATGATAATTCCCTGCGCCGTACCAAAACGTTCGATAAGGGTTTTAGTTCCGGCATAATTCCCCATGCCGACCACTTCAGTTTCCTTGGTTATGGTCGCACCGTTGGGAGTAACGGCCAGGCCGTACCACGCATCATCTTTTGGTTGGCCTTCGATGATCAGAGCTTTGCAGCCACATTTTGCCAGCAGCTGTGCAGATGAGCCGCCGGAATTCGACTCTTTAATGGTGCCGGTCAAAGGACTTTTTGCGCCGCAGGAAAGGCGGCCGGAGTTTGCCGCCGGAGTACCGGAAAGCAGGCCTGGTGCAAAAATAAGCTTGTTGTTTTCCCCCAGGGGATGGCAGCTGGGAGGGACTTCCGCCGCAATAATTGTTGAGGTGAGTCCACGGCCACCATGACCAGCCCAGGCAGCTGGGACGTCTTCGATGGAGGTTGAAAGATCTGACATATTGACTCGAAAAATTTTAGCAGCCATAATGTTGCTCCTTTTAGGTTTGAAAAAGAGAGGGTGTGCAAGAATCTCCATAGAGATAGATCTTCAACTCCCCGAAAGACCCTGGTCAGGCCCTATTTCTAACGGTTTTGGTTACAGACTTTTTCTTCATATTTCCGTAACAATAAAGCACTACAACTCGTTGGGCAGTTCCTTGAGCTGGGCGGCAGTAAAAACCGGTCCGTCCATGCACACGTAACTTGATCCAATATTGCAACGCCCGCAGATTCCCACCCCGCACTTCATCCGTTTTTCCAGAGTGGTGACGATTTGCTCATCCTTAAAGCCGAGTTTCTCCAAAGCCTGCAGGGTGAATTTAATCATAATGGGGGGGCCGCAGGTGACGGCCATACAATTTTCCGGATTTGGCGCAATATCGAGCAAGACATTGGGTATAAGACCAACGGTGTGCTGCCAGCCTTCATACTCGGCATCAATGGTCAAATGTGTGTCAAGATCCTCACGTTCCAACCAAGAGGGTAGCTCGTAGTTGAAGGCCATGTCAACCGGAGATCGTGCTCCATAGAGTAGGGTGATCTTGCCATAATCGTTTCTGTTGTCGAGCATGTACAACATCAGGGGGCGCAGGGGCGCCATGCCGATACCGCCACCGATAAAAACAATGTCCTTCCCCTTCATGTCTTCATGGGGGAAATAATTGCCAAGGGGAGCACGGACGCCTATCTGGTCGCCTGCCTTGAGGATATGGAGTTTGCTCGTCACCTCTCCGGTACGCATGACACTGAACTGTAAATAGTCCTTGCGGGTGGGGGGAGAATTAATGACAAAGGTTGCCTCGCCGGTGCCAAAGGAGGAAATCTGCCCCACCTGACCCGGTTCGAAGGTGAAATTTTCCATAACCCCGGGGTCGTTAAAAGTCACCCGGAAGGTCATGATGTTATGTGTTTCCTGAATGACCTCATTGATCGTCGCCATTTCCGGAAGGTAGTGATTTTTGTCCTTCATCTGCTTACTCCTAGCCAATGGCCGGTTCATGATTTATGGCCTCTTGCACTATTTCACGGATATCGATACCCACCGGACAACTCTTTATGCATCTGCCGCACCCGCAGCAAGAGATTACCCCGTCATGGATGCCTGGATAATAGCTGAACTTGTGCCCTACCCTATTTTTCAGCCTATGGGCCTTGGTGGGCCGAGGATTATGGCCGCTTGCCTCCATGGTGAACTGAGCAGACATGCAGTTGTCCCAGGATCGAAAACGAGTGCCTTTCATTCCCGTTGTTTCGTCGGTTATGTTAAAACAGTAACATGAGGGGCAGAGATAGGCGCAGGCGCCGCAGCTCAAGCACTTGGCTGCGGCCTTTTCCCAGAAGTTCATATTGTCAAAGACGTCCAGAAGTTTCTGGGGGGCCCTTGACAAATCCGGGGCATCGGTCAAGGATTCAACCGCGTTTTCATTAACTTCCTGGCCTTTTGATATCCATCTATCACCATTTTCCAGAAGTTTTGAGGTCAGGAGTTTCTGACCTTTTGGGGAAAACGATTCAAGCACATAACCGTCCTCAATCGGAGTGGCCAGGACATCGGAACCGGTTGCGTCGTACGGGCTGCTGCCCACCCAATGACAAAAACAGGTTGTTTCCGGTTTTTCGCAAGCCAGGGTGATAAACGAGGTGTTGTCCCGACGAGCCTTGTAGTAAACGTCGGTGGTTTTTTCAGCCAGATAGACCCGATCGAACATGGTGAATCCGCGTACGTCACAGGGGCGGCCGCCAAAGACAACGGCTGTGCCTTCGGGAAGCACCTCCTTGCCCTCAATCATAACCCTGCTCAAATCTTCCGGATCTTTGCTGTAGGTGAAATCAACAAGCTTTTCACTCTGAGGGAAAACCGTCTTTTTGGGCGGCATGGTGGCCGCGTGTTTGATAGATATTTCCTGCTTGGGATCAAAGGGCGCGAAAATCACGGCATCGCCTTCATAACGTGGGGCGAAAACCTTGTTTTCCTGTGCCAATTCTTCAAGCCAGGGCGTCAAATCGGCTGATTTTAGATATTTAACAAGACCCATTACCACACCTTCTCTGTGATATTCTCTTCTTCCATTTTGAAAGAGAGCAGGGGCGGCGTCGCTTCAGGATCGACTCCCGCCTCATATTGAAAAATTTCCCTGATTTCCTGGTTCATTTTCTGCTTAAACATCAGAACCGGGATATCCACCGGACAGGCTCGCTGGCATTCACCGCATTCGGTGCAACGTCCGGCCAGATGATAGGCGTGGATAACCTGAAACATTAATTTGTCGCGGACATTGTTTTCCTGGGACAACCAGTGCGGATCACGACTTTCAGCCGCACAATGGTCCCGGCAAACACATAATGGGCAAGCATTTCGACAGGCATAACAGCGGATGCAGCGGTCAAGCTCTTTGAGCCAGTAGCCGAATCTCTCAGGGACCGAAAGTTTTTCAAAGGCTTCTACTGCCGCATAATCAACATCCTTTTCGCCTTTATTGCCTATCTTTTCACCGGCAAAATAATCGCTGATAACCGCATCAGGGTAGCGACAGGAAGAGCATTTGTCGGCCAGCATTTCTGCCATGGCCAAGGTCTGCGTTTTGTCATCCATTTTGATGACAAGTGCCGTATCAGACATCTCACAGGATTCAACATTGCCAGTATGCCCCAGAGCCTTTTTGATTTTTGACTGATCCACCACACCGGTGCAGGGGAAACCGAATATGGTCACATCTTTCCTATCGATGAGGTTTTCCTGGAGTAGTTCAACCACGGAGCGGCTATCACAGCCCTTGACGACGATTCCTACTTTTTTACCACGCAGGCCGGGAAGGTAGGTTGCCAGGTTATGAACGCTTAAGGGGCTTATCTCTAGTTTATCTATATCTTCTTTCCTGCGCATAAAATGCGGGGTGGCATGCAGGGGGTCAAAGCTTGCGCACCAGCCAATGACCACATCCAATTCCGGCATGACATCGCTGATACATTTTTTGAGTTCTTCTTGAAATTTCACCTGGTCTCCTTTGTCCGCTTCAGATTTGAGGGAGCCGATTACAGAGCTGCTTCCATGACGCTGAGGGTATCCGAGGCTTGCGGTCCGAGTATTTTAGGGGCCGGGCCGAGTTTGTGAATCTGATCGGTAAACGATGTCACCACCTCTTGCCAACGCTGGCCTTCTGAGGCAGAAACCCAGGTATAGGCAAACCTTTCCGGTTCATAGCCGAGAATGGGCAGAAATTTTTCGATTATTTCCAGCCTACGGCGGGCATAAAAATTTCCTTCTGAATAATGGCAATCCCTGGGATGGCATCCCGAAACCAGGACGCCGTCAGCGCCGTTCATCATTGCTTTAACGATGAACAAGGGGTCAATGCGGCCGGAACAGGGGACCCGGATAATGCGCAGGTCCGTTGGTTGCTTGAATCGTCCAACTCCGGCGGTGTCGGCCCCGCCGTAGGAACACCAGTTACAGAGAAAACCAACTATTCGAAGTTCTGTACCTTCTAGAACTGGCATAATGCATTCACCTCCGAGAGGATCTGGTTGTCAGTGAAATGCTGGAGTTGAACCGCACCCTGGGGGCAGGTTGACGTACAGATACCGCAGCCCTGACATATTGTTTCGATGACATCCGCTTTAACCATGCCACGTAATTCCGTTTCTTTGATAGCGCCGTAAGGACAGGTTTTTATACATTTGCCGCATCCTATGCAGCGTTTGATATCGACTATGGAAACCTGGGGATCGCTTTCAAGTTGATCCTTGGAGAACAATCCCAGCACCTTGGCGGCAGCGGCACTACCCTGTGCCACTGATGACGGAATATCCTTGGGCCCCTGGCAGGCGCCGGCAAGATAGACACCGGCCGTATTTGTCTCAACAGGTTTAAGCTTGGGATGGCCTTCCATGTAAAAGCCGTAGGTGTCATAGGAGATGCGAAGTTTTTCAGCGAGTTTGCTTGCGCCGGCCGCAGCTTCAGCGCCAACTGCCAGAACAACAAGATCGGCGTCCACTTCAACCTGTGAGCCCATCAGCGTATCCGCACCGCGTACCAAGAGCTTGTCGCCCTTGGGGTAGATCATGGAGACCCGGCCCCTGATATATTTGGTGTCGTACTCCTCCATGGCCCGGCGGGTGAACTCGTCGTATAGTTTACCGATTGCCCGGATATCCATATAAAAGACGTAACTCTGGGACTCCGGCAGATGATCTTTGGTCAAAATCGCCTGCTTGGCGGTGTACATGCAGCAAAAACCGGTGCAATAGGGGCGACCGACGGATTTATCGCGGGAACCGACACACTGGATAAAGACGATATTTTTCGGTTCTTTGCCATCTGAAGGACGCTTGATGTGACCGCCGGTGGGGCCGGAGGCTGACAGCATGCGTTCATACTGCAGGCCAGTGATGACATCAGGATAGCGGCCGCCGCCATATTCGCCGTAGACACTCCAGTCAAAGAGATCAAAACCGGTGGCCGTGACGATGGCCCCGACCTTTTCGGTGATGAACTCATCCTGCATTTCATAATTAATACAGCCGGAAGGACAGACCTTGGCGCATACCCCGCACTTACCCTTCGTTAACTTGGTGCAGAATGCAGGATCAATCTTGGCCTTCTTGGGGATGGCCTGGGGAAAGGGAATATTAATGGCCGTTGTTTTGCCGATTCCTTCGTTAAAGAAGTCGGTGGCTTTTTTGCTCGGGCATTTTTCCATGCAGATCCCGCAGCCGGTGCATAAATCCCAGTCAACATAGGTTGCCTTCTTTTTGACCTTGATCTCAAAATTACCCACGTAGCCGTTTATTTCTTCAATTTCCGAATAGGCATAGAGGGTGATATTGGGATGCTGGGCCACATCAACCATGCGCGGCCCGAGGATACAGCTGGAGCAATCCACGGTGGGGAAGGTTTTGTCCAATTTGGCCATCTTGCCGCCGATGGTGGATGTTTTCTCCACCATCACCACTTCAAGGCCGCCGTCGGCACAGTCAAGGGCCGCCTGTATCCCGGCAACACCGCCGCCGATAACCAGAACCCTTTTGTTGATATCAAACTTCTTGGAATAGAGGGGCCGGTTGTGCGTCAGCTTTTCGGTTGCCATGCGCACAAGGTCAATGGACTTGTTGGTGTTGGCTTCGCGATCCTTGCCGATCCAGGAAACGTGTTCGCGGATATTGGCCATTTCAAAGAGATAGCGATTCAGGCCTGCCCGCTCCACGGTGCGGCGAAAGGTCTGCTCGTGCATCCGGGGTGTACAGGAGGCCACCACCACACCACCAAGATTATGCTCCTTAATGGCAGCAACTATTTCATCCTGGCCCGGTTCGGAGCAGGTGTACATGGTATCCGTTGCAAAGGCCACGCCCGGAAATTGGCGGGCTGCAGCCGCCACTGCTGCGGTATCAACGGTTGCCTCAATATTGCTTCCGCAATGGCAGACAAACACTCCTATTTTCATGCCGCCCTCTCCTTGACGCTCTGCTCACTGGCCATGGCATCTAATACGGTGCGGGGACTGACGCAGAGTTTGTCTATGCCCAGTTCTTTTTCGGTCAGGCCCAAAGCCAGACCCATGAGCTGGGTAAAGTAAAAAATCGGCATGTCATGATGGGAATCATTGGCATTGTTCACTTGAGCTTGGCGCATATCGAGATTCATCTGGCAGAGCGGGCATGCGGTAACCAAGGCCATTGCGCCAATGCCTTTCGCCGTGTCGAGGAGTTTGCCGGACAACCTCATCACCAGGTCCTTGCGCGGAATCCCAAAGGACGCCCCGCAGCATTCGACCTTTAACGGAAAGGCCACCACTGTAGCGCCAAGGGCCTCCATGATATTATCCATGGCCATGGGATGTTCACGATCATCAAATTGCATCAATTCAGCCGGCCGGTTGAGGATACAGCCGTAATAGGCCCCTACCGCCCGACCGGTCAGTGGTTTCACCACTTTTTTCTTGATGTTTTCAACACCGTAGTCTTCCACCAGGATCTGCAGCACCGACTTTGTGCCCACCTGGGTGTTGGCAGGTTTGTCGAGAAGATTGTTCACCTTGTCTCTGAAACCCGCATCTTCCATGCGGTGCTTTGCCGTTTTAAGATTGGCAAGGCAGCTTGGGCAGGGGGTAATGCAGGAATCGAGACCCATGGAGGCAACCTGATCAAGGTTTCGCGCTGAGAGTGCCGATGACAGGGTGTGATCCACGGTGTGGGCCGGGGTGGAACCGCAACAGCTCCAATCGGGCACATCGTTTAATTGTATGTCCAAGGCGGCACAGACGGCCCGGCTTGACATGTCGTATTCAATGGAGGTTCCGGTGCTTGAACACCCGGGATAATAAGCGTAGTTCAGGGACGTATTCATCTTGCGGACTCCTCGAATCAGCTGAAATTTCTCGTGATTTCTCTCTTGCCCTGCATTTTGCGGACTCCTCTTTAAAGCGGATAAAAATTTTTGTGACTTCTTTCTTGCCCTGCATTTCAGAGGGCGTGAAATGAATTTTACCCTTGGGAAGAACTTTGTGGCCCAGGCCCATATCAGTCCAGAATCTTCCGGTATGCGATATGTAGTTTGCCAGCAGACCTACTTCAAAGACGCGGCCATTGTTTTTTACGGAACCAAGAAAGGAATCCCAGAAAGTTTTAATCGTGTGAATACCGATATAGCCTTCCTTCCTGGCCATATGGCGCAGGACATCCATGATCCTGGCTACATCAATCTTGTTGGGACAGCGGGCAGTGCATGATTCGCATGAGGCGCAGAGCCACAGGGACTTTGAGTTAAGAACTTTATCCTTCTGACCCGTCTGGGTAAGCCGCATGATCTGGCTGACAGCAATGTCATATTCATCGGTGTAAGGACACCCTGCTGTGCATTTTCCGCACTGGTAGCAGTTGTTCAGCTTCTGGCCGCTTTCCTCTTCAACCTGGGTGACAAAATCAGAATTGTAAGACAAATTAACATTGATAACTTTCATTGTTTTACGAGCCGCCTTTTCGCCGTCGGTGCAGCGTTTCAAGTGTAAAAAAAATCATCATCTTCCATGGTGGCGCATTTCAAGCGCATCACGTAACACCACCGGAGTGATACCTTGCTAACTGTCATAAAAAGTTAGGAGGGGGGCGGGTGCAGGCCGCCGAAACAGGCCTGCACCCTAAAAGATATGTCGCGCTTTTTTACATAGCTGCTTTGTAAATGGCGACAACATCGGCATCCTTAGGCACTCTCGGGTTGGTGAAACCGCAGGCGTCCTTCTGGGCATTGCCGGTCATGGTTTCGATGTCTTTTTCTTTAACATCCTTGCCATAACGTTTTCCTAGGGCAACAAGTCCATCAGGGATTCCGACGTCGGAAGACAGTTTCTTGATTGCGTCCAGGGCAAGTTCAGCGGCATCGCGCTTGGAAAGACCCTCGACGTTTTCACCCATAAGCTCGGCAATTTTCACGAAACGATCTAATTTGGCGATCAGGTTGAATTTTGAAACGTGGGGCAGAAGAATGGCGTTACATTCACCATGGGGCAGGTCATAGAAACCACCAAGCTGATGAGCCATGGCGTGGACATGACCGAGGCTGGCATTGTTGAAAGCCATACCGGCAAGGTACTGCGCAAAACACATGCCTTCACGGGCAACGATGTCGCTGCCATTGGCCACTGCGGGGCGCAGGTGCTGGGCAATAAGTTCAATGGCTTTTTCAGCGGCCGAATCGGTCATGGGGGTGGCGATGGTTGAGACATAGGCCTCCACAGCATGGGTCAACGCATCCATACCGGTTGCCGCAGTCAGTGACGGAGGCATACCCATCATCAACAGGGGATCATCAAGGGCAATACCTGGGGTGACGCGCCAATCAACGATGGCCATTTTTACCTTGCGGCTGGTGTCGGTAATGATGCAGAAACGAGTCATTTCCGAAGCGGTACCTGCCGTGGTATTCACCGCTACATAAGGAGGCATCGGCTTGGTAGACTTGTCAACGCCTTCGTAGTCATGGATCTTACCGCCGTTGGCGATAACAAGACCCACACCTTTACCACAGTCGTGAGAGCTGCCGCCGCCCAGGGTAATGAGGCTGTCGCATTTGTTATCTTTATAAACCTTTACGCCAGCTTCAACGTTTTTGTCGGTGGGATTAGGGATTGTGTCATCATAGACGACGTATTTCATCCCGGCTTCATCGAGGAGATCCGTGATCGTTTTTGTGATACCTGCGCCGGTGATACCTTTATCGGTAACAACAAGGGGTTTGCTGCCGCCGAGTGCCTTGATTTTTACAGGAATTTCTTTATGAGCACCGATGCCGATAAGGGTAACGCTGGGAATGAAAAATCCGTAGACTTGCTCTTGAACAGCCATAATGTACCTTCCTTTTTGAATAATGAGTTGAGTTACATTTCCTGGTTTAAACTTTGGATCCAATATCCGCGTACTCTTTCCTAGAGCAATGGCCGTGCCAACATAAAAAAATATGTAATGTCAGATAGTTATGCACATTTAATTCAAAAGACATAGGGTCAACTTGACCCGACAAAGGCAAAGGAGATTTGAAAAGGAAATTTTCTTAAAAGGAAGCAGCCCTGAAATCCTTTAAGGAATAGGCTTTAGGGGAGGAGAGGACAAAAGGAAACAGCAGGAAGAACCAAACGAGTCAGAATGACCCTCGGTGAAATGCCATGCACAAATCTTGCAAACATGTAACTTGATCTGACACGTTGTTCAATTGGGTTAAAATAAACCTGATGCTCTCAGGAAGAAGGTTAAGTCACCTTGTATTACTCGAAGTTGAATCTTACCAAGGGATATCTTTCTTTACTGAAATTCTGTTTGAGTAAAAATCCATAGGAGAATATTGACTGTTTGGGCAACTAAATTTGTAGTTGTTGTTGGTACTGGTATTGCTGATACCAGTGTATGGTTCCTGGCGGTTGGGAAGGGCGTGAGGGGGCGGTGGCCGTGACAGAGGGCAGGCTGCATTTTGGAACCTGGGAACAGATTTTTTACGGTGATTTTTTTTTGGGGGGGGTGACGGCTTACGCTGTCACCCTTTTTTTTATGCGGCATGGGTTGGGTGGAATTGTTGAGAAGGTGTATCCTTCTAGCTCAAAGATGATGTTTTGTATATGCTTGTTCTTTCGTGTAAACAGGTTTGACAATGGAACCAGGTATAGCATATAGTATGACCTGAAGTGCTCGGCATCAGACAGTGAGTGCAAAGTGCCATCATTCATAGGTAGAGCGATGAAACGAATTATCTCTATACTGCAAAAGCGACACAAACCAACAAAGGGATAGGCAATGGTTGAGGGCAAGAGGATATCACCAGCAGAGGAATACGCGGAGAGTATCATCAACACCGTACGCGAACCCTTAATTGTTCTTGATCAAAACCTAAGAATAGTCAAAGTCAGCCGTTCCTTCTATGAATTTTTCCAGGTACAACCTGAAGAGACCGTGGGCCAGCTTATCTATGACCTGGGCAACAGGCAGTGGGATATCCCCAAGCTGCGGGAGTTGCTGGAAGACATCCTTCCCGAACAGACCAGCTTTGACAACTATGAGGTCGAACACGATTTTGCCACCATCGGCATGCGCACCATGCTCTTGAATGACCGGCAGATTGAACAAGACGGGGCAAAAGAGCGGATCATCCTCCTGGCTATTGAGGATATCACCCAGCGCAAGGAGATAGAGACTGGCCTGGAAAGGACCCGCAATGAACTGGCGGTTATAAAACAGGCCGCGGATGCCGCCCATGCATTCGCCGAGAGCGTCATCAACACGGTGCGCGAACCCTTGATTTCTCTGGACCAGGACCTTCGGGTGGTCACCGTCAGCCGTTCCTTCTATGAATTTTTCCAGGTACAACCTGAAGAGACCGTGGGCCAGCTTATCTATGACCTTGGCAACAAACAGTGGGATATCCCCAAGCTGCGGGAGTTGCTGGAAGACATCCTTCCCGAACAGACCAGCTTTGACAACTATGAGGTCGAACACGATTTTGCCACCATCGGCAGGCGCACCATGCTCTTGAATGCCCGGCAGATTGAACAAGACGGGGCAAAAGAGCGGATCATCCTCCTGGCTATTGAGGATATCACCCAGCGCAAGGAGATAGAGGTCGGCCTGGAAACGACCCGCAAAGAACTGGCAATCGTTAAAAAATCCGCCGATGAAGCCCATGAATTCGCAGAGAGCGTCATCAACACGGTGCGCGAACCCCTGATTTCTCTGGATCAGGATCTCAGGGTGGTCACCGTCAGCCGCTCCTTCTACGATTTTTTCCAGGTCAAGCCGGAAGAGACCGTGGGCCAGCTGATCTATGACCTGGGCAACAAGCAGTGGGATATCCCCAAGCTGCGGGAGCTGCTGGAAACCATCCTGCCGGACCAGACCACCTTTGACGACTATGAGGTGGAACACGATTTCGCCACCATCGGCCGGCGGACCATGCTCTTGAATGGGCGGCAGATTGAACAGGCGTGGGGCAAGGAGCGGATCATCCTCCTGGCAATCGAGGACATCACCGAGCGGAGAGAACTGGAAGACCTGTTAACAGAGTCTGAATTTCGGTATCGGCGTATCTTTGAGACCGCCAGCGACGGGATCGTGCTTCTTGAAAAGAAGGACGGACATATAGCCCATGCGAATAAGGCGTTCGAGAAGATGTTGGGGTATTCCGAAGCGGAGTGCCTTGGTAAAAAACTCCATGATATCGGTGTTGCAATCGACAGGCGTGATTTCTCCGCCACCATGCAGGATTTGGACAGGGAGGGCATCCTTAATTACGAAGATGTCCCATTGAAAACCAAGACCGGGGAGGAACTATACGCGGATATATATATGGTCGACCGGGCTGTTCTGGCCCAATGTAATATTCGCGATGTGAGTGAACGGAAAAAACTTCAAACCCAACTCCTCCACTCGCAAAAGATGGAGGCCGTCGGCACCCTGGCCGGTGGAATTGCCCATGATTTCAACAACATCCTCAATGTAATCATGGGGTATGGCGACATGGTCATGGACACCTTGGCGGCCGACAGCCCTGCCCGAGAGGACATGTCCGAGGTGCTTGTTGCCGCCCAACGGGCCGCGGATCTCACCAGACGGCTGCTGGTCTTCAGCAGAAAAGAGGCCGCTAACATGACGCCCGTCAATATCAACGAACTTATCCTGGGCCTGCAGAAAATGCTGGTCCGGATCATCAGAGAGGATATTGAATTTCATCTGGACCTTAAGGACACCCCCTTGATTGTGGCGGCCGATGGAGGGCAGATCGAACAGGTGCTGACAAACCTTGCCTCCAATGCCAAGGACGTCATGGACGAAGGCGGGAGGCTGATGATCACCACCAGCCTTGAGGAGATAGATGAAGAATATGTTGCCGCCTACGGATATGGTCGGCCGGGGAGATATGCGCTGATCACGGTTGCTGATACCGGGCAGGGGATGGATGCGGAAACACAGCAGAAGATATTCGAGCCTTTTTTTACCACAAAAAGTGTTGGCGAAGGGACCGGGCTCGGTCTCGCCATTTCCTATGGGATAATCAAACAGCATAACGGCTATATCAAGGTCTACAGTGAACCGGGCGAAGGCACGGTGTTCAAAATATATCTGCCGCTCTGTGATGAAGCGGCGATCGACAAGAAACCGGAGGGTACCGGAGTTGCCATGGGCGGACATGAGACTGTCCTGGTGGCCGAGGACGACGGTGCGCTGAGGGAATTGAGCAGGAGAGTACTGGAGTTCTTCGGCTACACGGTTATCACCGCGGAGGATGGCGAAGATGCGATCACAAAATTCCTGGAGAACCGGGAGCAGATCAACCTCGTTCTGCTTGACATGATCATGCCGAAGAAAAACGGCACAGAGGTCTGTGCGGCGATCCGCCAGGTAATTCCGCAGATGAAAATACTCTTCGCCAGCGGCTATCCCGTGGATATTGTTACCGACAAAGAATTGCAGGAGACCGGGTTTGACTTCGTCCAAAAACCGTACCAATCAAAAAGCCTTTTGTTGAAGGTGAGAGAGGTCCTGGACAAATGAATGAGAAAATATTGTTGGTCGACGATGAGGAAGCCAATCTCCGGCTGCTGACCCAGTAGGCTGGTGCCGCAAGGTTATGATGTTGAATTTGCCGCAAACGGTGCGGAGTTGGTGCAGAAGGCCGGTGAAAACAAGACGTCCATAAAAGATGCGGCAATTCTATGGAGCACATGGGACGCTACAACCACTGCATCTCTATGACTATAAGTCATGGCAGATTCTGAGCGAACCGAAGAAATCTTAGCAAAGGAGTTAGACAATGGTTTCTCGACGCCAATGTACCGTTTTTTTTGTCTGCGTGACTCTCGCCGCGCTCTTGTCCGTTTGGGCATGGTGGCCTGACAAGCCCATTGCCATTGCTACCCGCATTTGGCCAGGATACGATCTGATGTATCTGGCACGTAGCGAAGGCTGGCTGGCTGCAGAACAGGTGCGTCTGGTTGAGATGTCCTCAGGACAGGAGTCCTTGAAAGCGTTAGCCGAGGGCAAGGTGGATGGGGCGGCGATGACCCTGGATGAAGTTTTGCAGGCGCGCGCCAGCGGTCTGTCACTTTCGGTGGCGATGATCTTTGATGTCTCGGCCGGTGCCGATATGCTGGTAGCGCGTCCCGGCATCAAGACCCTTGCTGACCTCAAAGGCCGACGCATCGGCTTTGAGCCAGGCTCCGTGGGTGAAATGATGTTGGTTGAATCCTTGCGGGCGGCGGGTCTGACAAAAGAAGACGTCACCCTGGTCATGCTCCCCATTGCTCAGCAACGCGATGCCTGGTCGCGCGATGAAGTGGATGCCGTCGTCACCTTTGAACCGGTGGGCACTCAATTACTGGCGCAAGGTGCGCTCAACCTGTTCGATAGCCGGCAAATCCCCAACACCATCGTTGATGTCCTGGCGATGCGCAGTGATAGACTCGACCGGAGCCACGCCGGCGCGATTCGTCACCTGATCGCGGCTCATTTTCGCGCCCTTGAGCATCTGAACCGAAACCCGCAGGATGCCGCCTACCGCATGGCTCCCCATCTTGGTCTGCCAGTGGAAAATTTCCTTTCTGCCTTTAAAGGCCTGCTGTTACCTGACGCCGCCTATAATTACCGCCTGCTCGCGGGAACTTCGCCCGAATTGCTCCCCAGTGCCCGCAAGCTGTCCGCCATCATGGTCAAGTCCGGATTGCTCAAGCAGGATGACCCACTCACCACCCTCATATGTGCTGATTATCTGCCCACTGATTTTCAGTAATACGGATCACGGAGAGATTTATGCACCTGAAGCCATTCATTCGCCTGCTGATGCTGATTGCCTGTCTTGCCGGCGCAGCACAATCACCCTCCCAGGCCTTTGGTGCGGAACCGGTAAAAATCGGCGTAATTGCCTTCCCCACCAAAGCGCAGGCAGTGGCGCAATGGCAACCTTTGACAGTCGTACTCAAAGAGGCCATGCCGGAGCGCGATTTCGTGGTGGTAGCGCTCAACCATACCGAGTTGGCGCAGGCCGTTGCTGCCCGCCAGCTGGATTTCGTCCTGACTAATGGTGGGCAGTACGTGCTGCTGAGAAACCGTAACGGATTGTCTTCGCCCCTCGCCACCCTGGCCTCCAATGGAACTGGCAGGTCCCTCACTGTGTATGCCGGTGTCATTTTCACTAGGGCGGGACAGGCCGATATCAATACGCTGAGCGACATCAAGGGTAAAACCGTCGCCGCCGTTACCACGGCATCCCAGGGGGCCTATCAGATGCAGGCCTATGAACTCAGCCGAGTGGGGATTCATCTGCCCCAAGACGTCAAACTGATCACCAACGGTTTCTCTCCGGACCAGGTGGTTGCGGCCGTTCTGGCCGGTGACGCCGAGGTCGGTTTCGTGCGCAGCGGCGTGTTGGAAGGCATGGTGCGGAAAGGCAGGCTGGATATCAAAGAGCTCAAGATTCTCAACCGGCAGGATCTCCCCGAATTTCCGTTCCAGGTTTCCACCCGGCTTTATCCGGAGTGGTCGTTTGCCGCCATGCCACATATCGACGAAAACATCGCCAGGCATGTCGCGGCAGTGCTTTTCATACTGGACGAGAACAAAGCCGCCACGCGCGCCATGGGCATCCACGGTTTTGTCGTGCCTGCCGACTACAGCCCGGTGGAAGAGGTGTTGCGGGAACTGCGCATGCCGCCTTTCGATGTTGTGCCCCGATTTACCCTGCACGACGTCTGGGCGCGCTATCGCTGGCAAACTATGGGGGCCTTTCTTGCCGGCGGGGTGATCTTTCTCCTGGGGATGATTGTCCTGCTCATGTACCGGAGACTGGTGGCAAGTCATCATATTGTGCTGTTGCACCAGCACAAGCTCCAAGAGAGCGAGGAGAAGTTCCGCGCCCTGGTTGAGTCGACGAGTGACTGGATATGGGAAGTGGACCGCAACGGTCGCTATACCTATGTCAGCCCCAGGGTCGAAGCGCTGCTGGGGTACAAGCCGGAGGAGGTGCTGGGCAAGTCGCCCTTTGACCTTATGGTGCCGGAGGAAGCGCAACGGGTCGGCAAAATCTTCGCCGAGATCATCGGCAAGCGCTTGCCCCTCGTCTCCCTGGAGAATACCGGTCTTCATAAGGACGGTCGGCTGGTGGTTCTGGAGACCAGCGCGGTCCCGTTTTTCGACCCGCAGGGGGAATTTGCCGGCTATCGGGGCATCGACCGCGATATCACCGAGCGCAAGCAGGCGGCACAAGACGTGGAGCGACTCAGGCACGAGATGGCGTTGATTCTGGAGGCTGCAGGCGAAGGGATATGCACCTTTGACGTGAATGGCTACCACGTTCTGGTCAACCCGTCTGCCGCCCGGATGTTCGGTTATGAAGCGGAGGAGATGATTGGTCGCCACAGCCACAGCCTTTGGCACTATGCGAAAGCGGACGGCACATCTTATCCGGAAGAGGAATGCCCAATTTATGTCTCCATGCGGGACAGCGTGACCTACCACACTGAGAGTGAACTGTTCTGGAGGAAGGACGGCACCAGTTTTCCAGTTGAGTACGTCAGCGCCCCTATACAGAGCAACGGTACCCTCACCGGAGGCGTTATCGTTTTTCATGACATCACCGAGCGCAAGCGCGCGGAAGACAAATCACAGCGCTATTCCGCTGAACTCGAAAAGAAAAACCATGAGCTGCGGGAGGCCCTGGCCAATGTCAAGCAATTAACCGGTATGCTGCCGATCTGCGCTTATTGCAAGAATATCCGGGATGACAAGGGGTACTGGAGCCAGGTGGAATCGTATATCAGCGACCATACCCAGGCGGTGTTCAGTCACGGCATGTGCCCTGATTGCGAAAAAAAGCAGTACGATGAACTGGCGAGGCTCAAAAAGGAAAACAGCTGAAACGTCTCTGCTCACAGGGTAAGCCACCATGAAAGTCATCCCCCTGAGTTGTATGCGATCGATCATTCGCTAGGCTCACCATCTGTATGGTGCCGCAGCTGCGAGGCAGAGGTCTGTACGCTATACATTGTATTGGTATGCGGTTAGGCCGATAACGAAGCAGATGCGGGATCCTGTGATCGCATGCGCTGTGAAACGGCTGTTTAGGAGGACAATCCATGCCGAACGAAAAAATACTGCTGGTCGACGACGAGGAGGCCAATCTCCGGCTGCTCACCCAGTGGCTCATTCCCCTGGGCTATGATATTGACTTTGCCGCCAACGGTACGGAGGCGGTGCGCAAAGCCGGGGAGAACCGACCGGACCTGATCATCCTCGATATCATGATGCCGGTCATGGATGGCTACGAGGCCTGCCGGATTTTAAAGGCAGCCCCGGAGACCGAGAAAATACCGATCATTATTGTGACGGCGCTGAACGACCGGACTTCAAAACTCAAGGGGCTCACGGTCTCGGCCAATGATTTTCTAACCAAACCCATCGACCAGGCGGAACTCACCATCCGGGTCCGGAACCTTCTCAAGATCAAGGCCTTCGATGACTTCATGCTCAGGCATAATGAAATACTTGAACAGGAGGTGCAGGCGAGAACCCTGGCCCTAAAAAACCTGGGCAACGAGATGGTGCGGAAGCTGACGGCCGCCGCGGAATTTCGAGATACCGACACCGGTGCCCATATTTCGCGGATCGGCTTTTTTGCCGGTAAGATCGCCGAGGCGCTGGATTTGCCGCTGGACTTTATCGAGACCATCACCTTTGCCAGCTCCCTGCATGACATCGGCAAGATCGGCATCCCGGACAGCATTCTCTTAAAGCCCGGGCCTCTGACCCGGGATGAATTCGAGATCATGAAAACCCATGCTGCCATGGGCGAGAAGATCCTCAGTGGCTCGACTTATCCAGGTATTCAAATGGCCACCGTTATTGCCCAGCATCACCACGAACGATGGGACGGCGGGGGCTATCCGGGAGGGTTTAAAGGAGAAGAAACGCCCCTTGAGGGCAGGATCGTCATGCTGGTCGATCAGTATGACGCCCTCAGGTGTCACAGGCCTTACAAACCGGGCTTTGATCATCAAAAAACCTGCAGGATTATCACTGAAGGTGACGGCCGGACCATGCCGGAACATTTTGACCCGGCAGTTCTTAGTGCCTTTAAGGAAATTACCCCGGTCTTTGAAGTTATATTCGATCAGCACCAGTAGGGCCAAGGAATCCGCGGCGAAAAATGAATAACAACGTCTCTCATTGGGGTTAAATCTTTATTATTGACACAACAACACATTCCAGCGACCAAGCCTCAAGACCTGATGTTAATATTGCCACATCCAACCTCATAAATTTCTCAACTCACCCCAGGTTAACCTTCCTACTGTGAATATCAGGCGTGGTCAAACTTTTGTCAAATCCCAAGATACTCAGGCAGATCCTCAACTTGCAGCTCGTCTCAAAGAGTTAATATTGCCAGCGACTCCCTTCGGATATATTTCCCAGATTTCCTGGTGAAATATTTCAACCAGTAATCTCTATTTTGCTGCGGGACTAAAAGTGGGATGCCTCCATTGTTGCTGTTGCCGGAGGCCAAGTCGATTTTGTGATGGCCTGAGCGTATAACATATCGAATATTTTTTTTATGATTGACTTGACATACTCACTCCCCCTACTCTGTTTTTGAGCCCTATATTTGGTCAGGGAATTTTCTTCGATCAACCGCACAGGTGTTACAAAAAAAACAATCAAAAGAAGGGGGGGGAAAACCATGAAAAAAAAGATTTCAACTATTGCTTGTTGTGCAATGCTACTCTCTATCTCTACCATTGCATATAGTGCCGAAGGTCCTTATGTGAACGCCAATTTAGGTCTCGCAATACCCAGTGATTCCGACATGACTGATTCCACCTTACCTGGCATAACGATAGATATTGAAGCAGATACAGGTCTGGCACTTGGAGTAGCCGCCGGATATGATTTTGGGAACAACATCAGGCTCGAGGGTGAAATTGCCTATCAGAAAAATGACCTGGACAAAGCCCGCCTATGGGGTGTTGATATTGACTTAACTGGTGATACCTCAAGCACTGCATTTTTATTGAATGGATATTTTGATTTTGCAAATGATAGTGCGTTTACCCCATTTATCAGTGCAGGCCTAGGCTTAGCGATAGTGGAAGTAAATGATTTTAACGTACCGGGGTCAGGCGTCCCAAGTTACAACGATGACGATACTGTCTTTGCCTACCAAGTAGGGGTAGGCGTTGGTTATGCCGTAAACGAAAAAGTCTCCGTTGATGTTAAATATCGTTACTGTGCGACTTCAGATCCAGAGTTTGACACCACAGAAATTGAGTATTCAGGCCATAACTTATATGCCGGTGTCAGAGTCGCCTTTTAAATTTCCCCATTTGGTTTCTAATTCCAAGGGCAACGCAAACAGAGCTTGCCTTTGGAATTAGATAATGACAACCGAACAATTCGCTACCTTTAGGCGTTAACATTGCCACATCCAACCTTAGAAATTTCTCACCTCACCCCAGGTTGAGGTTCAATACTACCTGTCACCCGCTATATTTGAGATGAAATGGCTAAAACCGAGAAAAGTGGCTTAACGTGGTGTCCACCGCATTGGGGAAAGATCAGCCTTTACCGGAATAAGAGGAGGAATGACTATTATGGATAAGCAGGTCATGGCGGTAATGTTATCATTCGCTTTGTATTTATTATATGTATTGCTACCAATGATTCCTTCAATTGTTATATATCGAATGTTCCCAGATACGAAAGTATCGGCAACTGGTATTCTTTCTAATTTGAATTTCAAAACTACAGGGGCGTTTGCAGCCTACGTCATCACTGTTTCTCTAGGTTTTTTTCTGGTGCAAAATACTCATCATTTGATAGCCCAAATAAGCAACCCTGTTTGGACGCTAAAAACGAAAGTTGAGTTGTTAGATAACGATGGAAGCCCGTATTCAAACAAAAATTTACTTGAGACATTGGTTGTTTCAATAGATCCCAAATTACAGCGAATCAACGGTGACGAAGTAATTCTAAGTCTTCCTGGTTGTAAAAAAAATTGGGAGACAACACAGTTGAGATTCGACATACCTCGTTTCGGCTATAAAATAGTAAGTCTAGGAGATCTCGTTCAAAATGCTAACATAGATAATTATGAGTTATTTCTGAAATTAAATAGTCCTATCTCTATAACTGTTGATCAACAAGTTACAAATTCTTATTCTGCCAACTATGCTAATGCCTTAACTCCTGACAATACTATTGGACCAGAAATTATTAACCCAGGAGGCAATTAACATGTTGTCCAAAAAATGTATTACACTGTTTATTATTATTTGTATTGTGGCAATTACATCTAGTTCCTATGCGGCAAATCTTAGAGGGAGGGTTGATGGTTTAAATCAATACACCGGTGATCCTTATCCTATAGGAAATGCTGTTGTAGATTTGTATTTTCAAGGTCCTTATGGGTGGAAACCAATTGCGAAATACATAACTGGCTTCAACGGTATGTATTTCTTTCAAAATATTATTCCGGGGGCATATGTCCTTCAAATTAATGGTCGGCAAAATTATCCAGTTACAGTCTACAATCAACCATTCCAAGATTTGCCCCCTATTTTAATTCAGTATTAGAGGTTTGAAGAAGAGTTAGTCAGCTAACAAACGCATAAACTCAAACGGCAATAATGTTTACGGCCTGATGGTCTAGCCAGCTGGTCCGCTGGTTATGCGAAACGTTAATATTTCCATATCCAAGATCTGGCTATCTCAAACTGCCCTTTGGTGAAGGTTCCTACTGTGAGTATCAGGTTTGGTCTAATTTTGGTCAAATCCGAGATACCCAGAAAGAAGGTTAGCCCACAGAAATTGTCTCCAATCATATGCTTTCCAGTACTAATCTCTATCTCTTGGAATACGGGTATACTCAAACCCTTAGAGGAGATGGTGGATTTGAATTCATGCCGAGGCAATTGACAACAACAGAGTGCCTTAATCATCCCCTCGGCCACGTCAGCACACACACCTTCCCGAGCCCTTACCATTTAGAGCTCCACTCCGGCGCTGCTCCCTTTGTCGCCGACAGGCTCATCTTGGCCACCGGGGCGCAGACAGCCGAACGGTTGCTGGAGCTTGTGAAGGAAGGCACTTCGGGACTGTCGTTCATCTAAGCCTGGGAGCAGCACGCCAACAACCTTACAGGGCGCATATGCGAGGAGGGCCCTGTCCCGCACACTCCTGTCAATTGCACAACCGTGGCCTGTCACTCTTTATTAGGGTTGGTATTGACTTTGTAAGCTGGGGGGACATATCATCGTATTATTATGAAAAAGATCTCCCATCTTGTTTTTCGGAACCATGAACCGCAAAAGTGGAGGGCCAGATGATAAAGCTGAATATCAATAACAGGGAGTACAAAGTGGAGGCCGCTTCGGATGAACCGTTGCTCTGGGTTATCCGCGACCGGCTGGAATTGACCGGCACCAAGTTCGGCTGCGGCATAGGAGAGTGCGGAGCCTGCACCGTGCAGATCGATGGTGAGGCGGTGCAGTCCTGCCAGGTCGTGGCCGGGGACGCGGTGGGAAAGAAGATCACCACCATTGAAGGCCTGCCAGCTAACCACCCGGTCAAGGATGCCTGGGTCGAAAAGGAGGTTCCCCAGTGCGGCTACTGTCATTCCGGCCAGATCATGTCGGCCGCCGCCTTGCTGGATACCAATCCCACGCCGTCCGATGCCGATATAGACGAGGCCATGTCCATCAATATCTGTCGCTGCGGCACGTACCCCAGGATACGCCAGGCGATCCACCTTGCAGCCAAAAACAACGGCTAGGAGGAGGAAGACTATGAACGGAATAATAAATATCAGCCGCAGGGATTTCTGTAAATCGAGCGCCGTCCTGAGCGGCGGTCTGGTTCTGGCCTTCTACGTCCCGGCTTGCAGCAACAAGGTCGAAGAGCTGGTCATGAGGCAACCTTTCGTTCCCAATGCCTTTATCCGGATTGGCGCGGATGAAACCGTCACCGTGATCGTCAACAAGTCCGAGATGGGACAGGGGGTGTACACCTCCCTGCCGATGTTGGTCGGCGAAGAGCTGGAGGTCGACTGGTCGACCATCCGTTTCGCGTCGGCGCCGGTGGCTGCCGCTTACAACCATACCCAGTGGGGCCCCCTGCAGGGTACCGGCGGCAGTACCAGTATCCGCTCCTGCTGGGTGCAGTTCCGCGAGGCCGGGGCGGTTGCCCGGGTCATGCTCGAACGGGCCGCCGCCGAGAGCTGGAAGACGGATCCGGCCGATTGCATGGCCGAAAATAGTTTCGTGATAAACAAAAAAAACGGCAAGAAGATCTCCTTTGGCAAGCTGGTCGACAGGGCGGCCAAACAGACGCCACCTGAAAATGTGGCACTCAAACCATCCTCTGACTTCAACATCCTCGGCACATCGAAAAAACGGCTCGATACCCCCGACAAGGTAAACGGCAAGGCAATATTCGGCATTGACGCCAACGTGGCGGGTCTGCTGATTGCGGTGGTTGCCCGGCCGCCGGTATTCGGCGCCAAAATAAAAAGCTTTGACGACACAAAGGCCAAAGCTATTGCCGGAGTAAGGCATGTGGTGCAGATCGATGGCGGGGTTGCGGTGGTGGCCGATCATTTCTGGCCGGCCAGCAAGGGCCGCCAAGCCCTGGAGATCACATGGGATGAAGGTCCCCTGGCCTCTTTAGACAGCCAGAGCCAGGGCAAGCAATATCAGGCAATCGCTGAGACTGCCGGGGTTGTTGCGGCCGACCGTGGAGATGTGCAGACGGGTTTGGCCGCCGCCGCCAAAAGGTTGGATGCTGTTTACGAGTTCCCCTACCTGGCCCACGCCACCATGGAACCCCTTAATTGCCTGGCTGATGTCCGCCCGGACTCCTGCGAGATCTGGGTCGGCACCCAGATGCAGACCCTGGACCGCGATGCCGCTGCTGCCCTCACCGGATTGCCGAAGGAGAAGGTCAAGCTGCATACGGCTTATCTGGGCGGCGGTTTCGGCCGCCGGGCGGTGGGTGATTCCCATTTCGTCAAAGAGGCGGTGCAGGTCTCGATGGCGGTCAAGGCGCCGGTCAAGGTCGTCTGGACCAGGGAGGATGATATCAGGGGCGGTTATTATCGGCCGCGCTCCTACCACAAGCTGAGCTGCGGACTCGATAAGGACGGCATGCCCCTGGCGCTCAACCACCGGATGGTCAACCAGTCCATCGTCAAGGGCACAGTCTTCGAAGGGATGATCAAGGATGGTGTCGACCATACTTCGGTGGAAGGGGCCTTTGACACGCCCTACGAGATCCCGAACCTTTTTGTCGACAGCCACATGGCGCCGGCCGGGGTGCCTGTTCTCTGGTGGCGTTCAGTCGGCCATTCCGCTACCGCCTTTGTCAAGGAGTGCTTCATTGACGAAATGGCGGCAGTGGCCGGCAAGGACCCGTATAGCTACCGGCGGGCGCTGCTTGCCAAACACCCGCGCCAGCAGGCCCTGCTCGATCTGCTGACGAAAAAAGCCGACTGGCCCAAACCGCCTGCTGCGGGCCGCGGCCGGGGTATCGCCATCCATGAATCCTTTGGCTCTTTTGTTGCCCAGGTCGCCGAGGTCTCCGTGGAGGACTCGGGCAGGATCAAGGTGCATAAGGTGGTCTGCTGTATCGATTGCGGCAAGACCGTTAACCCCGATACCATCAAGGCCCAGATGGAAGGGGCGATTATTTTCGGTCTGACTGCCGCCCTGTACGGCAAGATCACCTTCAGGGACGGCCGGGTCGAGCAGGGTAATTTTGACGATTATCAGATGATGCGGATCAATGAGACGCCGGAGATCGAAGTGTACATCATGGCCAGCGACGAGGCGGTCGGCGGCGTGGGAGAACCGGGAGTGCCGCCCATTGCCCCAGCCGTGGCCAATGCGGTCTTTGCGGCCAAAGGCATCCGCCTGCGGCAACTGCCGATGCGCCCGGAACTGGTCAAGAAAGCGCTGGAGAGGGTGTAGGCCATGGACGATATATCTATCTATGAGGAGATCATCCGTCTGAAAAAAAAGAGGGTGCCGGCCGCCATTGCCACGGTGGTCGACACCCGTGGTTCGACGCCCCGCAAGGCCGGTGCCAAGATGCTGGTCAGAAAGGACGGCAGGATTTCCGGCACCGTCGGCGGCGGCAGGACAGAGGCCGATACCATCGCGGCTGCCCAGGAGGTGATCTGCGCCGGCCTGCCCAGAACCATGGAATTTTCCCTTGCCGAGGAGCATGGCGGGGTGTGCGGCGGCAGCCTGGTCATCTACCTGGAACCGCTGTTCGTGCCCGACCACCTGCTCGTGGTGGGCGACGGCCATGTCGGTAGGGCTGTGGCCCAGTCGGCCCGGCAGGTTGGCTTCATGGTCAGTATGATTGGCCTTGGTGAGGCCAAAACGGGGTACGGGCCGGATCAGGATACGCTCCTCCACCCCTTGGATAAGCTGCAAGAGGCGTTCGCCGATATCGGCGCCGACGCCAATACCTATATCTTTATTGCCACCAGCGACCATCACCAGGATTTCAAGGCGGTCAGCGCCGCCCTTAGCACCGAATCGTGTTACATTGCGGTGATCGGCAGTAAAAAGAAAAAGGCGGCCATGGACACCTACCTCCTGGAACGGGGTTTTGACGATGCCGCGGTCAGCCGGATCATCTCCCCGGCCGGCCTGGACATTGGTGCCGAGACACCGACCGAGATCGGGGTAAGTATCGTGGCGCAGATGATCAAGTTAAGGAGGACCGGCCCTGATGCACATGACAGCCATCCTGCTCGCGGCAGGACAGTCAAAAAGGATGGGACGCAGCAAGCAGCTCCTGCCCTTGGCTGAAAAGCCGGTGATCCGCTGGTGCATAGACGGGCTGCTGGCGGGTGGAGTAGAGGATATTATCGTGGTGCTCGGACCCACCGGCCTTGAGATCGCTGAGGAAATAAAGGAGTATTCCCTGACGATCACCTGGAACAAGGACCCGGCAAGCGACATGGCCGGCTCGGTCAGGGAGGGGTTGAAGGCCCTGCCTGAAAGGTCATCGGCAGTAATGGTCCTCCCTGTCGATCATCCGGCGGTAAAAGCGGAGACCATCAGGATCATGGCCCAAAGCCATCGAGAATTTCCCAACAGGATCATTATCCCAGTCCATAACGGCCGTCGAGGCCACCCGGTGGTCTTTCCCCGATCTGTCCTTGCAGAACTGGACTCACTTGTCACATTAAGAGATATCGTGCACAAGGACGATGAGAGGCTAAAGCAGGTCGAAGTGGATGATGAGGGTGTTCTGTTCAACATGAATACCCCAGAAGATTTCCGGAAGATCGAGGCGCGGTTCTCGCCCTGAAAAATTGTCTCTCAGGTTTTCTCTTAGGATCGCACCAAGCTAAGTGCACGATTGGGGACAGACTGAGGCAACCACGGATTCACGCGAAAGTCAAAACATCAGCACTTCGTTGAGCCGGAACGTAATATTGCCACATCGAACATCTGAAAAATAAAATTCTCATCCGATCAAGATGTCTACCCTACTCCCCAACTTTTGGTTACCTTGAAACGGGCGCATAGTCATGAGTGAGAGGAATCAGGAGCAATGTCAACCTGCGCTTCGCGCAAAGCGGATAAGATTGCCAATGGACCATAAATGACGGGGTGCTATCATGTTCCCGCGTATCTTTTGATTGACTTTGGAGCTTCCATTAAACATATTCAAATATTATCAACATCTTACCACCCATAAAAATATTACGCAGTATGGGCCCGATTGGGATATGCTGCACGCAGTCTATAACCGATTAGCCCGTGCTGTATAGCACCATGTTATGCAGACCTAAGTTCTTGAAATAATTCTTATTTTTTAAATAACGACTCAATTTGGTTGACAGGAAAAAAACAAGAATTAAAATGCGGTTGCGGCGTAGCCGCAGCATTACAGGATAA
>JBFFNX010000005.1:0-36539 GCA_041562995.1 Desulfurivibrionaceae bacterium
ACATGGATGCCGCCTTTATGGGCAAAGGCGGAGGAGCCGACATAGGGTTGATAGCGATTAGGAGCCAAGTTGGCCAGCTCATTGATATAACGCGAGGCCTCACTGAGCTGAGTCAGGTTCTTAGCCACCGCAAAATCATACTTCATCTTCAGGGCCAGGGCCGGGATGATGGAGGTGAGGTTGGCGTTACCGCATCGCTCGCCATAACCGTTAATGGTGCCCTGCACCTGGGTGGCGCCACAGGAGATGGCAATCAGGGAATTGGCCACTGCTGTTTCCGAATCATTATGGGAATGGATGCCAAGCTCCACCTTACTCCCCTGTTTCTTCAGGTGCTCCTTGAGCTGCTTTATGATATCAGGAATCTCGGTGGGCAGGGTGCCGCCATTGGTATCACAGAGAACCAGGGTATCAGCGCCACCGGCAACAGCCCGATCAATGGTGGCCAGAGCGTACTCTTTGTCAGCCTTGAATCCGTCGAAGAAATGTTCGGCATCATAGAAGAGATATTCCACATGGGGCCGCAGATAACGCAAGGAGTCTTCAATAATAAGCAGATTATCTTTCAGCTCAATGTGCAAGGCATCCAGGACATGGATATCCCAGGTCTTGCCGAAAATAGTAATGGCAGAGGTCTTGGCCTCGATAAGCGCCTGGAGATTGGCGTCATTTTCCGCACTGTTTTTGAAATTACGAGTGGAGCCAAAGGCAGTGACCTTGGCATGGCGCAGCTCATAATTCCTGATCTCTTTGAAATACTCGGACGAGGCGGGATTAGCACCTGGCCATCCCCCTTCAATAAAGTCGACCCCAAGTTCATCGAGCTTGATGGTGACTCTGACCTTGTCTTCAACAGACAGGTTGAAGTTCTCGGCCTGGGTGCCATCACGCAGCGTTGTGTCGTAAATCGATAACGTGGTCATTTTTCAACTACCCTCATACAGTTTTTTGCTTATTATCCTTGTCGAGTCCAAAGGCGTCATGCAGGCTGCGCACGGCAAGCTCGGTGTATTTTTCCTCAATGACGCAGGAAACCTTAATTTCCGAGGTGGAGATCATCAGAATATTGATCCCCTCATCGGCCAGCACCTTGAACATGGTGGTGGCAATACCGGCATGATTACGCATGCCAACCCCAACAATGGAGATTTTGGCGATTTCCTTGTCGCCGCTAAAACTCTCGGCATTAATCTCCTTGGCAACCTTAGCAACGATCTCCATGGCCTGATCATAATCGGTCAAGGGCACAGTAAAGGTCATATCGGTCAAGTGATCACTCTGGGTGTTCTGGATAATGACGTCAACGACGATGCCGGCATCGGCGATGGGGGTGAAAATCTTGGAAGCCGTTCCAGGGGTGTCAGGTACCTTGGAAATAGTAATCCGGGCTTCGTTCTTATTATAGGTTACACCAGAAACGGGCATTGATTCCATTTGTTGATCCTCCTCAACAACCCATGTGCCTTCAGTCTCGGTAAAGGTGGAACGCACATGAAGGGGTACTTTATAACGTTTAGCAAAACTCACGGAACGGATATCAAGAACCTTGGCGCCAAGGCTGGCAAGTTCGAGCATCTCGTCGTAGGTAATTTTCTCTATTTTCCGGGCCTTATTACAGATGTTGGGATCGGTGGTATACACCCCCTCAACATCGGTAAAAATTTCACAAACATCGGCATGAAGCGCCGCGGCCAGGGCCACGGCAGTGGTGTCGGAACCACCCCGGCCCAGAGTGGTGATATGATCATCCTCGGTCACCCCCTGAAAGCCGGCAACCACGACAATCTTGCCCGCAGCATGATATTTTTTAATCAGCTCCGTATCAATTTCTTTGATCCGGGCCTTGGTATGCCGGGAGTCGGTCCTAATTTTCACCTGATCGCCAAGGAGGGAAATAGCATCCATACCGGCCGCCTTTACAGCCATAGCAAAAAGGGCGATGGTGACCTGCTCGCCGGTGGCCAGGAGCATGTCAAACTCACGAGGATCGGGGTGGTCTTGCATTTGGTGAGCAAGATCGACAAAACGGTTTGTCTCCCCTGACATGGCAGAGAGCACAACAACCATTGTGTTCCCTTCCCGGGCTTTTTTCATTACCCGCTCGGCAACCGCCTTGATTTTTTCCGGGTTTGCAACTGATGTGCCGCCAAATTTCTGTACAATGAGAGCCATTTTCTTACTTCTCTTAAAATTCTGAGTTTTACACCCCAGGACGAGCTAAGTCAGGGGCACAAGGGTAAATTGAAAAAAACTCACCTCATTTTTTAAAGCACAGTGGTGCTGTGGAGGCAAGGCTGAAGGAGCAAAACTTGTATAAATACCAAGAATCAGCAAAGAGAACCACTATATTTTTTCGTAAAAAACAAGGTTTTGGGGAGGATTTGCCCAAGCTGCCACCTCCGCCAACACACAACGGAGAGTATGTGGCCGCAGATCGCAGCCACACTATACGGAGCACCCACCGTTTCCTCTTGAAATCAAAGAGAAAAACAGCTATTTTCACCGATCTTGGCCTTGTTGCAAGAATGAATTTAGTGTAGAAAAATAATGAAGAAATAAGGAGATAAAGTCGACAAGACCATATAGGTCATCGGTTTTGTGATTCGCAGTTTTTATCTGGTATAAATTTGAAAACTTCCCATATTATATTTTTCGTCGGCATATCCCTTGTCCTTGCCTGCGCCGGCGTCTATTTTGAACAGAGTAGTTCCCGCCTCGATAACAATTTTCAGGCTAACCGAACCCTGAACGGTCTTGTGCCATTGGAGGTTCAGGCTGTAAGCCCACCTCCCCTGCCCTTATTTGCCAAGATATCACAAACCATTACCGGTGAACTCCTGGCCGGTGACAACCTTATGCAGGCCATGAAGCGGGCAGATATCCCTGATCCCGTCCGTCATCAGATAGTTGCCAACCTTGACTCCTGCCTGGATTTTCGCAGGCTTCGTCCCCACGACACCTTTACTGTTGATCTGGACGCAGACGGCAAATTGCTACGCTGTATTTATGAGACCGATCCTCTTCATAAATACACCGTGGTTAAACGTGACGACACCTTTGTTGCAGCCCAGGACGAAATTCCTCTGCAGGTAAAAACGGTCAGTATCTCCGGAACAGTGACCTCTTCACTCTTCGCCTCCTTTCAGAGCCTTAACCTGAGCCCGAAACTCATCTATTCCTTTGCGGACATCTTTGCTTCCCGCCTTGACTTCAATACCGAGACACAATCCGGCGACACCTTTACTATTGTCTATGAGGAATACTATCAGAAAGATAAATTCATTGGTTTCGGAAATCTCCTCTATGCTAAATATGGCGATAAATCCGGCCAAGACGAGCAGGAAGGCTTCTATCATACCCGGCAAGATGGCTTTTCCGCCCACTACACCCCCAGTGGCGAGGAGTTAGGCACCTCTTTTCTGCGTTCACCCGTCCCCATGGGCCGAGTCACCTCAAGATTCACCTGGCGCCGCAAGCACCCCATTCTTGGTGTAGTTAGACCTCATCTTGGCGTTGACCTTGCTGCTCCCACCGGCACCCCTATAATGGCTGCCGCCGATGGCAAGGTAGTTTTTCGTGGGGTGAGAGGCGGCTTCGGTAAGCAGGTCATTATCAAACATCCCAACGGTTACAAAACCTATTACGGCCATCTCTCCCGTTTTGCCAAGGGTCTTCATAATGGCTCCAAGGTTAACCAAAAAAATATTATTGGCTATGTGGGCTCAACCGGCAGGGTAACTGGACCACATCTCGATTACAGGATTTCTCAGAATAATCAGTTCAAGAATCCTTTTGCCCTCAAATTCAAACCACGTTCTGTTTTGAGTGGCTCAGAGCTTGCGTATTTTAACCAGGCCACCACTGAGCTCGTGGCCATGCTAGACAAATCTACTTCCCAGAAGATTCTTTATGTCCGTACATTTATCCTGAGACCTCAGGATTCCATCACCCTCCTTTAAAAGATCTTTTTTTGAGTTCCTTGCCTTTCCATATTGTCCTTGTCGAGCCTGAGATACCACCAAATACAGGCTCAATTGCCCGTCTTTGTGGTGCTACAGATACTGTTCTGCACCTGGTACGGCCTCTCGGCTTCTCCACTTCAGACAAACATCTGAAACGGGCCGGCCTTGACTATTGGCGTTTTGTTGACATAAGATATTGGGATAATTTTGAAAGTTTTCTTGAGGCCCAAGCGGAAGAACAACTTTATTTTTTCACCACCAAAACCAGCAAGAATTATACTGAGGCACATTATAAGCCGGGAGATTTTTTGATTTTCGGTAAAGAAACCAAGGGGCTTCCTGAAGATATTCTCAAGCTCTATCAGGACCGCTGTTACACCCTCCCCATGAGTAATGTCAATATCCGCAGCCTCAACCTGGCTATGACCGCAGGTATTGTCCTTTATGAAGCACTCAGGCAACAGCAAGGATCATTAAAATGAAATCTCGCAACTGGCACCAGGCCCTGGCTCTCATCCTTTTCCTTTTATCGCCGTCCCTGGTTTTTGCTGAAAAAGTGTATCTCTCCGACACTCTCATTGTGTCTTTGCGGGATTCAGCCAGCCTTGGCGGCGAAGTTGTCTCCTATCTAAAGTCAGGAGATCCTCTTGAGGTTATCAAAGAAAATGAAGATGGTTTTATCCTGGTGCAAACAGCAACCGGGGAGCAGGGCTGGCTCCAAAAAAAATACACCATTAAAACCAAGCCTAAGGATCTGATCATTGCCGATCTCGAAGGAAGGATCAATTCCCTCCAGGTTCAGTTAGAGAGTGCCGTGGCCAGCTCAGCCGCCTTGAAGGCCTCTTCCCGTGACAGTAAGGCCGAAGTTCGCGACAAAGAAAAGGAAGTTGCCCGTTTGCTGGAAACAATCGACGAGCTTAAAGAGGCGGTGAGAACTGCTGAAAAAAAGTATGAAGACCTGAGACAGAAATCTCAGAATGTTGTGGAGATATCCTCTGAACGTGACAATCTCCTTGCTCGCCTGAAAACTGTCGATCAGGAGGTAGCTCTGCTCCGAGTGGAAAATGCCGAACTTATTCAAACAGATCGCATTCTCTGGTTTCTCGCCGGTTTTGGGGTATTTCTCGTGGGATGGCTAATGGGTAAAATTTCCAGAAAATCCAGGAAAAGAAGCCTGTCCATGTAAAAGACAAATTCTATGTCAGGACGACAGTTTATCCATTTTCAGGCGGAGAGAATTCATTAATTCTTTTGCCTCTGGAAAATCAGGGTGGAGACGGAGGGCCTTGCTGGTATAGGCCATGGAACTGTCGTATTCTCCCTGCTCATAAAGCAGGATGGCAATATTGAAGTTCACCTCTTTTGCCTGGGGGCTGAGCTTTAGGGCAGACAGATAGAAATATTTGCTCTTTTGAAAATCCCCGCTTTCTTTGGCCTTCAAGCCAAGTCTATTCCAGAACTTGACGGTTTCTTTGTCTTCAGCCTCTAATTTTTTACCATAGAGATAATCCGCTTCATCAAACATGTTGCTTTCAAAATAGGCATCAACCACCTTCTGGACATACTCTTTATTGCTTTTGGCAATTTTAGCTGATTGTTTCAGAAATCTCCGGGTACTTGCAAGATCCCCCAGCATAAAAAAGGCTTTGGCCAACTTCAGATAAAGATCCAGGTTGTGGGGGGCGACCTTCACTGCCTTTTGGAGGTAGGTGATCATCTGCGGATAGTCATTTTCCTGGGAATAAATCTCGGCCAGTCCGATAATGGCATTGATATAATTATTTTCAATCTCCAGGCATTTTTTAAAAAATTTCACGGCATCGGCGGAGTTGCCCTTTTCTTTGCTTATCTGGCCTAAATAATAGTAGGGCTTGGCAAGTGTGGGTTCAATAGCCTGGGCAAGGAGAAAGTTCTTAAAGGCCGGGCCCAAATCTTTATGAATATAACAATGCTTGCCAGCATGGATGGCCTTAAGGTAGGGACTGGTTGATTTTTGCTGGTAATGAATTTGATTGAGAACCTCTTCCAGACGATCAACGGTGATTGGTTTAATGAGATAATTATCCACCTCTGCCTGTACCGTATTAATAAAATCTCCCCAATTATCAGCGCCGGTAATCATGATAAAGGGCAGATCAAAAAATGCCTTGGAACTGCGGATGCGATGCAGGAACTGGAGACCATTAAGCCGCGGCATGACATAATCACTGATGACAATATCAATATGGCCTTCAAGAATTTTTTCCCAGCCCCCCTCACCGTCAATGGCGGAACAGATATCATGATAGCCAAGACTGGATAACATGCTCTCCAGCATTTTTCGCATGGCCAGGTTGTCATCAACAACCAAAATTCTTTTTTGAAGTTTTTTCGGGTTAGACATAAGGTTTTAGGAGCAAAGGGGTATTTGGGATAGATTACTTAAAATTTCATATAGATACTAGTGTATGATCGGCTCGAGGGACAGTTTTTTATGGAGCGGCATCCTTGGGGCAAGGTCAATTGCTGTGGCCGTTGATTGCCTGTTGTGAGCAGGCAATTATCCCTTGAAACATCGATAAATCTTGGGTATAGCATCCTTTCATCTGCAAAAAAACTCTTTTTCATTGATACGGAGAAAAAACGTGCTCGATTCAATCAGTAGTTTCGTTTGGGGTCCAGTTACCATTATTTTGCTTCTGGGCACCGGGGTCTTCACGACTTTTCTCATGAAGGGTATTCAACTCCGCCATTTTTTCTATGGCTTTGGTCTGTTATCAGGCAAATATGACAACCCCAAGGACAAGGGTGAAATAACCCATTTCCAAGCCCTATCCGCAGCACTGTCAGCCACTATTGGTACTGGAAATATTGCCGGTGTTGGCGTTGCCATTGCCAGCGGTGGCCCCGGCGCCCTATTTTGGATGTGGGTGACTGCTTTTTTTGGCATGAGTCTGAAATATGCCGAATGCCTCCTCTCCCTTAAGTATCGGGTCATTCATGAGGATGGTACTGTGAGTGCCGGCCCCATGTACTATCTTGAACATGGTCTCAACCAAAAATGGCTGGGGATGCTTTTTGCCTTTTTTGCGGCTATTGCCTCTTTTGGTATTGGCAATATGGTTCAGGCCAACTCAGTGGCAGCGCCCATGCTTTCCACCTTCCATATCCCCAAAATTGTAACAGGCATTATTATTGCCATTTTGGTATTTTTCGTCATTGTCGGCGGCATAAAGCGTATCGGCAATGTTGCTAGTCATATGGTGCCTTACATGGCCTTGTTCTATGTGGTTGGTGCCATGGCAGTTCTCGTTTTAAACTTCGAAGCCCTGCCTGCTGCTTTTCTGACCATATTTCAAGAAGCCTTCACCGGTAGTGCCGCTACTGGCGGTTTCGCTGGTGCTGTGGTGGCGCAGGCTATCCGCTGGGGTGTGGCGCGAGGACTTTTTTCCAATGAGGCCGGCCTTGGTAGCGCGCCCATTGCCCATGGCGCCGCCCAGACCAATGAACCTGTTCGCGAGGGCCTTGTCGCCATGCTCGGCCCCTTTATCGATACGATTATCATCTGTACCATGACCGGCTTGGTCATTATTGTCACCGGTGCCTATCAGGGAGGACTCTCCGGGGCCGATCTGACCGCCCACGCCTTTGGCTCAGCCCTGCCTAATGTTGGCAGGTATATTGTCGCCATCGGCATGATGGTCTTTGCCTTTTCAACTGCGGTCAGTTGGTCTTATTATGGTGATAGATCCGTCGAGTATCTCTTTGGACCAAAATCGATCATGCCCTACCGCATCCTTTACTGTCTATTGCTACCGGTTGGCGCCACCTTTGAGTTGACACAGGTCTGGGCAATTTCTGATATCTTTAACGCCCTCATGGCCTGGCCCAACCTCATCGGCCTTATTTTCCTCTCCGGTGTGGTGGTTAGATCCACCCGCGAATATTTCGCTGATCCCATGCGGGTTCGCGCCCATTAATAATTTCAGTTAATTTTCACTATAAAAGGACATACTATGAAAAAAATAGCAGTTTTAGCGGGTGATGGAATAGGCCCGGAAGTTATGCAGGAGGCGATCAAGGTTCTTGATGCTGCCCAGAAGAAATTCTCCTTTGACCTTGAATATGTCCATGAAGATGTGGGTGGTTGTGCCATTGATAATCATGGTGAGGCCCTGCCCGCCCACACCTTAAAGACCTGTGAGCAAAGCGATGCCATCCTCTTTGGTTCTGTGGGTGGCCCCAAATGGGAATCGTTACCCCCGGCCCAACAGCCGGAACGGGCAGCCCTATTACCCCTGCGCAAACATTTTGATCTGTTTTGCAACTTCAGACCATCCAAGGTCTTTAAATCCCTTGTCCAGGCCTGCCCTTTACGGGCCGACATCGTTGGCGACGGCTTTGATATCCTCTGCGTCCGAGAGTTGACCAGTGGTATTTATTTTGGCGAACCTAAGGGCCGACAGGGAGAAGGGGCTGACGAATATGCCTTTGACACCATGCTTTATCGACGCTGGGAGATCGAGCGTATTGCCCGTATGGCCTTTGAGGCTGCCCGCCTGCGCAGTAAAAAAGTAACCTCTGTTGACAAGGCCAATGTCCTTACCACCATGGTGTTATGGCGGGAGGTGGTCACCGAGATTGCCAAGGAATATCCCGATGTGGAGCTCAAACATATCTATGTCGATAACGCCACCATGCAGCTGGTCCGCGATCCCCGCCAATTTGATGTGTTGCTCTGCGGTAATATGTTTGGCGATATCGTTTCCGATGAGGCGGCCATGCTCACCGGCTCCATGGGTCTTCTTGCCTCAGCCAGTTTGAACAAGGACAAGTTTGGCCTCTATGAACCGGCCGGCGGTTCGGCCCCTGATATCGCCGGGCAAGGCATTGCCAACCCCATCGCCCAGATCCTTTCGGCTGCCATGATGCTGCGCTACAGCTTCGGCCTTGATGCAGCCGCTGACGCCATTGACCAAAGCGTCGCGTCAGCCCTTGACTCCGGCATTTTTACGGCCGATATCGCCATTGACAAGTCAAAGGCGGTGGACACAGTCACCATGGGTAATGCCATAGTCAACGCCCTCTAATTTTTTTTAACTCTCTGTGGAGCCCGGCTTGAGTCATCATGATGACTCAAGCCGGGTTTGTTTTTATGGCTACAAGCTCAGAAAATAGCGTCATTATTCTCGTTGAGCCACAGGGCGGTGGCAATATTGGTGCCATTTGCCGGGTCATGATGAATTTCGGTTTTCATGATCTGCGCATCGTTAATCCCCGCGTTGATCATCTCAGTAAAGAAGCCCGTGACATGGCAGTTACTGCCAAGGAAACGGTTCTGCGCTCTGCCCGCAAATATAAAAGCCTCGAAGAGGCCATTGCTGATTGTCACCTGGTCATTGGTTCCACCCGTCGTCTTGGTAAATATCGGAATGAATTTATTTCGCCGGATCAGATCGCAAGTACATGCGGTGCCCTCCCCCCTTATCAAAAGGCCGCGCTGGTCTTTGGTCGCGAGGATCATGGCCTCAACACCCATGAACTCAGCCTCTGCGACATCTTCATCACCATTGATACATCGCCGGAACTCCCCTCCCTCAACCTCGCCCAGGCCGTTGCCATCTGCCTGTATGAATTTTCACGCCAGAAGGCGCCAAGCCAGCCTGTTTCACCAGAGCTTGCCAGCGCCAAGAACAAAGAAAAAATGATCCAGCATATGGGAAAGACATTGCTTGCGGCAGGGTATCTTGATCCCCATAATCCGGATCATATCCTGCGGACCTACCGACGAATTTTCAATCGGACAGGGCTTGATGAGAGGGAGGTTCGCATGCTCCACGGACTCTGGAGCCTAATCGACAGACAACTGCAACTTCTCGAAATAAAAGAAAAAAAATAACCACCTTAAATCTTGGCAGGGAACATCCGCGCATTGCCAATCAATTCAAATAAAACGGCGCTTACTGTCCATGCAGTAAGCGCCGTTTTATTTGAATTGAAAAAAGAAAAAAATTAGCTTGTGGGGCTATCATTTAAGGCCCATGCCCCTGTACCCATATTGAATTTGTAGTCAACCTCATATTTGGTATCTGGTGCAGATGCGTTTGAGCCCTTGGTACCAAGGGCGGTAACCTTATAAACAAGAACATTATTCTCGTTCTTAAGAAAAACAACCTTGGGTTGTTGCAGGCGGATGTTTGAGGGAAGATTAAAATTCTTGCGCAGAATATTCTGATAGGAAGAGAGCAGGAATCGATGCTGCGTGGTAACGACCTGCAGTTTATTGATCTCAGCCATAGCATCCTTAGCCATCTGTTCCCGGGACGCCAGATTCATCTGAAATTTCATTGAATTGACAGCCAGCTCTGAAAGCATCTCTTGATAATGGGCCAAGGCTTCTTCATATTTTTTTTCCACCCGGAGCGTTGCGGCTTTCTCTTCCAGGCTATTGATTTTACCAAGAAAAATATTCTTATCGATTTTGGCGATCTCCTCACTGGAAATGGTTGTGGCTGCAAGGTCTGCAACACCATTTTCATCCGCCAAGGCAATGATTCTTTCGAAAATTTTTCGTGCCTCCCCCCCTTTGTTTAGAGCCAAAAGGGCCTGGGCCTCTTCAAGACAATTATTTATTTCAGACTCGTGACGGGCCCTGCTTATCCTGCTAACAACATCATAGTCAGACACCCTGTTCTCCTGGGCAAAGCGCAGGGCCTCACCATAGGAATTCATGGCCTCGAGCCATCTTCTCTCCTTAAAAAGGGTATCCGCCTGACGTACAATAACCCTGAAAGATGATTTTCCTTCCGCCTCAAAAGAGGCATATCTTTCATCTCTTATCTGCAAGATAGTTTCCTGAAGTTCAGCAATGGTGGCGTGATGAAAATCTTCATTACCAAGGGCAATATTTAAGGCGTTTTGATAGGAGCTAAGCGCTGCGGCCCATTTTTGGTCGGCAAGACTCTGCTTGGCCTGTTTGGAGAGGGTTGCAATCTGATCAAGCTGCTGCTTGCTGGAGAGATCAATGTACTGGCCATTATGGAGTACTTTGCCAAGAAGACCTTGTTGAAAGAGAGTTGATTCGGTCATGTTCGTGACACAGGCCAACAACCGCATCTTGTCGATCTGGTTAAGCAAGCGTACATTATGCAAACGTTTTTCGATCTTCTCCATGTCAGCTTTTGCCAATTGATATTCATGACGCGCTATGGAGGAGTTTGCCTTGTCCCATTGGGAGGTGCTCTTCAGGAATGAGAACTGCTCATAGCCACAGTAAATAAAAGGTGTAAGAATAACCATGATGGTCAAAAGAACATTTATGGCCTTTCTTTTTCGCATACTTTTTTGCAACTTCTTATTAATCCTCGAAATAGCGATATTACTGCCGTCAATTTTGATCGCGGTATCGAGATACTCCCTCACCTTTTTCTGTTCACCCCGCTGTGCAGCCTGCTCAGCATTGGTGAGACTTTGCTGCAAATTAGCTATAGTGCCTGAAATAAAATCGATATCATTCTGCACATTTGGAAAGTCTGGCACAAGCCGTCTTGCCCGCTTTAAATTTTCAAGGGCCTTGGGATAGGCAGCCTTTTTCAGCAGTCTGTTGACGTCGCGGGTGTATTCTCGTGCCCTGTTCACCTTTGACTCAAGCTCACAAAAAAGGTTATGTTTGTTGGGGATGGGGGTGTTGGGAGGAAGGTTTTTCATAAACTCATAACTTGCAAAAACCCTGTTTGAGCCTATGAGTGCCATCAGATGTTGAAGATATTGATCAACCATTACGAGCCTCCCGAGCAAAAAAGATAAAAAATACGATCCTATACATCGAATTTAAATCTTCTGCTGGTAAGCCTCAATCGGCGCGGCGTTTAAAGATACTCTACGTGAAACGCCTAGTTCTTTGCTGCTATGTTTTTTTAACTTTTATTATCAACAAGTTAGACATGACGCAAAGAATGGGGGGAATTATTTACGGTTGAGGAGAGGAAAAAAATTCCAAGGCCAGCTTGGCAACCTTGTCAGAAGCACCACCCTGCCCCAGGGCATCCTTGACCTCGGCAAGTTGGGCAATCATCTGGGTATGGGCCTTACTTCCCGGCCAGAGCTCTTGCAAGGACAGGGCTATTTTTTCAGGGGTTGCATCGTCCTGCAGAAGCTCTGGCACCACCTCCGCGTTGGCAACGAGATTGACCAGGGAGGCAAAATCCACCTTAATAAAACGCCTTCCCAGAAAATAGGTCATGGCTGAAAGCTTATAGGAGACAAGCATGGGTATTTGCAAGAGAGCAAGCTCAAGGGTGACGGTGCCTGACGCCGCCATTACCAGATCACAGGCGGCCATAAGATCATAGCGATCGCCTTCAACAACATGGACATTGACCGGATAGTCACCAAGGCCATTTTCGACAAGAACTTCCCTGCTCAAGGTCGGGGCGAGGGGCAACAGAAAGGTGGTCTCTGGATACATCTTCTGCAGAAGGCTTGCTGCCTTGAGAAAAACGGGCAACATGGAGGCAATCTCTTTACGCCGACTTCCGGGCATGATACCGACGATATCTTTGCCGGCCTTGATGCCATGTTTAGCCAAAAAAACATCCTTTCCCAAGGTCGGCTTGACATGGTCCGCCAAAGGGTGGCCGACATAGGTTACCGCAAAATTGTGCCTGGCATAAAATGCCTTTTCAAAGGGCAGGATAACCGCCATCTGATCCACAAGTCTTCGGATTTTCTTGATCCTGCTACTGCGCCAGGCCCAGACCTGAGGACTTATATAATATAAAACAGGTATCCCAAGGCGGCGGGCCTTCTTGGCCAGCATCAGGTTGAAATCAGGATAATCGATGAGAATCAACAGCTGAGGCCTTCTCTCTTTGAGGGTATTATGGAGGACATTCTGGGCTGAGACAATGGAGCCAAGATGGGCAAGGACCTCCATAATGCCAACCACGGCCATATCGGCAGCATCAACCAAAATCTCCATGCCTGCCTGGCGCAAGGCGTCGCCACCCATGCCGTAGGACCTTAACGCAGGCAGGCGTTCCTGCAGCGCCTGCAAAACCCGGGCACCATGCATGTCTCCGGAGGCCTCCCCGGAAACAATCATAACTTCTTTTTTGGGGATAGCAGTCATTTATAAATTATGGGCAGCTCGATGCTCTTTTATCTCAGCAATGAGTTGCAGGGCCAGGGCCAGGGCCTGCCTGCCCTGGACGCCACTTACCAGAGGTTGCTGGCGAGTCTGGACAGCATCAATAAAATGAAGAAGTTCTGCCTTCAGGGCATCTCCTTGATCGGGAAAGGGCAGATGGATTGACTCTTCCTCGGGATATCCCTTGGCGGTCATGGCACCGCTGCGCTCAATTATGGTGATGTCTTTTTTGCCGTAATCGACAATGAGGGTGCTCTTCTTCTGATGAATGACCAGTTGCCGGACATTACTCTGGGCTATTCGGCTGGCGCTCACCGTTGCCATACAGCCATTTTCAAACAGGAGCTGGGCCGTGGCCACATCGGTTGAAGAAGTGACAACCGATGCTCCCAGGGGGCGTATATTCTTCAGGGGTGCTTTAACGATACTGAGAATAATATCGATATCGTGGATCATCAGATCCAGGACGACGTCAACATCATTTCCGCGCGGATTAAACTGATGAACGCGCTGGGATTCTATATAAAGCGGCTGATCGAGATAATGTTCTAAGGCCATGACCCCTGGATTAAAACGCTCCAAATGGCCAACCTGCAGGATACATCCTTGGCGGTCAGCGAGTTCAATGAGCTCATCGGCCTCGGCAAGGGTAACCGTGATCGGCTTTTCCATAAGAACATCAAGGCCGGCGGCAAGACACTCCATGCCAACCTTATGATGAAAGGTGGTGGGAGTAACGATGCTCACCGCCGCAACCTGCGAAATGAGCTCGTGATAATCGGCAAAGGCCTTGGCGTGACAGGCCGCAGCGATCTCACGGGCCCGATCAATACTGGTGTCGAAAACACCAACAAGCTCAACATGATCCATGCCGGCATATTTTTGGGCGTGAAAATTGCCTAGATAACCGACACCAATCACACCTACCTTAATTTTTTTCATAGCTCGCCACTTGGTGCTGCAGGGTCAGGAGCCAGCAAGGGCTTCAGTTTTTTCGAGTATGACAACCGTTTCCTCAAACAACTCGCCGAGAAAGGAGGTGAACTGAGAAAGTGTTGCCTGGGGGCCGGATTCATTAACGGCTTTTTCAAGAAAGGCGTCAGCGAGCCGGGTGTACATATGATGAACATCTTCATTGCCATCATCTTTATAGATATGAAAATAATGGCGAAAACGCTCTTCGAAAATTTTTTTAATCATCCCGGCCAAGGCGTGTTCCTTATCTGCGGTTACCTCTTCAGACTGGGCACCAAGGATACGCTGGACAATAGCGGCAAGCATCGTGGCATGGAAATCTTCAACAACAGCACCGAGATCCTCGGTGGCCTCTTTGTTGTGCAAAAAGGCAATGGTGGCAATGAAGAGAGCAAAGACATCAAACTCGTTCACCGCAAACTCAGCATCGGCAAAATCATCGTTATCGAAAAAATACAGCAATCTCGTTGAGATGAAATCATGGGCAGCGATAAGGGGCTGGAAGATATGTTCGGAAGGTGGAGTCATCGTATTATGGGGTTAGACCAGGAGGTCATCCTCTTCGGGTTGATGGCGACGCTTGAGCTTGAGCGGATCCCATGGGGCAAAGGCCAGGGCTAGAGCCAATCCAAGGCAGGCCAGCATTGAGCCGCCGCCAAAGAGCAGGAGTTGGTCCGATGTATAGCCACCATAATTGTCGGCACGATCAACGTTAACCGCAAAACAGACCAGAATGATTAACAGTGCCGGGGTGATATATTTAACACAGATATCCCAAATGAGCGGAATCTTACTGCCTGATTCAGCAAAATGTTTGTGCAGGACAGCGGTCTTAAGTACCCAGCCCACCAGTAAACACTCCAGGAGGCCACCGACAACAAGACCATAATTTGTGATAAAATGATCTACAATATCGAGCACGTAAAGTCCGCCCTGGGTGGTAAAGATCAGGCTGCCGAGGAAACCGAGAATACAGATACCGGTCACTACCTCCCTTCTGGGCCAGTCAAATTTATCTGTAACAGAACAGGTAAAGGCCTCAATCAACGACACTCCAGAGGTAAGACCGGCAATGACCAGGATGAGAAAGAACATCATGCCAAAGAGGACATTGAAGCTTGGCAGCAGGGAAATTGCCTTGGGGTAGACGACAAAGGCGAGCTGAGGCCCCCCTTTGATGGCATCATCAAAGGGGACACCCTGACTTTGGGCCATAAAGCCGACAATGCCAAAGACAGCAAGACCGGCGATGAGCGAGTAGGCACAGTTTACCACACAGGTTATAAGGGCGTTCTGGCCGATATTGGTCCTGTCAGGCAGGTAGCTGGCATAGGTAATCATGATGCCAAAGCCGAGAGAAAGGGTGAAGAATATTTGGCCAAAGGCGGCCACCCATGTCTTGATGGCCTGGCTGCGCAGTGCCGGGTCATTGGCAAAGATATTGATCCGCGACCAGTCGGCAGAAAGATAATTGTTCATTATCGCTTCAGTGGCGCCCTCTAGGGTGAGGGTCCAGCCCACCATAATCAGGGTCAGGACAAACAGGGCGGGCATAAAAATTTTACTGGCCCGTTCAATGCCGTGGCTGACATCACGAAAACAGATGAGCCAACATAAAAACCAGACGAAAGCGGTGGCAAAGAGGATGGGCAGCCGGAAGGAACCGAGATGGGCGGCGGAAGCGGATATTTCAAGAAAATCATTAAAAAAGTAGCTCTGGGGATCAACGCCCCAGCCCAGGGAGGCAGAGAGGAAAAAATAGTTAACACACCAACCGATAATAACAGAGTAATAGAGCATAATGCCAAACATGGCCACCACCGGCATCCACCACCCTAACCATTCATAATGGCTGGCTATCCGCCGGAAACTCAAGGGAGAAGAGGCCTTTTCGAGGTGACCAACGCCATACTCAACGAGCATGATGGGCAAACCGGCTAAAAGCAGGGCCACAAGGTAGGGCACCAGGAAGGCGCCACCACCATGCTGATGGGCCATATAGCTAAAACGCCAGACATTGCCAAGACCAATGGCCGAGCCGATGGCAGCCAGCAGAAAACCAAAATTTGACTGCCAGTTTCCCCGGGTATTGCTCATGAACTTCTCTCCATCTTTCACCTTCAAGGTTTTGTAAAGGTATGGCATAAAATTTACAGGGGTAAAGCGACGTTACTCTATCTTATTTTAGACCTTTGTCAATATACTAGCCTTTTCGCAACCTGCTTAGTATGGTTATTGCCCGGTTTCAGAGATTATGGCAGCCTGCTTAATTGGCTATCAACGTATAAAAAAATATGCAGAGAATATCATGGCATCAAAAACAGTCCCCGTTGAACAGGCCATCGGCATGGTCCTTCCCCATGACGTCACAGAAATCCGTCCTTTTGGCCAGGAGGATGACAAGCAAGAATCCTTTAAGGGGGCTGCCTTTAAAAAGGGCCATATCATTCGAAGCGAGGATGTTGAGCATCTCAAACGTCTTGGCAAGGATAATATTTATGTTCTTTCCCTGGATGATGATGAGATCCATGAGAATGATGCCGCAGAGATTATGGCGAAAACCCTTGCCGGTTCTGGGGTTGTCGTCAGCGGTGAACCCACCGAAGGCAAGCTGAGCTTGGTGGCTGAATTTGACGGCATTCTCAAAGTCCAAATCGAAGACCTGTATGAATTCAACCTGCTCGGTGAGGTGATGTGCTCATCCTTGCACAACAACACCCCGGTCAAGAAAGGGACGCAGGTGGCAGCCACCAGACTTATTCCCCTCACCTCGAAAAGGGCTGTTGTTGATCAGGCTGCGGCCCTCTGTCCGGCTCAGGGTATCTTTCGTGTCAAAACATTGCGCCCGGCCCAGGCTGGTCTGATCATTACCGGCAATGAGGTTTTTTACGGTCGCATCAAGGACGCCTTTGAACCTGTGCTGCGCAAAAAACTAACGGAATTGGGCTCATCGGTGATTAAGGTTGCTTTTGCCCCAGATGATATCGACCAGATCGCTGCTGAAATTAAGGACTGTATTGATGCCGGTGCAGATTTAATTATCACCAGTGGCGGCATGTCCGTGGATCCAGATGATGTTACCAGAATGGCCATCGCCAAAGCCGGGGCCAGAGATATAGTCTATGGCACACCGGTACTTCCCGGCGCCATGTTCCTGGTGGGCACCATTGGTGACATCCCGATCATGGGGCTGCCGGCCTGCGGCATGTTCCATCGTATTACGGTTTTTGACCTTGTCCTGCCCAGGGTTCTCAGCGGCGAAAAAATCAGACGGGCTGACCTCGCTAAATTGGGGCATGGTGGCCTGTGCAGTGTCTGTAAAGTCTGCACCTACCCTATCTGTCATTTCGGCAAATAGCGATCCCCGATGGCGTAAGCCGCCTTTGTGAGCAGGAGAAGCCAGGGAATCCCGTGGAAGAAGAGATCAAACCAATCCAAGGGCTTTTTTAATGTGCCCTGCCCCAGCATCTGGATCTTCTCCACGATATGGGGAGGGGTAAAAGGGGCCAAGCCTAAGGTCAGACAAAGGATGACAAGCAGCGGCCAATCCAACTGAGTTATCAGGGTACGCATCAATTATCTCCCTGCCTTATCACCATCGGGATGGATGAGCATCCAGGTACGGGTGGCAAGTTTGCGGCCCTTGGCTTCTCGACCACTGACAACAACCCTGCTTATCGGTCTCTGTAAAGGCTTGTCCGTTGTGAAATAGAGGTTGTCGCCTTCCCTCTGGCCCTGATGCCAGCCCAAGCCACTTACCCAGAAGCCAAAACTGCCGGGAATATAATCCTCGGGATTAACCATGCTCACCTGGAACCTGGTCACCATGGCGTTCGCTAATTGCTGGGGATGGGGGGTTAGATCGGTAACGGGAAAATCCGCCAGTCTCAAAATTTTCTCAAAATGGGCCATGGAGGCCCATTCATCACCAAGAATGGGCTGCCTGGGCAGATAATAGAGATCGGAATTAGAGCTGACAGCCCCGGGATCTTGGTTCAACACGGCCTCATAGCCCAAGGCCTTGGCCTCTTCAATCACCAGCTGGTTGTACTCCCCATAAGGCAGGGCAAAGAAACGGGGGGTGTCGCCAAGTTCCCGTGAAAAAAGGGCCATGGATTTCACCAGATCGCCGCTGATCCAAGCCCTGTAGCCGATCTCATCCATATTTTCCTGCCTGAACGCCAGGTGTTTATGGGCGAAACTATGGTCCTGAAAATCGACCCCCAGTTCCTTAAGCTCCCGGAGCTGGGTCCAGTTCATATAATCCCCGTAATTTTGATCAACACCCTTGGTATAGACAAAAACCGTAAAGGGATAGCCATGTTTTTTGAGGATGGGCCAGGCGTTTGCATAGACAGTGGAATAGGCGTCATCAATGGTTATAACCACGGTCTTTACCGGTATTTCCACCTGATTTTTCAAAAGGGAGATGAGATCCCCAAGGGGGATGACTGTGTAGCCGTTATCCCTTAAGAAATCCATCTGTTCGCTGAAGGCCTCTGTACTGACATTAGTCGTGGGATAACGGCCATCTCCGAAGCGGTGATAGATCAAAATAGTTGCATCACTGCCGGCAAGGCAGTGAGCTGGCCCGAGGAGCAGAAGAATGAGTGTGAAAAAGGTGTTTATTTTGAACATTAAAGACCTCTGGTTAAGAGCATGTGGCGATAAAAGGCGGTAATGGAGAGGTTTGACGCTTGCCATAACCGCTGGCCAGAAAGAGATACCGTTTTAACAAATGAACAAACGCTCAAGAAATTCGTAACTAATCAAAAAAAACAGGGCTAGTTGCTCGCCACATTAGACACTACGTCATTCCCTGGCGAGCCAAACGCAGGGTATCGAAACGTTGCAGACGATTATAATGGATAATGCGATTAACCTTGGTAACGTAACTCTTTCGGTTTTCTGAATAGAAAAGGAGCCCCTCACTGAGAACCTCAGGATCCTGGCTTTCTAAGCGAAGAGTGCGAAATTTCACATAGAGGTGGTGGCTGTTTAAGGTGCGGATATAGGCATTTACGGAATCAAGAATAGTGTCATATTTTGCCACCAGAAAGGTGCTGCCCGTACCTCTCTCTCCAGGCACAAGACCCTTTTTACCCCAGGTACGGATACCAAAAAGATTATTGCCCTCCTTGGCAAAGCGGGATGTCCCCCAGGATGATTCCAGAGCGCTTTGGGCCAGAAGAAGACTTACCGGCACGGGTCTCACCCTTTTTTTGAGCTGAGAGATAGATTCAGCCTTGTAGCGCTTGCCCAAACTAAGAAGCCACTCTTGGTCCGGGAGGGGGAGAATTTTTTGCCAACCCTCAGGCATTTTCACCAGGGAGAAATCTTCAGCCAGTGAACTGGACATGGCAAGAAGTTCAAAAAGGCGCCGTCGTTCACTTTCTACCTGGTGGTTTGCATAAAGGGCAACGGGTAGGAGGGTATGCAGAAAAATTGTTTTCTTGTCAGCAATGGATAATGTATGGAGATTGTCAGGAAAGGAGTTAAACAGAATCGGATCAATGGTAGCGTTGTTTTCTATCGACCAGAGTCCGTATTCTTCAAGTTTTTGCTGGAGATCCTTGGAGGATGAAGGACTATGAGTAGGGATTGAATAGAGGGAGGATTGTGACTCATTACCACCAAAGGTCTCTGCTGGTCCTGAAACATTGGCCACAGAAACAATATCTCGCTGGGGAATGAGAAAAGAAAGCAGAATAAGACAGCACGCAGAAACGACGGAACTTCTCCTGAAGATCTTCTGGGCAAAGCCAATTGTGTCAGAATAAGGGCCTTGCAAGGAACAATTTGTGCTTACATTGAAAGGTTTGGGCATATCTGATTATAAATCACAAAAACAGGGGAAACGAAATTCTTTGATGAGATTAATTATCTAAGTATGTTATTTTTACACCATTTTTCGATGCTTAACAAATTTAACAGTACAAAAGAGGTTTTATTATGACGAAAAAACTTTTCCTCACCCTCCTTCTTGTTTTCTCTTTGAGCGCAACATCAGCCTATGCAGCCGAGGGAGAAAAACCGCGCATCATCATGGAAACCAGCATGGGTAAGATGATCATTGTCCTGTTTGATACTAAGGCCCCCATTACCTGCAAAAATTTTCGGACCTATGTCCGTGACGGTTTTTTCGATGGCCTTATCTTTCACCGCGTCATTCCCGGTTTTATGATTCAGGGCGGCGGCTTTGAGCCGGGCCTGAAAAAAAAGGCCACCAGGCCACCCATCATCAATGAAGCCGATAACGGCTTAAAAAACAAACGAGGCACCCTTTCCATGGCTCGTACCGCGGACATCAACAGTGCCACAGCCCAGTTCTTTATCAATGTTAATGACAATCGATCGCTGGACCATCGCTCCATGCGGATGGATGAGTACGGCTATGCGGTGTTTGCAGAGGTGGTTGATGGTATGGATGTGGCAGACGCCATTGTTTCTGTGCCCCGGGGCCAGAAGGGAATGTACGGTGATGTCCCTAATAAGGATGTGCTTATTCTCAAGATGTATGAAGAGAAAAGATAGAAGATCTCTTCAGGGAGCCACGCCACTTGTATGAAGATATTTGCCGCAGGTGGCGTGGGTAAAATACGTCCTACAAGATTCTCTTTTTACTTTTCACCCCAATGAACGGCAATGGTGCCCATCATGAATTTCTTGAAACCCACCTTTTTGAAACCGGCTTGGCGGCAGGCCGCGCCCAGATCCTCCGCCTTATAAAAGTCCATGGTAGAGCCGGTGAGATAGGCATAGGCCGCCTCGTCGCTGGCAATCATTCTGCCCATAAGGGGAATCCCCCAGCGCAAATAGGCGCGGATAAAGGGATAGAGAATATTTTTCCGGGGAGGCGTCGTATCAAGACAGACAATGCGGCCGCCTTTCTTGAGAACACGATACACCTCAGCGAGAACAGTGGGAGCATGATCGACATTGCGCAACAGATAGCCAAAGGTCACTGCTTCACAGAAATCATCAGCAAAGGGCAGCGCATTGGCATCACAGGCCTGCCATGAGATATCACGGTCGCGGAAACGTCTGCGGGCCTCGGCCAGCATGTTCTGGGAAAAATCGCCGCCAATCACCGTGGCTTGCGGATAGGAATCCTTATAGAGGGCGGCAATATCACCGGTTCCGGTGGCCAGATCGAGCACCCTGCCCTGCTTTGCGTCCCCTGCCTTTGCCACCACAAAGCGGCGCCAGCGCTGATCCTGGCCCAGGGTCATCACCCTGTTCATCAAGTCATACTGGCCGGCAATGGAATCAAACATTTTTTGTACTGCAGCTGCCTTACTCAAGGGATATTCCTGTGTCTTTAATCATGTACTGTTGCCAATAATCGTCAATCTTTGGGATCAAAGAGCTTAGCCGGAGCTATAACTTCATCAGAGGTGTCATCTTTTGATGCCAAAGCCTTGACCCTGGTTACCGGTCTTGTGTTAGAAACCCTTTTCCCTTTGGCAGCGGCATTTTTCACCAAAAAATCCTCCAGGGCAAAATCCTCATAATTGGCCTTGGCCCGCTTGTTCGGGGTGTAATAGATCCTGACAAGGCCCTCTTCGCCAAGACTTATGAACTGGATGAGAGATCGTTTGTGGGGCGGAAAGATCTCATACTCCTTGTCCATAATAAATTTCGGCATTTTAAAGCGTTTGATATAGGAGAGGTTCTCTGAGCCGTTTTTATAGATGAGGTTAAAAACGAGCTTATTCTCCACCTTGCCCATCCAGATGAGATCATTGCCGATGAAAACCTTGTCCGCCACCGGTACTATTTTATAGATACCGTTTCTAAAGATGAGCATGACCTTATCATACTCGGAACAGGAGAACGAAAAACCCTCATCACCCTTGACCTGATGGCCGAGAAATCCCGTTTTCTCCTGATACCCCAAGGTCAGGTTGGAGAGTGCCACCTTGCGGACCTCAACTTCGGAGAAGGTGGCAAGCTCGGTACGGCGGGGGTAGGCGTGGCCATATTTTGTCAGCAAGGCATCGATGTAGTTGATGGTATAAAGCACCATGTCCTCAAGATGCTTTTCGACCTCCCTGATCTTTTTACGGGTGGCATTGATTTCTTTTTGTTTCTTGGCAATGTCATAACGGGATATCCGTTTGATGCGGATGTCGAGAAGCCTTTCAATATCCTCCAGGGTGACATCACGCAGAAGTCGGTCGCGAAAGGGTTTAAGGGAGGCATCAACCGTCTCCACCACAAGTTCATAGGTCTCGCATTCTTCAATCTTCTTATAGAGCCGTTCCTCAATGAAAATCTGCTCAAGCAGAGCGGCATGCAGTCTCTCCTGCAGGCGATCAAGGTCAATGAGCAGTTCCTTTTCAAGATCTTGAACCAGTTTTGCCGTATTGCCGCGAAGGACCTCTGTGACACTTATATTGCAGGGATTACCGTTGCGGATAACTGTGAGATTCGGGCTGATAGGAACCTCGCAATCAGTAAAGGCATAGAGGGCACTGATCGTATCCTCGGCATAAATCCCGCGGGGGAGTTTGATCTCTATCTCCACATCTTCGGCAGTGTAATCATTAATAGACTGAATTTTGATCTTGCCCTGCTTGGCTGCCTTCTCGACACTTTCCATAATGGACAGGGTGGTTGTCGAATAGGGTATCTCTTTAATGATAATGGTTTTATCATCCTGCTTTTCAATACGGGCCCGGCATTTTAAACGACCATTGCCATCATCATATCCTGAGACATCAAGGGTGCCGCCCTGCTGAAAATCAGGGAAGATAAGAACCTCCTTTTCACGGAGGATATCCTTTTGCGCCTCCAGAACCTCGACAAAATTATGGGGCATAATCTTGGTTGCCATACCCACGGCAATACCTTCCGCACCCTGGAGGAGGAGAAGCGGTATCTTACTGGGCAGGGTGACCGGTTCCATGAGCCGGCCGTCATAGGATTCGGTAAATAAGGTGAGGTCTTTATTGAAAAGGGTCTCCTTGGCCAGGGGTGACAGTCGGCATTCGATATAACGTGCGGCTGAAGCCCCGTCACCGGTGTAGATATTACCGAAATTGCCCTGGCGGTCGAGCAAAAACCCTTTATTGGCCAGGTTGACCAAGGCAGCATAGATGGATTGGTCACCATGGGGATGGAGCTTCATGCAATCGCCCACCACATTGGCGACCTTGTTGAAACGGCCGTCATCCATATTGGCCAGGGTCTGCATGATGCGGCGCTGAACAGGCTTGAGCCCGTCGCTTACCTCGGGGATGGCCCGTTCCTTGATAACATAGGAGGTGTAATCAAGGAAATTTGTGTCAAAAAGTTGGTGTAAACCGCCATAATCTTCAAGATGATGCATAGAGAACCTCGCCTGTCAAACCAGACTTCTCATGATATATTCTTTGCGTTCAGGGGTGTTCTTGCCCATGTAAAAAGACAGGAGCTTAGGCACCTCGGAAAGCTTGTCGATATTGACCTGTTGTAGGCGGATATCATCGCCGATGAACTGCTTAAACTCTGGGGGAGAAATTTCACCAAGCCCCTTAAAGCGGGTGATCTCCACCTGTTTTTTCACCTTGCCGCGACCGGCCAGCTTGGCAATACCCTTCACCTTTTCATCCTCCGAGTAACAGTAGATAGTCTCCTGCTTAGTCCGGACCCGGAAGATAGGGGTCTCGAGAATATAGACATGGCCAAGCTTCACCAAGGGTTCGAAATAATGGAGAAAAAAGGTGAGAAGAAGGTTTCTGATGTGGAGTCCGTCAACATCGGCGTCCGTGGCCATGATAACCTTATCAAAACGAAGATGGCCCACGGACTCCTCGATATTGAGGGCCTGCATCATATTATACATCTCGTCGTTTTTATAAAGCAGGTCGAGGCGCTGGCCATAGACGTTCATGGGCTTGCCCTTCATGGAGAAAACGGCCTGGCGCATGGGATCACGGGCACTGACGATGGAGCCGGAGGCGGATTGGCCCTCGGTAATAAAGACCATATTCTCGCGGCCAGATGGCGACGGATTGGCCTTGGACGGATGATACTTGCAATCCTTCAACTGCGGAATGCGATAGGTGACTTTTTTGGCCTTGGCCTTGGCCTCCATGCGGACATTTTGTAACTCTTTGCGGATCCTGGCATTCTGCTGAATCTTGTGAACCATGACCTCGGCCATGGTGGCATCTTTATACAGAGAGTCACAGACAAACTTGCGGACGCGGTTGATGATATCAGCGCGGATATCAGTGTTGCCCAGCTTATTCTTGGTCTGTGACTCAAAGATGGGATCAACCACCTTAATGGCAATGGTGCCGACAATGCCTTCCCTGACATCATTGCCATTGAATTTCTTACCGGTGAATTCATTGAAGCCCTTTAAGATACCTTCCCGGTAGGCGGAAAGGTGGGTGCCGCCCTCATTGGTATAGGTGCCGTTGACAAAGGAGAAATAAGACTCCCCATAGCCATTTATATGGGTGAAGGTGAGCTCCAGGGTATCATCTTTATAGTGGAGGGGATCATAGAGCTGGGTGTCGTCAATCTCATTGGCCAGAAGATCGAGAAGACCATTTTCTGAGTAGAACACCTCATTATCAAAGAAAAGTTTGAGGCCAGCATTGAGATAGGCATAGCGCCACAATCTCTTCTTGATGAAGTCGAAATTATAGGTGTAGCCCTTGAAAATCTCAGCGGCGGGCAAAAAAACGATTAGGGTACCATTCTTTTCAGTTGTCTTGCCTCTATCCTGGTCAACCAGGTTGCCGTTCTTAAAGGTGGCCGTGGCAAACTCACCTTCACGAAAGGCCGTTACTTTGAACTCTGAGGAGAGGGCATTGACGGCCTTGGTGCCGACGCCGTTGAGGCCAACGGAAAACTGAAAGACATCACTGTTGTACTTGGCACCGGTATTAATCACCGATACACACTCGACAATTTTACCGAGAGGAATACCGCGACCATAATCACGTATCGTTACTGCCCCGGATTCTTCAATGGTAATTTCAATTTTCTTGCCGGCCCCCATAATGAACTCATCGACACCGTTGTCAATGATTTCCTTGAGGAGAATATAGATGCCATCATCAGGATGGGAGCCATTACCAAGGCGACCGATATACATGCCTGGGCGCAGCTTGATATGCTCAAGGGAGCTGAGTGTCTTTACCTTGCCTTCATCGTATAAGGTGGGAGATGTCATAGGATACCTGCGAGGATTAAACTGTTAAGATGCCTTGGCGGCAAGGCATGAAACGACGAGAAAAGATGATGGGGAAAAATGGCCTGTTGCGAGGCCTCTGGAACGTCGATGGAAACTGTTGAGGGAAGAGAAATTCAGCACAGGGTGTGAAATCCCGGGAATTTTATCTGCAAATACGTTATGAAAAAACAAAGATTATAAGGGCTCGATTTATTTGAAAATATCTAAAATATTCTAGGCTGCTGCCGCATTTTTTATTAAAATTTCGAATACAAACTATATCGTTCTATTCTTTGACGCAAGATTTTTTCTTGTGTCACCCTCCCTGATTGTAATTCACCCAGAGGTACAGTATTATTCGAGTTCACTCCTCTAAACTTCAGCCCTCAATTGCCCTATGTCAGTACAATTAAACACCGATCTCGAAACCTCGGATGTCATTTGGCATCTTGAACATCTTTATAAAGGGCTCAATGATCCCACCATAAAAAATGATATCAACTCCTGCCAGCAGGAGTCTGCGGCACTTGCTCACACCTATAGCCATAGAATTGCTACCCTCACGGCCCAGGAGCTTGCCGGGCTGGTTAAAAAGCTTGAAGATATCGCTGTTCTGCTTGGCAAATTATCCACCTATGCCTTCTTGAACTTCACCACCCAGGTCAAAAATGCTGAGGCCGGTGCCTTTTTGCAAGAGGTGCGAGAGGTGGCAAGCCGGGTGGGCAAAGAGACGGTATTTTTTGATCTTGAATGGGGGAAAACGGAGAAAAATGTCGCAGAAAAACTGCTGCAAGACGATCATCTCAGCCATTTCCATCATTATCTGCTCACCATCCGGCGCTATGCCGACCATCTCCTGAGTAGCGCTGAAGAACAGCTCCTCATGGAGAAAGCACCGGTGGGTTCATCGAGCTGGACGGATCTCTTTGAAAAGGTATTGGGTCATCTCACCTTCGGTGCCCAGAAACGCAGCGAAGAAGAGGTGCTCTCTGACCTCTATTCTCCAGAGCGCACGGTGAGAATCCAGGCTGCCGAAGATATGACCGCCGGACTCCGCTCCCAGCTCCATATTATCACCCATATCTTCAACACCATCTTAGCCGATAAAATGATTACCGATCGGCTGCGAAGCTACCCCTCGTGGGTAAGCTCCATGAATCTGGCCAATGAGTTGGCCGATGATACGGTCACTGTTTTGATCTCCTCGGTAACCAAACGCTATGATATTGTGCAGCGCTATTATCATCTGAAAAAAAAGATGCTGGCCCTGGATGTCCTCTACGACTACGATCGCTATGCCCCCCTGCCCCACCTTCCTGATGGCAAGGTTACCTGGCCGCAATGCCAGGACATGGTGTTAAAGGCCTTTCGCGGATTTTCTCCGAAAATGGCGGAGATAGCCTCTTTCTTTTTTGACCGGGGCTGGATACATGCCCCAATCCTTGAAGGGAAACGGAGCGGCGCCTTTGCCCATCCCTGCGTCCCCGAGGTACACCCCTATGTTCTGGTCAACTTTACGGGTAATATTCGTGACGTCTCCACTGTGGCCCATGAATTAGGGCACGGAGTTCATCAATATCTGGCTGCTGAAAAGGGCTATTATAACAGCGACACGCCGCTGGTTCTGGCTGAAACAGCCTCGGTTTTTGCTGAACTTCTTGTCTTCCACAGCCAATTAGCCCTCCTGGATTCGGACGAACAGAGACGGGCCTTTACCTGTCAGAAGCTCGAATCAATATTTGCCACGGTTTTCCGGCAGATATCCATGAATCGCTTTGAGGATCGTATCCACACCAGGCGCCGTGAGCAAGGGGAGCTTTCCCAGGAGGCCTTCAGCGAACATTGGCGGCAGATCCAGGAGGAGATGTTTGCCGACAGTGTCCGTTTGACGGAAAACTATGATATCTGGTGGTCCTATATCCCCCATTTTCTCCACACACCAGGCTATGTTTACTCTTATGCGTTCGGAGAACTTCTTGTCCTTGCCCTCTACAACCTGTATAAAACCCAAGGTGAAAGTTTTGTGCCTAAGTATGAGGCGTTACTGGCCGCAGGCGGCACCCTTTCTCCTTACGAGCTCGTTAAGCCCTTTGGGGTAGATCTTAATGATCCGCTCTTCTGGCAAGGCGGCCTTGCCACCATTGATAGTATGTTAATGACTGTCGAATAGGTCAAAAAATGTCTCTGCTTTCTATCTCTCTCTTCTTGCCTTGATTCTTTCGCAATGAAAAAGAAGCTCCTTATTATCATCGGCCTTCTCTTGTTGCTGGTCGCTGGGGTTATTATCAGCGCGCCCTTACTGATAGAAAGTCAAAAAATCCAAGATCAGCTACTGCGCCGGATCAATAGCTTTTATGTTGTTGATGCACGTGTTGAGCATATAACCTTTACCTGGTTTCCTTTCCCCCACGCTAAAATGGAGAATATTGAGGTTCTCCATCAAAACTTCTCCGCTACCACTCCCAGTGTTATTCTTTATCCTTCCTGGAAGATACTCTTTGGCATTTCATCCTTTGGCCGGGTGGATATTACAGATCCTGTCTTTCAGCTGCACGACATACCTGCTGGTGACGGTGGCAGAGAAGCACTGCACCTGAACTTGCCGGCTGTGAAGCTCCTCATCAAAAACGGCACCTTACACCTGCCAGCCCAGCAAAATTCTATCTTCTCTTCGCAAAAAATCTTGTTGAGAAATATTTCCGCCTCCTTCGCTCTGCATGGCAATAAGGGGGAATTTTCCTGGGAAAGTGCGGCAAGCTTTGCCTCTGCAATAACTTTTCAGGGCAACTTTGACCGGAAAGGCAGGGGAGCGATAACAGGAGACGTTAAAGACCTCATTCCCGCAAAAATCTTAACGGACACGGCAAACACCCTTCTTGTCCCCCTTGATGATCTCAGCACAATGTCCTTTATCGGCACCAGGAGTCCAGCGGGGACAAATATTGGGCTGATTGGCAATATCCCGGATATCGCCATTTCACGGCATAGTGGCACCGAAAATTTCAGGTTAGGTGAAGGTGATCTCTCTCTCCATTTTGGTCAGCGAAACACCTTCTCCATCATCATCAACAACCTTCTCGTTCGTGAGCCCCATTTGCAAATCAAGGGTGAAATTGCTCGGTATTTCCCAGAGACTAAGGAGCAGGAAAATATAAAGATTGATCTCCAGTCCACGGATATTGACCTCACCGCTCTTCGACAAAAGGTTCTCACCCTGCTGGGGGATAACTCGGTGGCCCAGCTTGTGTGTGCCATTGTCCAAGGGGGCAAGGCCCATAGCGCCTCCTATCTTTTTGACGACCCGGTAAAGTCCTTTGAAGATGTCACCTCCATGACCATCAAGGTTGATATAGCCGATTCCGATATCCATCTTGCCAACATCCCCCTTGATCTCAAAAATGCTCAGGGGCCTATTGTTATTAAAGATGGTGATCTTACCGGCAAGGATATCACCACCTGGGTTGGCGATGCCAAGGGCACCGACGGCATCTTTCTTGTCGGCCTGGCGCATGATAAACATGGCCTTGAGGTTGACGTTGATATTGATGCCAACCTAATGGAGCTCCCCGCTGTTCTTCATACTCTTCTAGGCGACAAGAATGTCCTTGCTGAGCTTGGGATGATCCAGGCCAGTGGTCGAGCCAAGGGCCATCTGCATATCGGTGATGACCTTCGTGATTTCAAGGTCACTGTTGATGTTGACCGTTACCAAGATGCCGAGCTTCGCTACGATCGGCTAAGCTGGCCTCTACGGCCGGAATCTGGGAATTTACAAGTAACCGATACCACTGTCACCTGGCAGAATATCAAGGCCACCATGGGGACCCACTCCATCCAGGAAAGCAGCGGACATGCGGCCTGGGATGATCCGCTTGTCCCCTTTGCCATCACCTCACTGCATGCTTTTTTTGACGCCAATATCTTTTTGGGAGAGTTGAGGCAATACCCGCTCCTTGATGAGGCTTTTGCCGGTGTTATCGATACTGTCCAAGGAAGTGTGGAGGTTGCTGGAGCACTGAGCGGTCCTTTTTTTGAACCGGAGAAATATACATATAATTTTGATGCCACATTAAAAGATGTCACCTTCAAGACCCCGGCCCTGCCAGAAATGGTAACGATTAAAAATGGCATGGCAACCATTGGTCATCAGCAGGTACAAATCGTCTCCAGCTCAGGCTCGTTATTTGGCCAGAAAATAAATTTAAGCGGCGAGCTCTCCCATGACCATTGGCAGAGCTGGAACGGAAATCTTCACGTAAACGGCCTCCTGGCAGCCAATCATCTTAGCTGGCTGACCAGCAAGGATATCTTCCCGACCATTATTATTCCTCGCCCCCTCTACCATGTACCCAATATGAATATCCGTTGGGATAAAGGGCTTTTCAAGCTCTCCGGGACAATTTTGTCTGCAGACCAAACCACGTCTCTCGATCTGGATATCGAAGATCAGGATAATTTTTTCTCGGGTAATTTCAGGGTAAAGAGTCAAACGGACAAGGCGGTCTTTGACCTGCAGTGGCATAATAAGAATGAAACATTCTCATCATCCTTCAAGGGCAATATCTCCGGCCCGTCATTGCATGCCCTTATTGATGACGCCAATTTCAGCTTCGACACCATCACCGGTGATTTTCAAATCCAGAAAAAACAGGAAAAAGAAACCGGTAAAGCCTTGGTTGATTTCAGCGGCGATCTGCTTGGTCAAGATATCCACTGGCAATGGGGCAAGGACAAAAGACTCTTCACCATTCCCATATTAGATCTTGCTTCCGAAGGCTCCCGTTTGAAGATTAGAGAAATAAAGACTCTTTCCAACGACGAATCCCTGGCGGCAAAGGGAACCTTTTCCTCTAAACCAGGTTCTGGTTATTTTGAGCTCGACCTTACTTCACCACTACCGCTTACCACCACCAATATTGAAAAATTCCAGGAAGATCTTGACCATTTCCTCTATACAACCCTGGCCCTTCAAAAAGATCCTGAAAGTGTATCAACGTACGAAATTTCAGGCCTCCTGAACTTTGATGTCGATAGCCTAGTCCTGCCCTTTGGCCCTAAAGGCAAAAAAGGGGCCGATGCCCTACAACATCCCTATCGACTGCCCTTTACGCCCCTGACGGGAACCTATCAATTCAACAAGGCGGAATCAGAGCTTAACCTCCACGATAGCGTCGTGTGCGGGGTTGGAGTGAACGGTCAGCTCACCTGGAAGGGTCCGAATGAAACGAGTAAAAAACTTTCGATGATGACTCCTGCGGAGGCGCCCATTGAGTTTAAAGATTTTCTCACCTGTTTTAATTTTGACGGCGTCATTGAAGGGCCACTAAACATCTCTGGCCGTATATATTCCGACACCACCCTCTGTAAACGGGGAGGCCTCCTTCTCTCCTCTAAAAAAGGGAAAATAAAGAAGTTTGTTGCCCTTGCCAAAACATTAAGTCTTATTAATATTACCGGACTTTCGGGGGCAATCTGGACTGAAGGATTTTACTATAATGCCCTGGAGGTCTCTGGAAATATCTGTGATAATATTTTCACGATCGACAAGGCCTTTATTGACGGAGATGGTGTAGATATAATTGCCACCGGGGAGATCAACTTGATGACCATGGAGTATGACCTCACCTTTTTTGTGGTTCCCTTTGCCACTATCACTGGCCTGGTAACCAAGGTGCCTCTCGTTGGCCGCGTTCTGGGCGGCAAGGAAGGCAGAATTGTCTCAGTGCCCGTGAAGGTCACCGGACCCCTTGATGACCCCAAGGTGACAGTTCTTTCGCCCTCAGCAATCGGTGAGGCAACCGGGAAATGGATACTCGACACCATCACCCTCCCCTTCGGCTGGATAGTGCCTGAGGGATCTGCCAATCAAAAAGAAAATCGCCCTGACCAGGCACCCAGGCAACCAAGCACCGTACCCGAATCTAGGGAATCAACCGTTCAGTAGTGTACAGACGATAGGTGAAATTATGGCCCTTACTTTTCTTGCCCTTGGCCTCATTTGTTTTGGAGGTTTGGTCACCATTCTGTTCTGGGTACCCAGGGTGGTAAATCATTCTCAGCTCAAAGAATTTTTGGGGCAACGCTTTCCCCTTGTCTATCTCTTATATTTCAGCAATGGCCCGTTCTTGCTGCTCATTGGTCTGTATCTCCTCTGGTTTCAATACCGTTGACATCCGTCCGGAGTGCACTCCGGTTCAGCGCGTCTCTCCATAGCTTTCTAGTAATTTGTAAAGAGTTGTATTGGCGACAATAAGGCCAAAAATCCCAGTGAGGGTCGGCAGGCTCCCCAGCAAACGCCGGGGCCGCCCCTTAGTATGCGGGGAAAGGCCATCATCTTCATATTCTTCCGGCTCCCCATAATCAAAATTGACGACTTCGGTGGAATAGACACAGGTTATGCCTTCGCCAATGCCATTCTGGCGCAGTTTTTTGCGCAATCTTTTCGCCAGGGGACATTTTTTAGTTTTCAGTAGATCATCGACAAAAATCTGGGTGGGATCTGTGCGTAACGCAGCTCCCATTGATGACACAACGGGGATACTCTTCCTCTGTGCTGCGGCAAGGAGTTCAATCTTTGAACTGAGTGAATCGATGGCATCAATAAGAATATCAGGCTTTGGTGTCAAAATTTCTTCAATGGTGTCAGGAGCAGCAAAAATGGGGAGCGTCTCGACCTGACAGTGGGGGTTAATGTCAAGCACCCTTTTTTTGGCCACCTCGACCTTGAGGAGACCCACCGTAGAATCTAAGGCATGGAGTTGCCTATTGATGTTAGAGATGCCGACAACATCAAAATCAACCAAGCGAATCCTGCCAATTCCGGACCGAGCTAGTCCCTCAAGGGCATACCCACCCACTGCCCCGACCCCGACAATGGTAACGGATCGATCCTGAAGCCAGGAAGCCTTAGAGCGGCCTAAGAGTTTCTCAATACGTGCAAATCGATCCATTGTATTCGATGATATGGGTTAGTTCTTCCACTGGAATCTGGCGCAGCCGAGAGACAAATGAATATAGTGTGGTAAGAACATGGCAATATGTTGTGGCGGATTTGCCCTTCACACTCTTTTGAAAGGGAAAATCGGTTTCCAAGAGAAGATTTTCCAGTGGCGTCGCCTTTAAAACATCCTGGATTTTTTGTTGTTGGCCTTGCATAACACGGTCGGAGAAGGAAATCATCCCCCCCATGGCAACCAGCCGCTCCATAACTTCTCTTGTCCCCTGAAAGGAGTGCAGCATGAATGAAATTTCCCCCTGATATTCTGCCAGGATATCAAGAAGCCGTCCCCAGGCCTTAACGCAATGAATCGCCACAAAACTCTTGGTGGTCATGGCGATATCAAGCTGTTTTCTGAAAATATTCTCCTGCAAGGCAAAATCCGTTTTACAGAGCCGATCAAGGCCTATTTCCCCACAAAAAGAATTTTTTTGGCCTAAACTTCCGGCAAGAAAGCCTAGGTCTTCCTCAGTTATGGCCCCAAGATGCCAGGGATGGATGCCGTAAAAAGGGACAACCGCAGGATAATGTTGTGCCAATAAAGTGAGCTCGGGCCATTGCGCAACGCTCACGGTGTTACAATAAATCTTGCTGATCTTACATCTGGAGAGAGAAGAAAGAAAAGTATCAGAAATGTGTGCTAAATCGAGAAGATGGCAATGGCAATCAAGCATATAGTTAACCACAGTTTTGCCAGAGTCTTGTCAGGACTGTGGCTTTCTCGTTGGGAAACATTGCAAAGACAATGAGACTGAATAGCCTCCCTAAGGCTCATGGCCCTTTACCCTTGACAAGCAAGAGAGGGGCATTGTACTTAGTTTTCATCTGATAGTTCATATGTGCCCACCTCTTCCATCCTAATTTTTACCACAGAATAAAAAGGCTGCCATGGATCTTCTCTCCTTACAAAAGGATATCAATCATTTTCTGCAAGAAGATCTCGGCACCGGCGATGTGACCTCCCAGGCCATTTTTGCTCCACATACTCTGGGGCGGGCAACCTTCAGGGCCAAGAGTTCGTTTGTCTGTGCGGGTATGATCGTTGCTACTCAGGTTTTCAAGAGTCGCATTCCCGATCTCAGTTATCGTGCCACTGAAGATGGTCGCCTCATCCAACCGGGACAAGAGGTTTTTTCCTGTACAGGACCGGTACTTGAACTCCTACAGGCGGAACGTGTAGCCTTAAATCTTGTTCAGCGTCTCTGTGGCATTGCCACTTTAACCAAAAGTTTTGTTGAAAAAATTGAAGATTTACCGGCCAAAGTTACAGATACCCGCAAAACCACACCAGGGCTCCGTGTCCTTGAAAAATACGCTGTCCGGGTTGGTGGCGGTCACAACCACCGTTTTAATCTCGCTGGCGGGGTGTTGATTAAGGATAATCATATTGCTGCCTGTGGTAGCATAACTGAGGCGGTAAAACGTGTACGTCAGCAGGCCCCCCACACCCTGAAGATAGAGGTTGAAAGCGAAAATCTCGCCCAGGTCAAAGAATGCCTGACTTGCGATGTTGACATTATTATGCTCGACAACATGTCGCCCGCAGAGATGAAAGAAGCTATGCAACTCATCAACGGCCAGGCATTAGTCGAAGCCTCCGGCGGCGTAAATATTGAAAATATCAGAGAAATCGCTGCCACCGGGGTCGATATAATCTCCATCGGCGCCCTCACCCATTCTGCCCCCTCATCTGACATTAGTATGGAGCTAACCATATAGGCACAACGGGTTGTGCCATTGCCATTTCCATTTTAATTCCTGTGAAAAACCCTGAATATCAGGGAAATTCAAAGGATAAAAGTTTTGATATTTTAGATATTTATAATACAATATGACCGTAAATCTGTAATAAGAGAGGTATGAGCCGATACACCTTTCACAACTAATTGACCATGGCAACTCTCAAGACAAGAGGTAAGTGTATGAAATCACGATTTTTTAAGATTGTGACCCCCCTACTGATGCTCTCGATTTTCCTTTTTGGCATTACACCGGCATTCAGCTCAAGACCCCCCGCATATAGTGCCGATGAATTAACCAACCGTTTAAAAACAGGCGCTTATCTTCAAAAAACCGATAATCTCTTGATTATCGTTGATGGGCAAGGACAATCTCGTTGGATGACATCTCGAAGTACAAGTAAACTCTCCAAGGGTTTACTGCAGCATATCGGAGAAACAATACCTAAAATTCCCCATAGAAGGATGTTGAGGGTATTTGGTCCAGATGCTGAGAGTTACCAAAAAGACTTCTCCACCATTTTCGGTTTATTCCATATAGATGCCAAGGGTTTTACGCCGATCATCGCCACCAAAACTCATGCGATCAGCGACTTTGACCCACTGGGCATGACCTTTATCTCTGCCACTAAAGATTTACGTAAACTCAGTGGTACCCACGCCGTTGTTCTGATTAGTGATGGTATTAACATACCCAAGTCGGCCATATATGAATCCGCTTACATGAAAAAGAAATTTCGTGGATCGGTTTGTTATTATCCCATCATCATAGGCAATGATCCGCAGGGCGCTAAGAACATGAGCACCATTGCCAAGATTGGCGGTTGTGGTTTTCTGGCCCAGTACGAAGCGGTAGATTCGCCAGCGGAACTTACCGATTATGTTGAAAAGATCTTTTTTGCCAAACGGCGCGTACCAGTTAAGGCTGCTGCTCCTGTAGTTGTTCCGGAACCAGAAGAAAAACCAACCATGGAAGAACCGGTTGCGCCTGTTATGACCGATACTTCCGAAATTACAGAGATTGTTGAAGAGCCGGCAATACCCGAGGTTATTGAGGATCAATATGCCGAAAAGATGCCGGTTGTTGACGATAGCATCATTATCCTTGAGCGTCAGCTTCCCCATGACAAGGTTGTTACCATTGAGCTTCATGTTGAGTTTGACCTCAACAAATCCTCTCTCCGCTCTGGTTACGAGCAAGAAATCAAGAAAGTGGCCGATTTTATGGCTCTCTACCCTGAGACTGAGGCCCTTCTTGAAGGTCATACCTGTGATCTTGGTTCTGAGGCCTATAACCAGCAACTTTCCAGCCGTAGGGCTAATACCGTCAAGAATTATCTTGTGAAGAATTTCGGTATTGATCCTGAACGTCTGAAAACTCGCGGAGCCGGAGAGAGCGAACCCATTGCTGAAAACACCACTGAACAAGGCCGGATGAAAAACCGGCGGGTGATGGCAGTCATCTCTACCATCGTTACCGACTACGTCGTCGTTGAACAGGAAATCTTGAAGTCGGAATTTCTAAGTGATGATTTTGTCTTGCCACCTGTCGATCAGATAGTTGAAGAGATGATGCAAGAGGAAGTCGTTGACAAACCTCTTGGCGGAGAAATAACTGAAGAAGGTAGCGAATCTGCCCCTGTTGTTCCCGAATCTGACTCCCTGCCCCCTGTCGATACCCCTGAGATGACCTCTGCACCTGATGAAAACGCTAAGGTCTCAACTCCAGTTGAAGTGCAGGAAGAAGCAGCTGAAGACACTGGGATGGCGGTTCAAGAAGGGACAGTTGATAAACAGGCAGTTCAACCAGAAAGTGCTCCTTCCCAAGCTATAGTTCCTGCTGATGGGGAATCACCTGCTCCTATAGTTCCTTCCTCAGAGCCCCCTGTGTCCGAGGAGGTTGTCTCTCAACCAACGGCCTCAGAAGATGTCGTTGTTGTTTCCCCTGGAGAAAGCGCCTTTGACGATAAAGGAGCTCCAGGCGAAGTTGAAATGACGGAAGAAGTTACCACAGAGAGTATTACTCCTGCTGAAGAAGCCGTTGAGGGGAGCGAAACAGAGGAAAAAGAGTCTCAAAAGAGACTAATGCAAGAAGAAGATTCCTACCTGTAAGAACCTCTAACATAAATGACATAAAAAAAGGCTTTCTGCTTAAATGCAGAAAGCCTTTTTTTATGTGTATCTAGAGAAAACGAAACTCACTACGGTGCCGATTGCCACCTTCGCAAGAATGCTATTGTTTGAAATTTAACATCAAGTGCCGTAAAGGCAAACAAGAGGGGTATCCATAAAGGGGCAGCCACAGAGTATAAAAAAAATCTTGAGCTGAGTTTTCCTCGCATGACATATCCCCTTCTTACAACGTTGCCTGGGCAACAATGGCTTCAACCATGGCGGGAATGGTATATGTCTCAGGTTGAACATCAACGGTAAGACCGTATTCAGCTATTGTTTCACCTGTAATCGGGCCAATGGCGGCAATCAAGACACCATTAAGGAGCTCAGCCAACTCCTTATTATCTTTACAGGCCAGCATGGCCACAAAATTATGAACGGTGGACGAACT
>JBFFNX010000006.1:0-36264 GCA_041562995.1 Desulfurivibrionaceae bacterium
AGGCGGCTGTGCCGTTGCCGCCCTCATCAACTGCCTCGGCATAGAGGGAGAGAAAGCCGAGGAACCGCATCATCGAACCGGTTGTTTTGAACTGATAATCCTTGGCATCAATCAAAATTGTGGTCTGGTCATACAGCGCATGGGTCATCTGACTGGCCACAAAGCGCTTCCAGACCAGGGTGTAGAGTTTGAGCATATCCTTTTCAAGGAAGGGGGCGACCTTTTCAGGGGTAAGGGAAACATCCGTGGGCCTGACCGCCTCATGGGCATCCTGGGCCGACTTGCTCGTCTTATAGACATTGGCCTTGGCGGGCAAATAGTCCGGGCCAAGGTCGTTGGCGATATGATCACGGACCTGGGCCAGGGCCTCGTCATTAATCCGGACGGAATCTGTCCGCATATAGGTAATCAGACCGGTGGGACCATCACCACCAACCTCGATGCCCTCATAGAGACGCTGGGCCAGGGTCATGGTCTTTTTGGCAGAAAAACGCAATTTCCTGTTGGCATCCATCTGCATGGAACTGGTGATAAAGGGTGGACTGGGAAAACGCCGCTTCTCCTTGCGGGTAACCTTGCTGACAACAAACTCAGCGCCCTTGAGATCATCGACAATTCCTAATGCCTGCTTTTCGTCCTTGACCCTGCCTTTGTCTTTATCGACCTTTGTCTTGCCGATCCGATCAAGCTGGGCAGTAAAGAGAGGTGGGGCATCCTTCTGCAGGCTGGCGTCAATTGACCAGTACTCCACAGACTCAAAGGCCTTGATGGCCTCTTCACGCTCGCACACCATGCGGACTGCCACGGACTGCACGCGGCCAGCACTCAACCCCCGCCGCACCTTATCCCACAGCAGCGGTGAAATCTGGTAACCAACCAGCCGATCTAGAATACGCCGGGCCTGCTGGGCCTCAAATTTATTTTGGTCAATCTCCGAGGCCTCCTCCATGGCCCTGAGGATGGCCTTCTTGGTTAATTCATGAAACAAAACGCGATGAATAGGTTTTTTAGCACCCTTTAAAATATGGGCAATATGCCAGGCAATGGCCTCTCCTTCGCGATCAGGGTCAGGGGCCAGATAAATGTCATCGGCCTTTTTGGCTGCACTTTGAAGATCACTGATGACATTACTTTTACCGCGAATAGTCACATATTGAGGCTGGAAATCCTTGTCAACATCCACTCCCAGGGTCTTCACAGGCAAATCACGGATATGGCCCACCGAGGCCTTAACATCAAAAGATTTGCCCAAATAACGCTGGAGGGTACGCGCTTTGGCAGGGGACTCGACAATAATTAATGATTTTGACATATAAAACAGCCGTTTTTAGATTATTTCAGGAGAAGATACTTTTTGAAACTGATTGCCGGAGAGTGCTTCAATCAGCCCTTTAAGTTCCAGAAGCAGCAGAAGTTCCGCAACTTTTTCCGGGGCCATCTGAGAATTCTGAATCAGCTCGTCTATGTTTTGAGGATAAACGTCTAGCCATCCATACAGCTTTTCCTCCTCAGGAGTCAAGGCAGTTCCTAATCTTTTTTCATCGTAACAGCAAGGAGTGCCCCCCTGACCACCAGCCATATCGAGCTCCTGAAAGATATCATCCACCGAATGAACCAGAGTGGCACCTTCTTGCAAGAGACGATGGGCCCCACAGCTTTTCACGGAATCTATCCGTCCGGGGATTGCAAAAACTTCCCGCCCCTGCTCCAGGGCAAAGCGAGCCGTGATAAGCGATCCGGACTTGCGGGCAGCCTCAACCACCACCACGCCCCGACAAAGACCACTAATAATCCGGTTTCGAGCCGGAAAGCGAAAGGCTTCAGGCTTAGCGCCAAAGGGGGCCTCAGAAATCAATGCCCCTTTTGCAGCGATCTCCTGATAGAGCTCCCGGTGCTGGCGGGGATAGATAACATCGATACCACAACCTAAAACGCCAATTGTCGCACCACCTCGAAGGGCCCCGGCATGGGCGGCAGCATCAATACCTAAGGCAACTCCACTGACCACTGTCACCCCACCAAGGGCGAGACGATAGGCCATTTCAACCGCAATCCGCGTCCCATAAACCGTGGCAGCCCGGGAGCCCACCATGGCGACACAGGTTGTGGCCAACAACTCGACATCCCCCTTGACATAGAGCACGGCCGGCGGCTTGTAAATATGACGGAGAGGTTCTGGATAACGGGGATCATCAGGAATCAGGATGAGGACGTTTTCCTGCTCCGCTTTTTCAAGTTCAAGATCGGCAGCGCGCCTCAGGACGGAGAAATCGGCAATGGCCTGGGCCAGCTTTTTGCCAACACCGGGTACCTGGCAGAGATTGTTTGCTGAGGCCCGAAGTACAGCCCCAGGCTGACCATAGACGGCAAGCAACCTTGCCATGAGGACATTGCCCAGACCTGGGGCCAGGTATAGGCTGAGCCAGTCATGGAGTTCAGTCATAATACTCTCTATAAAAGGAGCAATAACGAAGTAAAAGGGCCTGATGCCCAGCACAGGTGGCAAAATGGGCACGGCAGATAGAGCTGAAAATAACTGTGGGCGAAGCTGCTAATCATCCACCACAAAGCTTTCCAGCTGCTTTTTGCGGTTGGGATGTTTTAATTTCTTCAAGGCCTTGGCCTCAATCTGCCTGATGCGCTCCCTGGTCACCGAGAAATTTTTACCAACCTCTTCCAGGGTAAGATCGACCTCATTATCGATACCAAAACGCATCCGCAAAACCCGCTCTTCCCGGGGTGTCAGGGTACCAAGCACCTTATTAAGATTCTGGCGTAGGTTATCCTTGATGGTGGCCTCATGGGGAGAGACGGCATCGGTATCTTCTATAAAATCGGTAAGATAACTATCTTCACCACTGCCAATCGGCGTATCAAGGGAGATGGGCTCCTTGGAAATACGGAGGATATTCCGAACCTTTTCCAAATCAACATCAAGCTTATCAGCCATCTCTTCCGGGGAGGGCTCCCTGCCGATCTCGCGCACAAACTCCTTGGACCCCTTGAGGAGACGGTTAATGGTGTCAATCATATGAACCGGGATGCGTATAGTCCGCCCCTGGTCAGCAATGGCCCGGTTGATGGCCTGACGAATCCACCAGGTGGCATAGGTGCTGAACTTGTATCCCCGGCGGTATTCAAATTTTTCCACGGCCTTCATGAGGCCAATATTCCCTTCCTGAATGAGATCGAGAAGTTGTAGGCCGCGATTGGCATATTTTTTCGCAACACTGACCACGAGGCGCAAGTTGGCCCGGGTGAGCTCCTGTTTTGCCACCCGGCCAATATCGCGGCCCTTGGCAATGAGAATGACGACCTTACCCAGAGTTTCCCGGTCAATACCATTCATCTCCTCCAGGTTACGGGCCAACAGTTCATATTTGCCATTCTCTGGTTCCTGTTCGAGTTTGCTGAGGACCAAATCAAACTGTTTGGTCATCTTTTTAAAAGAGGCCAGCAGCTCATCGACAAATTTATTATGGAGGCGGTCTTTTTTAAAGAGATCAACAATAGAGAGGGTAATACGATCAATACGCACCATGGTGCGTACAATTTTTTGGGCATCGACACCGGGAGCCAGGATATCTGCCCGCAGGGCAGCCCGCTCCCGCTCAAACCTTTCTGCCTCGCTGATCTTCCACAGGAATTTCTCCTGCTCTTTCAGTAAGGCTTCATCGTCGCTTTCACTGTCATCAAGACCGCGGAGGATATCACTGACGAGCTTGCCCTCTTCAATCATTTCCCGGAAAGCTCGAAATTTATGAATAGTCATGGGCAGAGAAAAAAGGGCCCGCTGCACCTGGCGATCCCCTTTTTCAATACGTTTGGCAATGGCCGTCTCTTCAGCCGAACTCAGGAGTGACACAGCCCCCATCTCACGTAAATAGGCCTTCACCGGGTCAAGACCGGCACCGAGCTCATCATCGCTGCCCAGATCGTCCTGCTTGCGGCTGAGGCGCCCCCCTGTTTCTTCTATGTCCAGGGAATCGTCGCTATCATCATCCCGATCAACATCATCGAAGTCCACAGCCAACTCCTGTTCCTCTCGAGAGAGGGAACCTTGCTTAGCCGCCTTTATTCTTGTTTTTTTTGCCTTACTTATCTCAATGCCTATTTTTTTCAATTTGCCTTCTCTGCTTGGCGTTTACCGATTTGCCCTCTCACCATGGCAAAACAGGCAGTGACTGCCCCCAACTATTGATGACCCAAGAAAAATCCTTATTTCAGCCCTCGTTTTCAGATCAGTAGAAAACAGCATATTAATTTATCAATGCTTCGTCCAATTCTTTTTTCATTTCAATGAGTTCCATAAGAAGTGACGGATTATTGCCATGCTGGGCCTCCTGAATCTTAGCAACCAGCCTTTCCTTTTTTTTCTGCAGACTATACCTTGCCAGCCAATCCATCATTTCCCGGGCTGTTTGCTCAGCCCGCTCAGGTAGACATGACGGCACAGAAACCAACATGCCGGCGATAATACTTTTAAGGGGCTCTTCGAGCTGACCAAGGAGCATTTCTGCCTGAAAATTATCAACAGGAAGCTGCTTCATGGCATCAATGATGTGGAGAGCCGTATTGCCAGCAAAAAAATCCTCAATACCAACGTCAATAAATTGGCTCAGATACTCGGGATAAACAATCAGAAACTCCAGAAAACGCCGATGGCCGCTGGTAACCTGACCCGTGGCAGCCTGGGAAAGGGGCAGGGCCGGTTTTTCTTGGCCAGCACCCTGAAAATGGCCGGAGACCTCCCGGGGATCAAGACCGAGCTTTTCACTAAAATGGGCTATAAAAACGGAACGTTGAAGTTGGTCGTTGCCAATGGCCTTGATAAGGGGCTGGAGTTCGCCTACAATTTTGCCTTTGCCCGCAACGCCCAGACCATACTCCTCAACAAATCTGCCAAAGATGAAATCAGGGAGACTATAGGCCTTGGCAATCAAATTCTCCAATGCCACCTTGCCCTCATCACGCAAAAAGGTGTCAGGATCATGGCCCTCCGGCAAAACTGCCACCTTGCCCTCAAGCTGTTCAGTCAGGAAAAAAGGAACACTACGCATGGCAGCCTTCATCCCCGCCTGATCACCATCAAAGAGCAATACCACCTCAGGCACATACCTCTTTAACAGCCGGACATGGTGAAGGGTCAACGCCGTTCCCAGGGGGGCTGCCACATTACCGACACCGGCTGCCACCATGCTGAGCAGGTCAAAATTGCCCTCAACCAGCACGCAGCGCTTACTTTCCTGGAGAGCTTTCTTGGTCTGATAGAGGCCAAAAAGGGTGCTGCCCTTATCAAAAACAGGGGTTTCCGGCGTATTTAAATATTTTGGCTGGCCGTCACCAAGAATGCGGCCGCCAAAACCGGCAACCTCCCCGGCCATGGAAAAAATCGGACAGAGGATACGTTTGCGAAAACGATCATAAGAGCGCCCGGAGTCCTTGGCCGCTAAAAGACCGGCCTCCACCGCCGTGGCCTGATCGATATTTTTAGTTGCCAGGTATTTTGCCAGAAAATCCCAACTATCCGGGGCATAGCCCAGTCGAAAGGATTCAATAATTTCTTTAGGGATCCGCCGCTCTTCAAGGTAGCGGCGGGCAGGTTCGGCAGCCGGGTTGTTGACAAGAAAGTCATGGTAGAGGGCGGTGGCGATCTCGTTAACCGCAAAAAGCTGTTTGCGCTTTTCAGCCCGGGCCTTTTCCGCCGGACTCAACTCCCGATCCTCCATGGCAATACCGTAGCGCTGGGCCAACTCCTTTACAGCATCCAGAAAGGGGAGGGAGTGGTACTTCATGATAAAGGCGATCACATCACCGCTTTCCTTACAGCCAAAACAGTGAAAGAAGCCGCGTTCCGGGTTTACCGAGAAAGACGGGGTTTTTTCCGAATGGAAAGGACAGAGACCGAGATAACGCCCGCCTCTTTTTTGAAGGGGCACATGCTCGTTAATCACCTCAACAATATCAGCGGCATCTTTTACCTGTTGAGCTGTATTGTCCTGGAACATGGTCATGGCAGCGAGAACTCCTTAAAGGACAAAAATCAAGACATCAAAAGATAGCATAAAAACAGATTAGGGGGAAGAACGTTTCCTTACCAGCAGAAAGCAAACTCGTTGCAAGATCAACATCTTAAGCCAAGCAACCAGGCCACTTGGGCTAAACCCATTGAAATCACACAGATAATTCGAAAAACATTGCTCCCCACCCTGGGCACTGATTATAGTCCGAAGAGAACCTCAGCAACAGGACAGTCCTTATGGATAGTGACATCACAGATTTTTTGAACTTTGAGATCAAACGGGAGATGGCCGAGCGCTATTTCAGCTTCCGGAAACTCATTGAAGAGGACACCAAGGCCCTGCAAAAAAGCATTGCCACTCTCATGCTCCTTGAGCAGAAAGTGGCCATAGACTTAACGAGAATCTACATCCTCCTCCACGATCAGGATCTCATCTGGGATTTTCTCTATCTTTCGGGACTGGAGCGTGATTTTTTCCTCGACATGTATGTCAGAGAGTCGCCCACCATCAAGGCCAAACTCTTTCACGACGTGACGGTGTGGGGCCTGACCTGGAGCGGTCGCTTTACACGGATGCTGCTGACCTGTTATGACGATCTGGTTGCCCATGTTGCAGAGTTCCGGGAAAACTATGCCCTTCTCGCTGACAAACACGGCATGCTGGTGGAAGAAATAGATCTTTTCTACAAAAAAAATGATATCAGCTCGATCATGGGTTTTTTGCGGGGGATGGAGTCAAACTCCACGGTTGGTGGTAAGCTTGAGGGGGCCATCACCAGCGGCTTTAACGAATCAATGGAGGAGAAGATGCGCATCAAGCGCCCCCAACCCTTGGAAAAAAGTATCACTTTGATGCCCCCCCTGGTGCCGGCCGAGCAGATCAAAAAAGAACTGAAAAAGCTCGCTGCCGCCGCCCTGGTCTTTCACCCTAAAGATTTCCTTCATTAACCTGCCGGCCGCTTTGTCCCCCATGGAAACAACATACTCCTCTATCACACTTTCCTTTATCGCCGTTTTTGGCGGCTTGAGCCTGCTGGTTGCCGGCGGTGAGCTCTTGGTCTCAGGCGCCATCAAACTTGCGGCCAGGATGGGCATGAGACCGCTGCTCATCGGTCTGACCGTGGTGGCCTTTGGCACCTCCATGCCGGAACTCTTTGTCAGCCTAGCGGCAAACAGCACAGGCCACCCCGATATCATGCTGGGCAATGTGGTCGGCTCCAATATCGCCAATATCGGCCTCATCCTGGCCATCTCAGCCTTGATCCATCCCCTTTTTGTTCATTATACCCGGTTGCGCCTGGAGTTATGGGCCATGCTCGGGGCCGGCTGCATCTTTGCTGCCATCACCTGGTTTGGCTATTTCGGTCGGCTAACCGGCCTCATCTTTATCGGCCTGCTCGTCTGGTATACCTGGTTTGTCTATCGCCATCCGGCCAGTAAGGCGGACGCAATAGAGGAGGAAACATCCTCTTATCTCTTTATTACTCTGCTCTGCAGCCTGGGCTTTGCTTCCCTTGCCGCCGGGTCTAATCTATTCATCCGCGGCGCAGTGGATGTCGCCCTCCATTTCGGGGTTTCTGACCTGATCATTGGCCTGACCATGGCGGCGGTGGGCACCTCTCTACCAGAGCTCGCCTCCTGTATTTCCGCGATCCGCCACCGGCAAACCGATCTTTTGGTGGGCAATATCATCGGCTCCAACCTCTTTAACCTGCTCATGGTGTTTGGCGGCACGGCCCTGGCCTATCCCTTTGCCATCCATGCCGATCTACTCAAGCGCGATGTGCCTGTCATGATTGGTTTTTCCCTGGTATTGCTGATTTCTATCATCACAAAACACCAGGTATCGCGCCTTGTCGGCTTTTTACTGCTCGTTGCATACGGTATGTATATGTATATCCTGGCATAGGCGGCTCCCCCCTCATCAGAAAAAATGTCATAGGAAAAATGAAAAATAGATATAACCCCCAAGAGGCCCAGGAATTTATCGAACGCTATCCAGAATTTCCGCCAGAAATGGGGCTGCGCGTCTACACATCTCGTCTCCTCGGCCAGGAGGAAGACCTGGTTCTCCACGGCGGCGGCAACACCTCGGCCAAGTCCACCATGGCCAATATTGTCGGCGAAGAAGAGCGGGTTATTTTTGTCAAGGGGAGCGGTTGGGACTTAGGCGACATGGAACCTGCCGGCCTACCGGGCTTAAAGCTTGACCCCCTCTGCAAGCTGCGCGCCCTTAACACCCTTAGCGACGAAGAGATGGTCAACCAGTTCCGCACCAACCTTGTTGATGCCTCTTCCCCCAACCCCTCCATTGAAACCCTGGTCCACGCCTTTCTGCCCCACACCTTTATCGACCATACCCATGCCGATGCCATCGTCACCCTGACCAACCAGGCCAAGGCCGAAGAACTGCTCAAAAGCGCCCTGGGTGACAAGGTGGCCATCCTGCCCTTTATCATGCCCGGCTTTCCCCTGGCCAAGGCCGTGATCGATCTTTATGAAGCCCAGCCTGACATGGAATGCCTCATTCTGCGCAACCATGGCATCTTTACCTTTGCCAACGATGCCCAGACGTCCTACGAGCGCATGATCTCCTATGTGACCCGCGCCGAAAATTTTATCGCTGAAAAACGTAAACAAAATCCTCTGCCCAGTTGCATGACTGAGGAATGTCCAGATACAGACATCATCCTGCCGCTGCTGCGGGGGGCGCTCAGTTTCACCGAGCCAGGTGGCTTTCAGCGCTGCTTCCATCTCCATATCCGGACCAGCCAGGAGATCCTCTGTGCTGTCAACCGCCTTGACAGCCAAGAACTTTATGGTGGTGGAGTCCTCACCCCTGACCATGTGATCCGCACCAAGAACTATCCCCTCTTTCTTGATTTCAACGACCTGGAAACCCCGCAAGAGATGGCGGCCCATATCACGACGGCTGTTGCCTCCTACGTCACGGCCTACAAGAGCTATTTCGCCCAGCAGATGGAGGACAAGAAGGTAGAACGCAGCCAACTCGACCCCATGCCTCGGGTCATACTCGTCAAGGGGCTTGGCATTATCACGGCTGGCCAGACAATCAAGGCGGCCAAAATCTGCGCTGACATCACCGAACATACCCTGCAGGCCAAAACAGCCAGCGCCAGTGTGGGTCGCTATCAGGAGCTTGCTCCATCCTCTATTTTCGATATGGAGTACTGGAGCCTGGAGCAGGTCAAACTCGGCAAAAATGAACCCCAGGCCCTGGAAGGCCAAATAGCCCTGGTCACCGGTGGTGGTGGCGCCATTGCCGTGGGCATCAGCCGCAAGCTCCTTGAGGCCGGGGCCCGGGTCTTTCTCTCAGATATCGATGCGAACCGGCTGCAGATCGTCCACAGCAGCCTGGCGGCTCAGTTTGGCACCATGGTGCGGCCGCTTATCATGAACGTTGCTGATCCCGCTTCGGTGGCCCAGGGCTTCAGCAAGATCCTCCTTGAGGCAGGCGGCCTTGACATCCTGGTCCCCAATGCCGGCATCGCCCATGTCGCCACCTTGGAAAATCTTGACTCTGCAACCTTTCACAAGGTGCTTGACGTCAATCTCTGCGGCGTCTTTGAGGTGATTAAGGCGGCCATCCCCATTTTCCGCTATCAGGCCACCGGCGGCAATATTATTATCAACAGTTCAAAGAACGTCTTTGCCCCCGGCGCCTCCTTTGGGGCCTACTCCGCCTCCAAGGCCGGGGCCCACCAGATTGGCAAGATTGCCGCCCTGGAACTTGCCGAGCTAGGGGTTCGGGTCAACATGATTAATGCCGATGCCATTTTTGATGCCGGCCAGGTCTCCTCAGGACTGTGGGATGTGGTGGGCCCGGATCGCATGAAGTCGCGAAACCTTGATCCTCAGGGACTTAAGGAGTATTATCGCCAGCGTAACTTATTAAAAACAGAGGTCTTGGCTGATCATGTGGGTAATGGCGTGGTCTTTTTTGCCAGCAACCAGACCCCCACCACCGGCGCTACCCTTCCCATTGACGGCGGCATCATGGCTGCATTTCCCAGGTAAAAACGATATGGCAGAAATACGATCCACACTAGAAATGGTCCTTGAACGGGCCGCCCGTCTTGAGGCCGAGGCCGGTGACAGCCTGAGCAAGGAAGAAAAGAGTCAGGAAGGCATGCGCCTGGCAGCCCAGTACATGCGGGGCGAAGAGGTAGATTTTGCAGCCATACTGAGCACGCCTGAGGAAGAGCGGACGCTGCTGGTTCAGGGCGCCCTTACCACCCTCCTGCGCAATATTACCCTGCCCAGGGATGAGGATGACCAGGCCGTGGCTGACCTGGCCATGCAGGGCATGCTGCAAGTGGGCCAGGATCCGCAGTTGCAGGCGGTGCTTGAGGAGATGAAAAAGATATTAAGCCAGTTTCTCCAACATAAAGAACAGCTCCGCAACCAGATTGAAGAGCAGTTTGCCCAACAGATGAACAAGCTGGAACAATCCATGGGCCAGCAAAGCGGTGTCAAGGTCAAGCTTGAACCTTCCCAACATCCTCAATTTGCTGAGGAGTGGCAGAAGGTCATGGTCCAACTTAATGAAAAATACGGCAATGCCTTAAACCAACATAAGACCTATGTCCAACAGTTACTGGCGGGCTGATGGCGCTCTTGACCCTGGAAGCTGACCAAAGTCCCTGCCCCTGGCCCACCATAGAGCAGAGGCTTGCCAGCTGGCTCCCTGGTCTTGAAATTATCTCCAGCAGCGAAGCTAAACGGTCCTACCAGCTCAGCCTTCCTGACCAAGACCAGCCCATACCGCTGCTCATAGGACTGCAGACCCTCCTTGCCCATGAGGGGGTCCATTTTTTTATCGACCTGAAATCATGACCATATCCGCCCTTGCCCTCCTTAAAACCCGGCTGCAACGCCGCCATCTTGATGCCATTCTGATCAGCCAACCCCATAACCGCCGCTTCATCAGCGGCTTTACCCCCCTGGATCATGGCATTGAAGAGTCGGCCGGGGTTCTTCTCATCCCCCGCAAGGGCTGCCCCCTCCTGCTCACCGATTCCCGTTTTGAACTTGCGGCCCGTACGGAAGCCCCCGGTTTTGAGGTCATCCTCTACCGCAAAGGCCTGCTGGCCCTGCTTAAGAAGCTCTTTGTCAGCCTCAACATCAAAAAATGTGGCTTTGAGAGCCACTACACACTGCACTCCACCGCAGAGAAACTCTTAAAAATGGGTGTCGAATTAGGCCTTGAGCTTGTGCCGGTCAGCGACCTGGTGGAAAAGATGCGGCTTTGCAAGGACAAGGCTGAGCTGGACAAGATTGAACGGGCTGTGCTGTTGAACGAAGAGGTCTTTCAAGGGGTGTATCATCAGCTACGTCCTGGTATGACCGAGATCGAGGTGGCGCTGCAGATTGAAAACGCCATGCGTATGAAAGGGGCCGAACGCCCCAGTTTTGACACCATTGTTGCCGCCGGTCCCAACGGCGCCCTGCCCCATGCCGTCCCCTCCTCCAGAGCCATTAAAAAGGGGGAACCCATTGTTATTGATATGGGCCTCATCCTGGAGGGCTATTGCTCTGACATGACCCGCACCGTGGTCCTGGGCACCCCTGACCCTAAAACAAGGGAGATCATCCGTCTGGTCCGCCAGGCTCAGCTGGCCGGCATGGCTGCGGTGCAGGCCGGGGTTAGCGGCAGACAGGTTGATGGCGAGGCGCGCGCTGTGATCAAAGCAGCGGGCTATGGCGATAAATTCGGCCACGGCCTGGGCCACGGCGTTGGTCTGGCCGTCCATGAGGGCCCAGGGTTGAGCCCCCGTTATGCCAAAAAACTGCAGGCCGGTATGGTGGTCACCGTGGAGCCCGGTATTTATATAGAGGGTTGGGGCGGCGTACGCCTGGAGAATATGGTGGTGGTGGAAGAGGGGGGCTGCCGCCTGTTAAACCGCGATACCACCTTTCTTGATATCTAGATGACTGCCATGAAAGAAGCTCTCTTTGCCCTGGAGATGAAGGTCCGCGACTATGAATGCGATATGCAGGGCCGGGTTAACAATGCGGTCTACCAGAACTACCTGGAGCATACCCGCCATGAATTTCTGCTCTCCCGCCAGATCAGTTTCGCCGACCTGACCCGCCGTGGCATCAATCTGGTGGTCACCAGGGCAGAGCTCGACTATAAGCTGCCGCTGACCAGCGGCGAGAGCTTTGTGGTCGATCTTGAGTTGGAACGTGTCTCAGCCCTCCGTTTTGCCTTTAGCCAGGAAATCCGGCGTACCAGCGACCAAAAACTAATCCTGACGGCCAAAATCATCGCCACCGGGGTCAATGACCGGGGCCGGCCCGAACTACCGCCTGAAGTTCTCGCCCTCCTGCCCGCCTAATTGCCGGGCAAATCCCCCTGGAGGGGACATTGCTCACAGCGGGGATTGTTCTTCTTACAGAATTCTTTGCCAAGACAGACGAGAAGGGCGTGATATTCGTTATAGAGACCCACCTCCGCCGGCAGGCTGGTCATGAACAGCTCCTGCATCTCCTCATAACTGCTCTCTTCAGCCACCAGGCCGTGCCTGCTCAGGAAACGATAGCTATAGGCATCCACCACAAAGATTGGTTTTTCAGCAACATAGAGCAAAATAGAGTCGGCCGTTTCAGGACCAACCCCCTTCACTGACAGTAATTTTTCCCGCACATAGGTAAGATCCTGGCTGAAGAACTCTGCCAGGCTGCCCATTTCCGCCACACCCTCGTTAAGGAGGGTGAGGAGATTTTTAAGACGTTGGGCCTTGAGATTATAATAGCCGCAAGGACGGATCCTTTCGGCCAGCTGGTCAACCGGCAAGGCCACCAGGGCCTCAAGGGTAAGGAGTTGGTCGGCCTTGAGATGAGCAATGGCCTTACTGACATTGCTCCAATTGGTATTTTGGGTCAAGACGGCGCCCACCAGAATTTCCAGCGGGGTGTCGCCGGGCCACCAGTGTTGAGACCCGAAATGGCCATAGAGGCGCTGGTAAATAGCCTGCAGGCGGTGCATGATTGCTAATCACCGCGCATAAAGAGCATATAAATCACCACCATGATGGCGCCCAGGCCGACACCGGCCACCGGCAAAACCTTGCCAAGCTGCAGCTCGCCGTTAATCACCAGACCGTGGGCATAGGGCGTACCGCTAAAGATCCAGAGGCCAATACCCAGGGCGAGAAAGACAATGGCATTGATCTCTTGCTTGTAAATCCACCAGCCCAGCTGGGCGATGAGAGGGACAAGCAGCCAGGGGTTGGTAAAGGCGCCCCGGACATCGACATTCTTCAACTGCTCCGGAATATTAGTGCTCACAAAAAAATCAGAAATAGCGGTAAGGAAATTGTCCATATGACCTCCATGAATCAGTTCTTTTTAAGAATCCTCTTTTAGCAAGCCCAAAAAACCCAAAAAAGCTCAACAACGCGCTCTATTTCTCGGTGGGACAGCGGCCCGGCTTGGTGGCCTTTTTATAGACCTTAATGGCACAATAATCACCGCACATGGCGCAGGCATCACCCTTGTAGGAATTACCCAATTCCCGGTAATGGCGGGCCTTGTCCGGGTCCAGAGAGAGCTCGATCTGCCCCTTCCAGTCAAGGTTATTCCGGCATTTGGCCATGGCGATATCCCGCTCGATGGCACCGGGTACTCCCTTGACGATGTCGGCGGCATGGGCAGCAATCCGTGAAGCAATAACGCCCTCCCGCACATCCTCAGCACTGGGCAGCTTCAGATGTTCGGCCGGGGTGACATAGCAGAGATAGTCGGCGCCGGCCGCAGCGGCAATGGCCCCGCCAATGGCGCCGGTGATATGATCATACCCCGGGGCAATATCAGTAACCAACGGCCCCAGGACATAAAATGGTGCTCCGTGACAGAGACGTTTCTGGAGGAGAATATTAGCGTTGATCTGATCCAGAGGCATATGGCCCGGGCCCTCGACAATAACCTGAACCCCGGCATCCCAAGCCCGCTGGGTAAGCTCGCCAAGATGGATGAGTTCCTGAACCTGACCACGATCCGTGGCATCTACAATACAGCCGGGCCGCAGGCCGTCCCCAAGACTGATTGTCACCTCATGCTCTTTTAAGATGGCCAGAATATCATCGTAATATTCATAAAAAGGGTTCTCCTTTTTATTATGGCTCATCCATTCAATGGTAAAAGAACCGCCGCGGCTGACCACGCCCATCAGACGTTCATCCTTCTTGACCCGGAGCAGGGAATCACGGGTCAGACCACAATGGATGGTCATGAAATCAACACCATCTCTGGCCTGTTCCTCAATGGTGGCCAGCATATCGGCCACCGTCACTTCACCAATGGCCTTTTTCTGCTTTTCGACCACATCGGCCACAGTCTGATAAACAGGTACGGTACCCAGGGGAATGGGGCATTGCTCTAGGATGCCGCGCCGCACCTCATTGATATTCGCCCCCATGCTGAGATCCATCACCGTATCAGCCCCGGCCTTCAGACAGACACAAAGTTTCTCAAGCTCCTGCTTGGCCTCAGGCAGATCGCGCGAGGCGCCGATATTGGCATTTACCTTGGTCGACAGTCCTTTGCCCACCGCCATGATTTTATCAAAATCATGGTTGTTGTTTTTGGGGATGGCAATAGTCCCTTTGGCAACACCGGCCATGAGAAACTCAGGGGTAACCCCTTCATGTCGGGCGCAGGATTCAAAAAGTGGGGTGATGGTGCCATTCAGCGCATCTTCACGAATACTCATCTATATTCTCCATGTGGATTACAAAAAAAATAAAACCCTCTGCCAAGATAACCAGGGGGTCAAAGGCCTGGTCAGCAAGCGGTCAGGGGTTATCTGACTGGACGAAGTAAATCGGGCAAAACATACCAGTGGCAATATCCAACTGTCAATGCAAAAGCCCGGGTATCTCTAAAGCAGCACCCCACCTATTCGCACACACAGGGTGACAGTTCCAGTCCCATGTTTTTTTTGGTTCTGGAGGCATCAGGCTGGAATAGTTTCTGAGCCGGGTAGGCAAAAAAAGAAAACTGCCCTCGAAAAGGACTTTATTCACCAAGAAGGGAATGGATATAGGAAGAAAGTTCCTGAAGATTAAAAGGTTTGGAGATGTGGCCCTTAAAGCCGAACTCCTCAGAATGCTCCATGGCAGGAGCAGCGGCATCGCCGCTGGCAGCAACGATAACGGCATCTGGATACGATTTGCCGATCAGGGCGGCGGCCTCCTCTCCCCCCATACCACCCTGGACCGTCAGATCCATGATGACGGCATCAAAGGCGACATTATCCTGAACCGCTTGGGTATAGGCGGACACGGCATCTTCGCCGCATACGGTGGTAAGGACATCAAAGCCCATAAATTGCAACGATTCCTCCAGGAGGGTACGAATGGTTGCCTCATCATCCATAATCAATATGCGTTTAGGGGGCTTTTGTTCTACCATCTTACCAATTTTCTCCTAACAAACACTGGACTGGCACTGTTTTCACCAAACTAAACTATCCAAAGAAAAATGAGAAAAGTCAACACCCTCTGCCATAATTTCCTGCTTGACAGCCTTTGATTCATGCTTATTTTTCTTTCGTTTTGGCAGCAACCCCTCTTATTACAAACATCAGACATTATAAGGGAAATATTCATGACAGATGTAAAAAGTGAGACCAAAGAATTCCAGGCTGAAGTCAAACAGCTCCTAGATATTGTTATCCACTCCCTCTATACAGAAAAGGACATCTTTCTCCGGGAGCTGGTATCAAATTCCGCCGATGCCCTGGAAAAATTCCGCCACCAGCAACTTTTCGAAGACGAGATCTTTGACAAAGATGCCCCCCTGGAAATCACCATCAGTTTTGATGAAAAAGAGCATACCCTGACCATTACCGATTCCGGTATCGGCATGACCCGGGCGGAATTAGAACAGAACCTGGGCACCATAGCCCACTCCGGCTCCAAGAGTTTCTTCTCCGAGCTCGCCGAGGCCGCCAAAAAGGATGTTAGCCTCATTGGCCAATTCGGCGTCGGCTTTTATGCCGCCTTTATGGTCGCCAACAAGGTCCGCGTCCAGTCCCGCTCCTACCGGCCCGATGCCGAGGGCTGCGAATGGGCATCCGAAGGAGCCGGCAGCTACACCTTGACCTCCTGCCCAGGCCTCCATCGCGGCACCAAGATCATCATCGAGCTTAACGATGACAGCCACGACTATGCCTCCGAGTACGAGATCAAGAGAATTATCAAGCAATACTCCAATTTCGTCCCCTTTCCCATCAAGGTGGGTGGCGACACAGTCAACACCGTCCAGGCCCTGTGGGCCAAATCCAAGCAGGATATCAAGGATGACGAGTATAACGAGTTTTACAAGTTCGTTTCCAATGCCATGGACGAACCTCTGGCCAAGCTCCATTTTTCGGCCGATGCCCCTTTAGCCATCAAGGCCCTGCTCTTTGTGCCCAAAGAAAACTTCGAGACCATGGGCTTTGGCCGTATGGATCCCGGGGTCAGCCTCTATTGCCAGAAAATTCTCATTGAGCAGGAAAGCGCCAATATCCTCCCGGAATGGCTGCGTTTTGTCAAAGGTGTGGTGGACAGCGAAGACCTGCCCCTCAATATCTCCCGCCAGGCCCTGCAGGACAACGCCCTTGTTGTCAAACTCAACAAGATCATCACCAGCCGTTTTCTAAAATATCTGGCTGAACTTGCCGAAAAAGAGCCGGAGAGCTACGAAAAGATCTGGGCAACCTTCGGCATCTTCCTCAAAGAGGGCGCCACCAGCGACTTCATGCACCGTGAGGCCCTTGCCAAGCTGCTGCGCTTTGAATCCTCCAAATCGGAGCCGGGTAAGCAGATTGCCCTGGCCGAGTATGTCGAAAGGATGAAGGCAGACCAGAAGGATATCTACTATGTCAACGGTCCAAGCCGGGAGGCCATTGAGGCCGGCCCGTATTTAGAGGCCTTTAAAAAGAATGACATCGAGGTGATCTACACCATGGAGCCCATTGATGATTTTGTCTTCAATCATCTGGGTGAGTTTGATTCCAAAAAACTCGTTTCAGCGGACCGGGCTGACATTGATCTGCCCGAAGAGGCTGTAAGCGACAAGGAAGAGGCCGTGGACAAGCCGGAAGCCCTTGAATCTGCGGTTGCCGCCACCCTGGTCAAGTGGATGAAGGACACCTTAGGCGACAAGGTCAAGGAGGTCGTTACCTCCAAGCGTCTGGTGGATAGTCCAGCCATCATCGTCAACCCGGACGGCATCTTCACCAGTTCCATGGAGAGGATTTTAAAGGCCAGTAACCAGGAGCACCAGATCAGCACCAAAAACCTGGAAATCAACACCAGCCACAACCTGATCAAGGGCCTGGCGGACATGCGGGTCAAGGATGAGGCTTTCGCCAAAAGCATTGTCGAGCAGATCTATGATAACGCCATGATCCAGGCCGGCCTCCTCGTCGAACAGCGCTCCATGGTGGAACGCAATTACAAGATCCTGGAACGCGCCCTGAAAGGTTAGCAAGCCACCGCCGTTTCTTCCCAGCGTGGCAATGAAAAGGCCTGAGGCATATCCTGCCCCAGGCCTTTTTCGTTGCCGCCTCTCCTGCTCCTAAAGATGATTACGAATTGACCGCCTGCAGACTGGCGGCATAGGATTCGGCAATACGTATCTCAATATAGTGGAGAAGCGCGGCGTTCTCGCCATCATAGTCAAAGCAGACAGCATCTTGGCCAAGCAGGCCACCTGGCACAAAATCGCCGCGCTCATCCGGATCATTGATCCTGTCACCATAGAAGCAAACGGAGAGCCAACGCTGCTCTGGGTCGTCATCAATGACATCAACCATGACGTACAAAGGACCTTCCCCACCCTGGCCCGGAGCGATGTGGGCCCGCAGGGAGGCGGTAATCCCGGGTCGGGCATGAAAGGAAATAAGCGACTGGTCGTTTTTTAAAAGCAGTTCCTTCAGATGGACAAAGGCTTCTCGGGTCCGGAGTCCATCCACCTGCCAGCCGGCGATGAAACCAGCAAGCTCTTCTTTTACTGTATTATTTTCAAACATTAGCCTTCCTCATAAAAACGTATCCTCTTCTAGCTTCAACCCAAAAAATATCCCCACCGATATACTCAATTTCAGGCCATTGCCCAATAATTTATGGTCACACAGCGCCAATATCCCCGACCGCTTCGCGAACATACTCCCTGGCAATCACCATCGATCTCCCAGGCCCCACACCCTTCCTTATCAGCATCACCGGACCAGTAGTTGCCCCAAAGTCCATGGGATAATCACCATGGCCATGGCTATCAACAAGGACAAGGAGTTCTTAGAGCTCGGCCAGGGTAGGCAGACGCCAGTCACTCTTTCCGGCAAGCCTCAGCTCTTGTGTATATTGATCGGCCTCTGTCCGCCTTTTCCTTTCAGAATCGCATTTTCTGGTGTACCTATTGGCAATGAAGATCTCCATCGCCATTTTTTTGACTATCGCCCTCTAACAGGGCGAAACTTTTGCGCCCCACCTGGCTAGAGCTATGCTGAACCAAACGGTCTTTGATTTCCCCCTTGTTCTCCTGCCCCTGGTTAGCTTTGTCATCTCCTTTTTCACCTCCATGGCAGGCGTCTCCGGGGCCTTCCTGCTTCTGCCCTTTCAGGTCAGTATTCTCGGCTTTACCTCACCTTCGGTAAGTGCCACAAATTTTCTCTATAATGTCATCGGCTGCCCCGGTGGAATCAGGCGTTTTGTCCAGGAAAAGAGGATGCTCTGGCCCTTGGCCTGGCTGATCAGCCTAACCACCTTACCCGGCATTCTGATTGGCTATTATTTCCGGGTCCATTTTTTCCCTGACCCCTCGTTATTCAAACTCTTTGTCGGCTGCGTCCTCCTCTATCTTGGCAGCCGGTTGCTGCAGGCAGCATTGCAAATAAAAGTCCCACCAGCAAACCAGACAAACGCCCATTTTACCATTACTGACATAACCCTTACCCCAACCCATCTGACCTACACCTTCCAAGAAAAAACATTTCATGTCCCCCACCTGCCATTGGGGGCCTATTGTCTCTTTATTGGTATCATAGGCGGCATCTACGGTATTGGTGGCGGCGCCCTCATCGTCCCCTTCTGCGTTTCCGTCCTCGGTCTCCCCATTTATACAGTGACCGGGGCCACTCTCTTTGGCACCTTCATCGCCTCAATCAGCGGTGTTCTTTTTTACTCCTTGGTCGCCCTGGGCCAGGGTCAAACCTTTCCCCCCCACTGGCTTGTTGGCGGCCTCTTGGGACTTGGCGGCCTGCTGGGCATGAACACCGGCGCCCTGGTGCAAAAACATATGCCGGAAAAGACCATCAAAATCATGCTTGCCCTTATTATTTTTGGGGTGGCAGGAAAATACATCATTACTTTTTTCCGTTAACCAAACGTGTCCAGCGCCGAAGGCAACAACAAAGGTAACCTGCTAATTATATGAAAAAAATTAAACCGTTTCTTGGCCAAGAAAATTTGACAGCACATCGGCACTGTGCCAAACTGACATATCTTCTTTCAAGTCTCTTTATAACCCTGCGTGTAATTGTATGGCTGACGCCGACCAAAAGTCTCCCAAAAGCTTTATCCGCACCCTGATCTCCTCATTCATCCGCACCTGCCTTGACACCCCCATTACCGGCAAGCTGATCGGCATGCTGGTTGTCTCGCTGCTGGGCTTTTCAGTTATTTACATCCATGAAACCATCGCCCTGCATCTCATCAAGCAGCGCGTGGAGTCTATCCGGGGCATTAATATGCCCCAGTACAAGGTCTGCCAACTTACCCTGCGGGGCCTGAACGGCTTCAAAATTTCCCTGATCCACACCCTGAATATCCATGAGGAGGATGAAGAGGGTGATTACAGTAACCATGTGCAGGACAATTTTACCCGGATCAATAACTTTCGCAACATGCTGGCAACCCTCAAAAGCGGCGGCACCATTCAGGATGTCACCCAGATTTCCGGCCTTACCCTGGACTCTTTCCTGGCCGAACCGGCGCCCAAAGCATCAAATCAACACCTAAAGATAGAAGAAATTCTCTGCGCCCTTGACATGCTCCATAACTCCTACAGCGAGTTTGTCCAGGTCCTGCGCGCCTCTGGCCACAGTGAAGAACACCTCGACTTAGCCACTGAAGATCTCTTGGACACCCTGAATATCGTTTATGGCCAGCTCACCGCGCTCTCCCTCCTGGTTAATCAGGAGTTTTCCACCCAGGTCCAGGCAACTGAGGATATTATTGAGCAGGCTACCCACCATTTTCTTGTTATCTGCCTGACCACTGTCATTACGCTGCTGATCGGGACCGCTATTTACATCCTAATTATCGTCAGGCCCTTGAAGCGAATTTTAGAAAAGATAACTAAAATTGCCAAGGGCGGCGGCGACCTCTCCATGCGGATCGATGTTAAAACCCACGACGAGGTAGGCCAACTCGCCCGCCAATTTAACAACCTGGTTGACAACATCCATAGCCTCAACTCCTTTAAGGCGGTGATTGAGGAGGAGGAATCGCCCACTGACGTCCATATCCGTTTGGCCTCCATCATTGCCAGCCGTTTTGACCTGGATTGTTTTTTCAGTTATGAGGTCAATGACGTCAAGAAGAGCATGTCCGTGGCCCATGCCAGCGACCACCAGCTCATCTGCAACCAGAAAATCATGGACGACTGCACCTTATGTAGGGCCAAACGTACTGGGCACTACATCTCGTCCCTCCAATATCCCCATATCTGCAAATTTTTCCCCCACCGTGAGAGCCATGAGCATTTCTGCATCCCCATGATTGCCGGGGGCCGGGTCATCGGCGTTATGCAGTTTCTCCTGGCCAAGGGCAGCTCCAAGGAGGTCATTGCCCGCTTTGAAGACCAGGTAGAGCATTCCTGGCGCTTCATCCGCGAGGCCACCCCGGTCATTGAGGCCAAACGTTTTGCCGCTGCCCTCCGGGAAACCACGCTCAAGGATCCGTTGACAGATCTCTACAACCGCCGTTTCCTCGAGTCCTATATGGAGACACTTATTGCCAACAGCAAACGGCGCAAGGCCAATATTGGTATTCTGATGTGCGACATGGACTTCTTCAAGGAGGTCAATGACACCTACGGACATGAGGCCGGCGATAGCGTTATTATCAAAACAGCAGAAGTGCTGGCCTTCTGCGTACGTTCCTCTGATCTTGTCATCCGCTATGGCGGTGAGGAATTTCTCGTCCTCCTTCTTGACGTCAAAACCCAGGAAGACACCTCCCATATCGCCGAAAAAATCCGCTCTTCCATGGAGGCCACCGAGTTTCAGCTGCCGAATGGTAAGGTTCTCCAAAAAACCATCAGCGTCGGCTATAGTGTCTTTCCCGTCGATTCAGATGGCTTTTGGGAATGCATCAAATTTGCCGATGTCGCCCTCTACCAGGCTAAGGAAGATGGCCGTAACAGGATCTGCGAATTTAAACCAGAGATGTGGCAGGGCAAGCTCTACTAAAAAGTCAGCCGCCACGTATGTACAGAAAAACAGGGTGTTTGCACCTGTCCCTTTCTCTGTAGTCCTTGATGAACAAAAAAAGCCCTGGCCTCTTTTTTATAAGAAGGCAGGGCTTTTTTGTGTGAAAAAGACCTGTTTTTTCTTAGTTGCCAATCACCGCTGAGGGGTCAATGGCATGCATATCTGGTAGCCTATGGGCAAGGCCCTTATGGCATTCGATGCAGGTTTTCTTTTCATCATCGCCCTTGATGTGCTGCTCCATGGCCCGCCTGGACTGTTTGGTATAATCCATGTTCTCCGCGCTATGACAGCTCCGGCACTCCCTGGAATCATTGGCCATCATCTCGGCCCAGACCTTTTCGGCCAGATCCAGACGTTTTTCGACAAATTTCTCACGGGTATTAATGGTTCCTCTGAAATGTTGTAACAATTCGTTAGCAGCCTTTACCTTGCGTCCCACCTTCTGCACTAAATTATGGGAGAGATGGCAATCACTACAGATGGCCCGCACACCTGACTTATTTAGGTAATGGGTTGTTTCCTTGTACTCCATATAGACGTTGGCCTCCATCTCATGACAGGAGATGCAGAATTTCTCACTGGCCGAAAAATGGAGCTCACCGAGGAAGGCGGCAAGCAAGACGACACCTGCCACCCCACCAAAGATAAAGGGTCCCCATTTCCAGCATTTTTTATTGGTTGTTTCGAGCATAGGACAACTCCCGGATTAAAGTCTTCGTCTTAACGTCTTATTTCAAGGCCTTAACGGGCTCAAACTCATTTTCCACAAGGGGCCGCGTATCTGTCTGGGGGACATGGCACTGGGTGCAAAAGTATCTTCCAGCCGATATATTGGCCAATTCCTTGCCATCCCTGTTTACAAAATGGGTCGGGGGAATCTTGGTGGCCTTCGCCTGTTTATAATTGGCCCAGCTATGACAGCTCAGGCATTTATTATAGTTGCGATCAATACGGTAGCCCTCTGTCTTATGGGGAATGAGCGGAGGCTGTTGCACGTAATTTCGCGGAATCGGTCTATCATCAGCTATCAGTCGATTAATTTCGGGCGGCTCGGAGCCCACGTTAAGATCACGGCTGCCCCGTAGGGATTTCAACTCCTCTGCCTGGGCGGGCATGGCTATGGCTGCCAGACCGATCAGGACCAGTAGTCCTTTAGCTGTATGTCTCTTCATTTTTTAACTCCTTCCTTAGGTCGGCAGTCGCCGACTCGTCCTTATCAAGCGTTGATTAACGCCTTGTCACTATCACTATTTTGAAAATCGATTACCAAATTTAAACACCGCCTGGGGACAGACATCTATACAACGCCCACAGTTAGTACATTGACCAGATCGTATGACCGGTGATGACTCCTTTACCTTGAGTGGGTCATGGAGGACCTGGGGCTCAGGGCAGACCTTGTAACAGGACAGACACTGATCACATTGCTCTCTGCCGCTGGCAATCATCTTCAGAGGGCTCAGATAGCCAAGCAGGCTGTAAAAGGCTCCGGTGGGGCAGATCTGGCACCAGCCTCTCTTGCCAAACAGCAGGTCGAAAAAAAACAGGGAAGCTCCGACGACAACCGCCCCGGAGAGACCAAAAATAATGCCCCTGGAAAAAATGGTGACCGGATTAATCATCTCCCAGACCGCTGACTGAAAGGCCAAAGCCAGACCGCAGACCATGGCCAGCAACCAGTAGCGACTGCTGTTTGAAAAGAAAAGAACGCCTCTGATCCCGATCTTCTCGCGCAACCAGGCCGCGCAATCTGCAATTATATTCACCGGACAGACCCAGGAACAAAAGACCCGTCCCCCGACCAACCAGTAGAAAATGATAACAAACACCGCCCCGGTCAGGGCCGTAGCCGCTGGCCTGTGGCCGGCAAAAATGGTCTGCAGAAAAACCACAGGATCGGTGAGGGGCAGAATCTTCAGGGTCAAGGAACCGGAAAGACTACCCGATATCCACCAGATCCCGGCCAGCGGCCCCAGGAGAAAAAAACCAAGGATCATCATTTGGCTGGTCCTTCGCAAAATAAGCCATTTCATGGTTTCACCTCTGGCAGCGAGGGCTGTACAAATTCCGGCATCCGGTCAGGTAAATCCAGCATCTCTGGGACCAGACTTTCACCCTTCCTGGCCTTCTCCTCCCAGCCCAGGCGATAATGGTGGCCCAACTCGCCCTTGGCCAGGGTGCGGGGCAGCACCTTGATCGCCGATGTTTCCAACACGCAGGATCGTTCACATTTACCACAGCCCGTACAATGCTCCGAATGGACCTTGGGCAGAAACAGGGTATGCTTGCCACTCCTCTTGTTATGCTGGGCATCCAGAGTCAGCGCCTTATCAATCTGGGGACAGGAGCGATAACAGACACCGCAGCGCAGGCCGAGATAGTTAAGACAGGTCTCCTGATCGATGAGCACGGCCAGTCCCATCCGGGCCTTGGTGACATCGGTGAGTCCAGGATCAAGGGCCCCACTAGGACAGGCCTTGACGCAGGGCAGATCCTCACACATCTCGCAGGCAACCTTGCGGGGCTGGAAATAGGGCGTCCCAGTGGCAGTGCGACTGAAAAGACCCGCCATATTAAGGGCGTCATGGGGACAGGCCCGAACGCATTGCCCACAACGCAGACAGGAGGCGAGAAAATCGCGGTCAAGGCCAGCACCTGGAGGGCGGACAAAGACCTGGGGTGAAGCCCCGGCTTGACTGGCCCCGAAACCGGCAGCAACACCAAGCAGGGCAGCGCCACAGGCCGCCTTGGCGCCATCGGCCAGGAACTGGCGGCGGCTCCTTTCCTTTATGGTCTTTGCCTGCTCACTCACACCACTCACCCAGGCTAAGCCCGCTCCACCTTAACGGCACATTTCTTAAAATCCGTCTCCTTGGAAATGGGACAGGTGGCATCCAGGATCAGTTTATTGGCCAGACGCCGGGCATCAAACCAGGGGAGAAACACCATGCCCCGGGGCATCTTGTTACGACCGCGGGTCTCGACACTGGCAGTTACCTCGCCACGCCGCGAGGCGATCTTCACCGCCATGCCACGACGCAGACCACGCTCTTGGGCGTCATCAGGGTGCATGAAGAGTACGGCATGGGGTACGGCTCGGTACAGCTCCGGGACACGCTGGGTCATGGATCCGGAATGCCAATGCTCTAAGACCCGGCCGGTGCAGAGCCAGAGATTATACTCAATATCGGGTGACTCGGCTGGTGGCTCATAGGGCAGGGCAAAGATATGGGCCTTATTGTCCTTATTGCCGTAGAACTGCACCTCGCTGCCCTTGGCAACATGGGGGTCATAGCCCTCCCGGTAACGCCACAGGGTTTCCTTGCCATCAATCACCGGCCAGCGCAGGCCACGTGACTTATGGTAATCATCAAAGTTCCCAAGCTCATGGCCCTTCTTCGGTCCCTTCAGACCAAAAATGCGGTACTCCTCATAGAGTCCCTTGTGGACGTAAAAACCAAAATGGGCCATTTCAGTGTTTTTGTACTCATTGCCGGCGCCATCAACAATCTTCTGGGTGGGATATTTATTGACCTGGCCGTTGGCATAGAGAATGTCGTAGAGGGTCTTGCCACGATACTCTGGTTTCTGGGCAATAAGCTCTGCCGGCCACACCTCCTCAACCTTGAAACGTTTAGAAAATTCCATCATCTGCCAGATATCGGTCTTGGCCTCACCCGGAGCATCAACCTGCTGCCGCCAGAACTGGGAGCGACGCTCGGCATTACCATAGGCCCCCTCCTTCTCGACCCACATGGCAGTGGGCAGAATGAGATCGGCGGCCATGGCCGTTACGGTCGGATAGGGATCTGAAACCACAATGAAGTTTTCCGGGTTTCGATAACCAGGCAAGGTCTCCTCATTAAGATTGGGTGCTGCCTGGACATTATTATTACACATGACCCAGTAGGCATTAAGCTTGCCGTCTTTGAGCATCCGGTTCTGGAGCACGGCATGGTAACCCGGCTTGCCGACAATGGTGCCCTTGGGTAGCTTCCAGACCTGCTCTGCAAAATCTCGATGGGCCTCATTCATCACCACCAGATCGGCTGGCAGCCGATGGGCGAAGGTGCCCACCTCACGCGCCGTGCCACAGGCCGAGGGCTGCCCAGTAAGGGAGAAAGGGCCATTGCCCGGTTCTGAAATTTTCCCGGTTAACAGATGGATGTTATAGACCAGATTATTAGCCCAGGTGCCGCGACTATGCTGGTTAAAACCCATGGTCCAGTAGGAGACGATCTTGCGCTTGGGATCAGCGTACATCTTGGCAAGATCCACCAGCTGCTCCTTGGATACGCCGGTCATCTCATGGGCCTTATCCAAGGTATATTCGGCGACGAATTTTTTATACTCATCAAAGGTGATATCAACACTGCCACCGGCCTTGCTGGCATTGACCGCTTTTTTCTCCCGCTCATCTTCGGGGCGCAGGCCATAACCGATATCGGTATTGCCCTTTTTAAAACGCACATGCTTGCCGACAAAATCGGTGTTCACCGCCTTGTTTTCAATGATGTAATTGGCGATATAGTTGAGAATGACCAGATCGGTCTGGGGCTTGAAAATGATACCCAGGTCGGCCAGCTCAAAATTCCTGTTTTCAAAGGTGGAGAGCACCGCCACCTTGACATGGGAGGCGGTAAGCCGGCGATCAGTGAGCCGCGACCAGAGAATGGGGTGCATCTCAGCCATATTGGAGCCCCAGAGCACAAAGCCGTCGGCATACTCCAGGTCATCATAGCAGCCCATGGGCTCATCAGAGCCAAAGGTCCTCATAAAGCCGGCCACGGCGGAGGCCATGCAGTGGCGGGCATTGGGGTCTAGATTATTGGTACGCAAGCCGGCCTTCATAAGTTTTGAGGCGGTGTAGCCTTCAAAAACGGTCCACTGGCCCGAACCAAACATCCCCACAGAGGTGGGCCCTTTCTTCTTAAGGGCCTCCTTGAATTTAACAGCCATGGTATCCAGGGCCTCATCCCAGCTCACCGGCGTGAAATCACCCTCTTTGTCATATTTACCGTTCTTCTTGCGGAGCAAGGGGGTCTTGAGGCGATCCTTGCCATACATAATCTTGGAGAGAAAATAGCCCTTGATACAGTTGAGCCCACGGTTAACAGGGGCATCAGGGTCACCCTGGGTGGCCACCACCCGGCCATCCTTGGTGCCCACCAGCACGGAACAGCCTGTGCCGCAGAAACGGCAGGGGGCCTTGTCCCAGCGGATATTTTGGTCCTCTTCCTGGGCCAGGGCCGCGGCTTCTGGTAGCGATATGCCTGCTGCCAAGGCAGTGGCGGCCACGGCATTGGCCTTGATAAATTTACGTCTGGACAACTTCATAGTTTCCTCCTTAGGCAATATCTTCGCTATGCTGATAGACGAGGGATGCATTTAAAACTCCCTGAACCTGGTGAAGACGAAGCACGGTGTCACTCGTCTCCCTGTAGCCATCCTCTTCAACTGTCACCACCAGACGGCCGTTCTCATGAATGCCATGGATCTCAACCCCTGCCATGGTCTCCAGTTGTGCCTGTACTGTTGCAAGATCAGCTGGTTTGGTATGAACAACAACTCCAGCAATATTCATAGCGCCTCCCTTTTGTGTTTTCCAAGGTTTTGCATGGCAAGCCTGCCAGGCCGCTCTCGCCCCTGAGCGCTATTGTCTCATAAACAAATGGCAAAAGACCAGTCTCTTTTGGCACAAGCATGGGCAAAACTTATCTGATAGGAGAGCAAGGGTTATGCCACAGGAAACAGAGAAGCGAAGACAGACCGGGACGATGGGCAAAAGAGGAGATGAGAGAATAAAAACAGGATGTGAAGAATCTGCTCAAGGGACGTGCAGCGCACAGTTGAGCGTCACCAAACAGTAACATTACCGAGGCAGCGTTACTGTTTGGTGACGATGTGCCGGTATCAACGCCAGCGAATCTGCGTCGCTTTGCGCGGTGGCAAGCGCTGATATTTGAGGCGTGGATAGCCCACCATCATGGCCGCGGTCAGCTCATCACCTGCGGGGAGACGTAAGGCCTCCTGCAGGGGGGGCCAGGAACGTGCGGCAATATGAAAAAAACCAGCCCAACAGGTGCCGAGGCCCTGGGAAAAGGCAACGAGCTCAAAGGTGGTCAAATAAATTGTACTGTCCATCTGGGCCAGACGATAGCCGGCCGGGCCATGCATGATTACCAGAGATGGGGCATGGCGGAGGATACCGTCATAGCCGTTTTCCCAGGCCTTGATCAGTCCTTGGACCCCGTAATGGTCGGCGAGGGGATCCTGACTGGCCAACAAATGGCGCATCCAGTCGAAGGCAAGTTCGGTGAGGCGGCTCAATTCATCCTTGTCATCAATGACCAGCCAACCGATCTGCTGACTGTTGCGCGCTGTGGGGGCAAAATGGGCCAGATCAATACAGCGTTGCAGGAGGACGCGATCGACGCTCTTTTCCCTATAAGTCCGGATGGATCGGCGGCCGCGGACAAGCTGGGTGAGTTGTGCCAAATCCGGAAGCTGGGCAGCATCAAACGGTGGCCACTCTTGTTCGGCACCTTGCAGAACAAGGGCACCATGGGGACAGATGGCCTGGCAGTGACCGCACGCTATGCAGCGTTGTTCGGCGCCGGGAACGGGCCGGGGGAAGCTCTTGCCGACCTCAAGGGAAATAAGCCGAAAGGGACAGACCATGGCACAAAGCCCATCTTTGGCACAGAGTTCCTCATCAATTGTCAGCAAATTCATCAAATACTCCATCAAGGCATTATCATCGTTATGGCCTGAACCGGACAAATGCCCAGGCAGGCCCCACATCCCGTACACTGCCCACGGTCAACAAGGGGCAGGGCAAAACCCCTATCCTGCAAGGGATAGCGAATGGCCCTGGTTTCACACTCCTCACCGCAGGTTCGGCACAGGGTCCCCTTGCCGTTCAGGCAGCTGGCCGCAATGGTGGCCTTATGATGCCAGGGCTCTTGGCCAACGCCTTTGGCAAGGGCCCCTTCCGGGCAACTTTCGACACATCTTGCGCAGAAGGTGCACTCCCCCTGGCTAAAATCAACCAAAGGATAGCCAAAACCATCCGCTTTCAATATTCCCTCAGGACACGCGACCAGGCATTGCCTGCACCCGGAGCATTTTTTAAAAAATTGCTCCCCCTCCAAGGCCCAGGGTGGCCTGATCTCAAGCTGCCGGCCGCGTAAAAATGTGCGCCGCCTCTCGCCATGAACTTTAGACATTCCGGCCAATTCTTCTCTCCTGAAAACGAAAACCCCTTGCACACTCCTATCGCCAAGCCGTGGTCGCCCTGAATCCATTAAAGCAGCTGGCCTTGCCACAGACCAGCTAATTTTAGCCTACCTCAAGCCATGACCGGGAAATAACTAAAAACCACCAAGAGCTTCATTTTTTTTGCTGACCACGTGGCCCCATTGAGCCACGGCCGCAAGCCCACGGCATCACATCATGGCTACAAAAACCAATAGGCAGCTACAAATATTGATATTCTTTCCTAAAATTCGTACTATCATTGATACAGAGAGCTCCAAACGTCATTGGGGGCTAAAACTATGCTTCCCACAGAAACCAGGTCACCAGAAGAGAGCAACTTTTCCCCGCACCTTAAGGAGTTGACAGTGCTTACCCATTTACTGCACCCTCAACAAACCCATGCCGGCCAACCGGCCCCCGAACCATCACGGATTGGCGAGCTCCTGATCCAGGAGAACCTCATCACTCCGGTGGACTGTAAGCAAATTCTTGATATTCAAGAAACAGAGAAAAACTATACCGGCCTGTCATTCCTCCTCATTTTGGAAAAAAGCGGCCGTCTTTCACAAAAAAAGAGAAATCGTCTCCTTGCCCTGCCTGATATCCAGAAGGAAATCGCCCGAACCGCCACCCAGAACGATCTCCTGACCAAAAAACAGCTGGAAATCTGTCTTAATGCCAAAAACGCCTACCAGACGCTGCCCGAAGCACTGGTGGCCCAGAATATCCTCTCCCAGGAGCAGGTCGACTTCCTGCTCCACGAGCAGCTTGATCCGGAGATTGTCGCTGCCCAGGGCGAAATCATGGGAATTATCTCGGCAGCTGACATCGATTATTGCCAGAAAGTAAGCAAAGGCCCCCGTAATTTCGGAGAAATATGCTGCTCTTTGGACCTTGTCACCCCCCTTGATCTCTATCATCTCCTGGCAAAACACGGCAAACAGATCAAATTCGGCGAGATTCTCATCCATCTAAATTACACCGATGAAGAGGCGGTGAACAGGGCCCTTGATGAACAAAAGCTCAACAATAGGCTCCTGGGCGAAATCCTCATTGCCAAGAAAATTATCACCCCGGAGCAATGTCAAGAGGCCCTGTCCCTGCAGGCCAATATCCCTTTTGAGCGGCTGGAGGATTTCAGTTATGACGATTTCTCGCGGGAATCGTTGCCGCGCCTGATCAGCGCCCGTTATGCAGAAGAGCATCTCCTCCTGCCCATCTCCATTCTCAACAGAAGCATGAAACTGGCCCTCATGCAGCCCGAGGCCATCCAGTTTGCCCGGGAACTGATGGCGCTCTATAAGCAACTCCAGATCCAATGTGTCCTCATCCCGGAGCAACGCTTCTGCCAACTCTTTGAAGAACTTTACAATGAGGCGCCATCTCTTGAAATACGAAAGACCCTGCTGGAACTCCATAAAAAGCAGGAGTTTTCGCAGGTCGCGGCAACGGACTTCATGAATATCGACCTGGACGAAGATTTGGAGACAGAGGCCTTGCCGGATCTGTCAGCCCATGAACACAATGCCGATGTTGAAGAGGCCATCCATCACATCATTCGCTTCGGAATCGACCAGGGAGCCAGTGATATTCATCTTGAGCCGCATTTCAAGGGCATCACCCTCCGCTACCGGATAGACGGCGTGATGAACAGCCATGCCCCGGAATGGCTTCAGCGCTGCCTGCATGAAAACAGTGGCGCCCTGATCTCCCGCTTCAAGGTCATGGCCAACCTGGACAGCAATGAGAAAAGAGTCCCCCAGGACGGCGTCTTCCGGACCAGCTACCTTGACGAAAAGAGCCGGCACAAAAGCCAGCTGGAGTTTCGGGTGGCCTCCTGTCCCTCCATCACGGGGGAAAGTATCACCATCCATATCCTTGACCCCCGCAAGGCCAAGCTCAGCCTCAGGCAAAACGGCCATAGCCCCCATGTTCTGGAGCCCCTTGCCCGGCGGCTCAACAGCGACGCCAGTATCGTGCTTGTCGCCGGCCCCAACGGCAGCGGCAAATCATCCACCCTCTATGGCGCCCTAAAGCTGATCTACGATCCGTCCTTAAAAATCCTTACGGCCGAAGATCCCATTGAGTACAACTTCCCAGGCATTATCCAGACCCAGGTTAATCAAAAGCTTGGCCTCGACTTTGCCCAGCTTCTGCGCTCCTTTTTACGCCTGGATCCAGACATTATTCTGCTGGGTGAACTACGGGACAAGGAAACCACCGCGATGGCCTTTGATGCCGCCCAGACCGGCCACCTCGTGCTCTCCTCCCTCTATGCCAACGACTCTCTAAGCGCCATGTTCAAACTCCTTGATCTCGGCATTGATCGCTCGCAGATTGCGGCCAACCTGTCATGTGTCCTGGCCCAGCGGCTGGTTAGGAAAATTTGTCCCTCCTGCCTCACCGAATACCAGCCAGAACCCAAGGAGTGGTCACTGATCTTTAACAAATATCCCGCCCACCTTCAGTTCTTCCAGGGTTCCGGCTGCGAATCCTGTGGGCACAGCGGCTTTAAGGGCAGAACGGTACTTTCGGAAATTTTCACCATGAACAATCCCCATGCCTTTATTAAGGGTGCGGATCTTGACGAAATCCGGGAAAGAGCCCTGCGCCAAGGGTTGAAGACCATGGTCCATGACGGTCTGCTCAAAATGAGCTCCACCACCTTAACGGAGATCAGCAGGGTCCTGCCCTTTGAGATGCTTGAGAGTTTCCGGCTCCACGAGAACCAAACAACAACGCCGGACAACAGTGCCGGCGTGCAATTTCTGGTAAGAGATCCAGACCGGGATTCGGACATCCTGGAGGGTATGCTGAGCCAATTCAACACCCTGCTGGCAACAAGGGGTGAAGCAGCGGTAAGCCCGCGCCGCTTCCACCATTTTGTCGCTGCCAATTTCAGGCAGATATGCACTGATTATGGCGGCGCCCAGGTGCTGTTTACCCTGAAGACAAACGAGCTTGGCAAGGTGGAGATCCTGGCCCAGGCAGCCGGCAGGGGGCAGAGCTCAAGATGACAAGAACGATCACCATAACCAGCGGCAAGGGCGGGGTTGGCAAAACAAACCTCAGTCTCAACCTGGCCTTGGAGCTTGCCCAGCTTGGCCACCGCACCTGTCTCTTTGATGCGGATTTCGGCACGGCCAATGTCAACATCCTCCTTGGCATCTCGCCCCGTTATGACATTAAGGATGTCATCATGGCGGATAAGAGCCTGGCTGACATCATTATTCCTGAAAGTCAGAACATGGACATCCTGCCGGGGAGCTCCGGTGTTGAAGAGATGGCCAACCTCAATCCCGAGCAGCGGCAAGGGCTCCTGGCTTCGCTGTCGACGATGGAGGCCTATGATTTCCTGGTCATTGACACGGCCGCCGGCATCTCCAAAAACGTGGTCTCCTTCTGCCTCGCCTCAAGCGAGGTGGTCCTGGTCATCACCCACGAACCCACCTCACTCACCGACGCCTATGCCCTGCTCAAGGTTCTGGCCGCCAACGGCTATACGGGGACGGCCAAGGTGGTGGTGAACCGCTGCCAGGACTCAAGCCATGCCCGGATTACCTTTGCCACCTTCAAAAACGCGGTGAGCAAACATCTTAAAATAAAGGTCTCTGCCCTTGGTCTTATCCTGGAAGACAATAAGATGATAGAGGCCATCCGTCTCCAGGAACCTTTTCTGCGTAAATTCCCTGACTCCCAGGGGGCCAAATGTTTTCACATGATTGCCAGCCGCCTCATTGAAAACAAAGAGGGTATCGTCGGTGGTGATCTCGACGCCTTCTGGCGCCACACCCTGGCCGCGATGGCCAGCACCATGCATATCCCCACCTCTCCCCATAAAGAGATCAAGGAAATTGAAAGCATGGCCTTAAGCAACAAAAGCGGCTCCCACCCTGATGAGGTCGTCAAGGAGCTCAGGCTTCTGCGCCAGACCTTGGAGGATATTGCCAACAAGATCGGCGGAGCACCGCCGTCGCGGCCAACAACAGAGAACGGGGCACAGTTGACCGGCCCGGTGGTAAAACTTGACCTGGGCGAGCTGCTGACAAGCTCGAACGAGCCTGAGTAACTCTATCTTCAGCCGGCAGGAAACACACCATGGAAAAACGCAGCCTTGACGATATTATCGCTACCATTGAAAAAATTCCCACCCTGTCGGAGGTCTCCGGCGAGGTGCTGGCCGCCCTCAACGATAAGGATGTCCGGATCGAGAAGATTACCCGGCTTATTGAATCTGATCCCGCCCTGGCCACCCAGATTCTCAAGGTGGCCAACTCTCCCTTCAGCGGCACCATCAGCACGGTGAGCTCGGTAAGCCATGCCATTGTCATTCTCGGCCTGGGTGAGGTGAAATCATTACTTCTGGTCTTTGCCGTCCAGAAGTTCTTCGCAGAATCAGAGGGGGAACAATATTACCGGAAGAGACTCTGGAACCACTCTATTATCAGCAGCCATATCGCCCGCTTTCTGGCCCGTCATTTCAAGTGCGAGTCAGATGACACCCTTTTTTTATCGGCCCTGATTCACGATGTGGGCAAGATTGTTGCCGACCAGTATTTCCATGAAGACTTCCGGCGCATTATCGACTATGTCGAGACCAATAACAGCACCTTCAGCAAGGCGGAAAAAGAGATCCTCGGTGCCACCCATTACCAGATCGGCGCCAAGCTCCTCCAGCAATGGTCCTTCCCCAGGCAGGTAATCATGCAGGTCTTCCACCACCATGCCCCCTGGCAGGAGCAGAACTTTCTCCCTGGCTCGACGATCACCTATCTCGCCAATATCTTTGCTAAACTTGCCGGCTACCCCTGTCTTTCCCAGGAGAAAATCATCGATGTCGATCAGTTCGCCCAATCAAAGGCCGTTCATATTATCAATAAAAACGGCTTTGAGCTTGACCGCCACATCATCGACAAGTTACTTGTGCAGATCAAAGAAATCCTGGTCCAGCAAGGAGATATCGACGCACTCCTTTAAGGACTTTTGCTGATTGCCGTTTGTGCCCCCTGCTCATCATCCATGCTGAAACTTAAACTCGAAGCGCTCATCCTCACCATCGAGCAGATCCCCACCCTGCCGGACACCTCCGCGGAGATCCTGGCCCTCATTGACGATGACAATACCAGCATTGAGACCATCAGCCAGTTCGTTGAACAGGATCAGGCCCTGGCCCTCCAGATTCTCAAATATGCCAACTCGCCTTTTTTCGGCACGATCAGGAAGGTGAGCTCGGTTAAGCATGCCATTGTGGTCATCGGTCTTGGCGAGGTCAAATCAATGCTGCTGGCCTTTACCATCCAGCAGTTTTTCGCCACCAGCAGCAAGGATGAAAAAAACCGCAAAAAATTCTGGAAACACTCCCTGGTCTGCAGCCATGTTGCCAACTACCTGGCCCGTTCCTTTCAGTATAAAAAGGATAGCACGATCTTTATCTCGGCCCTGATCCATGATCTTGGCAAAATCATCGTGGACCAGTATCTCCATGATGATTTTATCGCCGTGGTTGACCAGATCGAGACCAACCACACCACCTTTAATGAGGCGGAAAAGGCCGTTCTAGGCCTTACCCACTTCCAGATCGGCGCCAAACTCCTGCAACAATGGAATTTCCCCCCCCAGGTGATCAGCCAGGTGTATCATCATCATGCCCCCTGGCTTGATAAAAATTACCGGCAAGGCTCCACCATCATTTATCTGGCCAACATTCTCACCAAAATGGCTGGCTACCCCTGCCTGGACACGGAGAAAGAACTCTCCCTCGAGCAGTTCATCAAATCAAAGGCCATGCGCCTGATCAGAGAAAGCGGTTTGCAGCTGAATGACGAGACAATGAAGCAGTTCCTTAAAAACATCAAGGAACTGCTGGGAGAAAACCACGAACTGCTTTAGTACCAGTCCCCGCACATGGCCCTTAAGCCGTTGACATCCTACATCAGCCAATAGAGGCCGGTGAGGGTTGCAAAGGAAATCACAATACCCCAGCCCACCAAGGCCGCTGCAAGTTCAGGCGCCAATCCGGCCGCCAGGGCCAGGGCGCCGGCCGTGACCATGGGGGGCATACCCGCCTCAAAGATAGCGACTCGGGCCGCATCACTGGTCAGCCCCAAGGCCTTGCAGGCAATGAGCGCCACCAGGGGCGCCAGGAGCAACTTCACCACCAAGCCGTGACAAAACGGCACCACATAGGGGCCGGGCAACCGAATCTTGAGCTGCAGCCCCACCGCCACCATCACCACCGGCACCAGACTGGCGCCGATTTTCTCCAGGGTGGCGGCAAGGGCCGGGGGATACTCATAGAAGCGCAACACCAGGGCCAGGACCAGGGCCAGAAAGGGCGGAAAGGTGGCAATCTTGGTGATGATTTTGCCAAGCTGGGGCCGGCTCCCCTCCTCATAACTGGCCAGCACCAGGGTGCCATAGGTGGACAGGGCGATGAAGCTGCCGAGCTGATCATAGATTACGGCGTAGGGCACGAATTCCGGCCCAAAAAAGGCGGTGACCATGGGGATGCCGAGAAAGGAGGTGTTGCCGAGGGGTACACAGAGGAGCAGGCAGCCGGCGACCTCCCGGCTCCAGCTGAAGAGGCGCTGCCCAAGAAGAACCAGCAGGGCCCCGAAAATCAGCAGCAACCAGGGCATGGCAATGGGTACCAGGAGCTCGGCGGAAAAGGTGAGCTTGGGCATCTGGGCCAGAACCAGGGCTGGTAGGGCCATATAGATAACATACAAATTGAGGGCCTGGGCCGTGGAGGGTGGTACATCACGGCGGCGCTGGAGGATCATGCCCGCGCCCAGACAGATAAAAATCAGCAGAAAATTACTCATGGACTGTTCCTGTTAAAGATGAAAGATGGGGGCCAAGCCTTGCCATAATTTGGATGCCGTGCGAAATATTGCCTTTGCCTCTGCAGGACAAGAGTGCTTTTAACAGCCATCCAGCCTACAGGAAATCCATCTTTGCCTTTTACCACAACTCTATGATAAAAACAGGCATGGAGCCAAAGTTTGACCCATTTAATGACCGTTTGGCCAGGGATATCAGAAACGGCCTGTCTTCCGCCCTGGTGGCGTCTCTGCCCGGCCTTGCCAAGGTTGCCGAGGTCAGTGCAGCCTTTTTGAGTGATCCCCGCCTCCAGCCCCATCATACGGCCTATATCCACGAGCGCCTCCGCCGCTATCAGACCGTCCGGAACACCGTCACCAGCCATCAGCTAAGTGGTATTGTCTGCCTGGCCCTGGCCATGTGGGATGAAAAACTTTTTTTCGAGGTCCATGAATGCCTTGAGGGGGAGTGGTATCCCGCCCCTGCCGGAGACCGGAAAAAGGCGCTCCAAGCCTTGATCTGCGCGGCTGGCACCTTTGTCCATGTGGAACAGGGTAACAAGGTGGGCGCCGCCAAGATGGCGGGTCGGGCCATCAACGGCTTTACGGAGTTTGGCCATGCCCTGCCGGAACTGGGGGCGGCCCTTACAGCC
>JBFFNX010000007.1:0-33280 GCA_041562995.1 Desulfurivibrionaceae bacterium
GCTCTTTGGCAATGATGATCCAGCGCCCCAGGACAGGATCTTTACGTAACTCGGGCATTGTTGTTCCTGTTTGTAGTTATTTGCAGTTGCCAGGAAGTTGCAAAAAACAGGCAGTTCCCCATGGCGGCCAGCAAAAAGTCAGCTGCCCTTGGCCTTCTCATCATTTTCCTGTTTGGTTTTGCAGTTGATGCACAGGGTGGTTACCGGCCGGGCCTCAAGCCTTTTGTCGCTAATATCATCACCGCAGTCATCACAGATGCCGAAGGTCATGTCTTCAATGCGTTCCTGAGCTTCCTTGATTTTGGCCAACAATTTACGTTCGCGGTCACGGATCCGTAATTCGAAATTGCGGTCAGACTCAGCGGTGGCCCGGTCAGCTGGGTCAGGATAATTGCCGGCGCTGTCAGTCATCTCGTGAAGGGTCTTGTCAGCGCCTGCCATGATCTCATTGCTCATGTTCTCGAGCTTTGCTTTAAAATAGGCCAGTTTTTCTTCGTTCATGGCTTATCTCCATATAATGCTGGCTGAAAATCAACAGCCAGACTTTTTAATGTTAAATAAGAGGCAGTTGCCTCTTGTGCTTAGCGATTAATTATAAGCAGCACCTTGTCAAACTATCGTACATAGGTGCCGCTTTTACCACCTGTTTTTTTAAGCAGATAGATATTTGAAATTTCCATACCCTTGTCAACGGCCTTGCACATGTCATAAATGGTCAGGGTTGCCACGGATACTGCGGTGAGGGCCTCCATCTCAACCCCGGTTTTGCCGGTAATGCCCACCGTGGCCAAGACCGTAATGGTTGAAGATGCTTCATCCAGTTTAAATTCAACATCCGCCTTGGTGATGGGCAGGGGGTGGGTGAGGGGGATGAGGCTGTCCACCTTTTTGGCGGCCATGATGCCGGCTAAGCGGGCAACACCAAGGACGTCGCCCTTGGCAATGGAGCCTTGTTTGACCAGGGCGAAGCATGCCGGGCTCATGGTAATGGTACCATGGGCTGTTGCTTCACGGGTGGTGTCGATCTTGGCGCTGACATCGACCATACGGGCATTGCCGGCTTCGTCAAAATGGCTGAATTTTTTGTCGTCTGTCATGGTTTTTGCTCAGTCTTTTTGAAGAGACGGGAAAAAAAGCCCTCGTCTGTCTGTTTGGCATCCTCAATCTCGGCAAATTCTTCCAGCAGCTCCAGTTGCTTTTTGGTGAGCTTGGTGGGGGTAAGGACCTGGACTTCGATAACCATTTCCCCGACACTCTTGGTCCGGAGGCTGGGGGCACCCTGGTCTTTGAGGTGAAAGGCTTGGCCTGACTGGACACCTTTGGGGAAGGTGAAAGAGGTTTCGCCATGGACAGTGGGGATGTCAAGGGTGCAGCCCAGGGCAGCCTGGGTCATGGTGAGGGGAAGTTGGCAATAAATGCGGTCACCGTCGCGCTCGAAAAATTCGTGTGCTTCAACATGGATGACAACATAGAGATCGCCGGCAGGGCCACCGCGGCGGCCCCCCTCGCCTTCACCCCGCATGCGCATGCGGGCCCCGGTGTCAACACCGGCAGGAATTTTCAGGGAGACTTTTTTGGTTTTACGAACCAGGCCACCGCCGTTACAGTCGGTGCAGGGTTCCTTGATGAGCTGTCCCTGGCCTCTACATTCCGGACAGGGAGTGGCCACCCGGAAAAAGCCTTGGGAGCGAGTGACTTGGCCCGTGCCTTGGCACATGCCGCATGTCTCAGGTTTATGGCCGGGGCGGACGCCGCTTCCCTCACAGGTCCAGCAGGTGTCACGTTTGGTTATCTCAATCTCATGTTCACAGCCATGGATGGCTTCCATAAAAGAGATGGTGAGGTCGTAGCGGAGATCGGCACCCTGGATAGGGCCATGTTGTTCGCGGCGGCCACCGCCAAAACCGAACAGGTCGCCGAAAACATCGCCAAAATTTGAGAAGATATCCTCGAAATTGCCAGCCCCGCCCCGAAAACCTGAACTGCGGAGTCCTTCAGCGCCGTACTGGTCATAGATGCTTCTCTTCTCAGTGTCGCTGAGGACCTCGTAGGCCTCTGCAGCTTCCTTGAATTGTTCTTCAGCCTCTTTGTCCCCCTGATTACGGTCAGGGTGATGTTTCATCGCCAGCTTGCGATAGGCTTTTTTGATTTCGGCGGCAGAGGCAGAGCGATCAACCCCAAGTATATCGTAGAAATTTTGATCCATAAAAACTAAAAGGGTCTTGTTGGCACATGAATGGGGGGGTAAGGCCCCAATAGGGGAGGGAAAAGAAAAATCTGCTTAGTGAATATTAAGCGTTTTCTGGGCCAGAGGTTTCGGAACCGCTATCTTTTTTCTCTGTCTCACCCTGTGGGGGTTGGCCCAGGGATTTGATGTTGTCAAAGGTCACTTTGCCAGCGGCAATTTCCCGCAGGGTCATGACGGTTTCCTTATTTTTGCCTTTGACAAGAAAGGGCTGGCCTTTGCGGTGTTGCTTAACCCGGGCAACTCCTAAATGAATAAGGGAAAAACGGTTTTCATTACCAATTTGGCTCAAGCAGTCTTCAACAGTAATCCGGGCCATGAATTCATTTCCTCCAGGGAAATTATGTGAAATCGAAAAGGGTATTCTGGGATTTATCGTGTAACAAGTTGAAACAAAAGGAGAAAAACAAAAAAAACGCCTTTCTCGACACCAGAACCCAATAAATATATACATATTTTTATCTTTGGCAATAGCTTTTTGCAGAAAGTTGACTTTAAAAGGATTCCTCTTTTTTGCTGGCATGAGACATGCAATAACCAGAGGGCGTCAAGCCTGCTTTGGTATGCCTGCTCGCTTGGCTCCATCTTAACGCTACGTAATTACGTTATAATTTATAGGTTGTGTGGCAAGGCCATTTTGGTGAGTAACTAGGAAGAAAATGCCAAGCACTGTCAGGAACCTGTCAGAGGGATAAAACAATGACGCTTTTCAGGGGTGTAATGAGATTGGGGACAAAGAGGTTTTTTTATTTGATTCTATGGTGCGCATTGGCTGGCTGTACTTCTTCCTCCCGTGTGGCTAACCCCCTGGGGCTTGATTTTGATCCGCTCCTCAGGCTTGTTGATGAGCAGCGGCCGGTGCAGGTTGTTTATCCGGGCGGTGCGCCGCAGACCTCGGTGGCCGATACCTCGGCCTGGAGTTGGAAATAATGGGCCGTGGCTACCCGCCCTATACCTATGCAGAATTGATGAGATGGACATTATGGTGACAAGGATGACAAAAAAAAATTACGGCCTGGGCATTGTTGTCGCCCTTTTTCTTCTAAGTGGTTCGGCCCAGGGCGCAGATGCTGGTACTCTTAAGCAGTACGCCCTGGATCATCCCCATCAGGTGCCCAGCGATTATGTGTACCGCACCCCGCGGGTTTTTTCGCCTGAAAAGGCCGGGGGGGATTTTTCCTGGGCCTGGTTGACAGGGGGCAAAAAGCAAGTCATGCCTGCTGAAACGGGGACCCAGTTGAAACTCAGGGTACGGGAACTCGTGGCCCAACTCCTGGCCGGCAGTAAGGAACCTGTGGCCGGTGAGTTGCGGCTTACGGTGGCAAGCTTTGTCAACCTGGACCGGATGTATGAAACATCGGCCCTGGGCCGCTATCTGGGCGAACAGATGCTCCATGAACTGCAGCGGGCCCAGGTGGATGCCGTGGATGTCCGGATGATGCCGGCCATGCAGATCAGCAAGGGCCATGGTGAGTATGCCCTGTCTCGGGATATGGCTGAACTCAACTTCACCCACCATGCGGATGCCGTGGTGGTCGGCACCTATTCCGTGGCGGATGGCCAGATTTTTGTTAATTCCCGGCTCCTTGAAAACGGTACAGGACTCCTGCTTGCAAGTAGCTCCATTGTCTTTGAGATAGACGGGGTCTCGGCAGCCATGCTCAGGGATGCTGATCAGCCCATGCAGTCGCCGGCCTTTGAGGTGCAAATCAAGGATTTCCCCGGTGCCAACGAGGTGGTGAAGAAATGATGATACGCTCTATGAAAAAAGGAGGGCTGGCCCTTGTGGTGCTGGTGGCGGTCATGGCTGGCTGTGTCAGCAATTCCGGCACTGATGGGATGAGCTCTAGAGAGATGGCCATTGAGAGAAAGGCGCAAGATTGCTATGAGCACGCTGTGGCCTTTATGGGTAAGGGGCATTATCTCTTGGCCAGGCAACAGTTTTCTTCAGCCGCAGCCATGGCCATGAGTCAAAAGCTTCAAGATGACGCCAAAGCCGGACTCAACCGGGTCGATACGATCATCGCTGAACGGAGGTAGATTACCTTGAAGAGAGCAAGCAACATACTGACAACAGGGATGCTCCTGCTGGTTATGCTGGCCGGCGTATCTGGCTGTTTTTGGACGAAGCCAGGCGGCACGGTGTCCGTGGCAACCCCTGATTTTTTTGGTTTCGGTGATTATCTGGCCCGCCAGCTTGTGGCCAATAGAGGTATGGGCGCTGGCAGTGGCGAACGCATCATTCTGACCAGCATGGTCAACCTCGATAATCTCTACGAAACCTCGGCCTTTGGCCGCACCATGACGGAATCCCTGTCCACCTGTCTCTTTCGTTATGGGTTTCGGGTGGCTGAGGTGCGTAAGGCGCCCTCCCTCTTCATTCGGGACAAGCAAGGCGAACTCCTGCTCAGCCGCGATGCGGCGCTGGTTGCCAAGAGCCAGCAGGTGCAGAGTATTGTCACGGGCACCTATTCCCTGACGCCCACCACCGTGATTATCAATGTCCGTCTCCTTGATGCCGGCTCCCAAGAGGTGCTGTCCGTGGCCGGCATGGAATTACAGCGCAGTCATAATATCAACTATCTGCTCGCCGGTGACGGTTCCCTGGTGGATGGTCGGCTTTCAGCCTATGAGCGCTAGGAGGGTGCGATGAAGAATCTTATGCAGGTCTTTTTGCTGGCAGGATGCCTGGTGGCCAGTGGCTGTGCCATCAAGGAGGCTGATCACGTTGCTGTCCGTACCGGTTCACCGGTGGTTCATATCTATCCCATGGGCGGTCAGTATGAGCAGGCGACAGCCTTGGTGCTGCCCTTTCAGGTGCCGGCTGGGACCCAGCCCTCCTATGGTCAACAGGTTGGCGCCCTTTTTCATGAGGTGTTCTTGTCAAAACAGACCTTTACCACTGTCCGTTTTAACGATCGTTATTATGGCAATATTGACGAGGCCCTGGAGCTGGGGCGCCTGGCCGGGGTCGATCTGGTGGTTGCCGGCCGCATTAATTATGTGATGTCCGGCGGCCAGCTGGGCGGGGCCAGGGTGGATGTTTCCCTGCGGGTGATGAACGTCAAGAGCGGCAATACGGTCTGGTTTATCAGTCAGGTGATGGACCAGCTCATGGATCATCCCGATGTTTCTCTGCCCAACCGTCTCCTGTCTATCTTTAACGTCCCGAAGGTACGAACCTCCACCGGGGCGGCCACCCTGCCCAATATGCTGGCCCATATCGCCGTGGATATGGGCGAGGTGATGGCCGGTGCTCAGCTGGTGAGTCGGAAGATGCGTTAGGTTGAGAGTTGGGCCACGAAACCGCAAAAGGACATTTTTTATCTTCCCGTGGACTCTGTGGTTTTAACAAATAAAAAAAAGTCATCAAGGGATACCGCGGGAGTCATTTTCCAGAAATGGTCTTCGGCGTTGTTGCAAGGCTTTGTTCCTTTTTACTTGTCTAAAAAGGAACCGAAAAAGGACACCCCGCAGCCCTGGCCTTGGGCACCACTCGCCTTCCGCGGGGTAAGGGACATTGCGGAAACTCGCTGCGCTCAGACATGCCGCAATGTTTTTCCCTTACCTCGCTCCCTGCTCGTTCAGGGCTGGATGGGGAAGCTAAGGAAAAAACAAAGGATACTGAGCAAACTTCCACTATATCTATACAGTCAACAAGGCCCATTAATAAAAAGGGGGAGATGCTGAAAAAGCATCTCCCCCTTTTTTATGGTGCTATCTTTTTGTCTTTGCAGCGCGTGAAGCGTTATTTTTCAAAGGGGTTCTTCAGGAGCATGGTCTCGGCCCGGTCCGGGCCGACGGAAATGATCTGGGCCGGGGTCTCGGTGAGATCCTCAATCCGTTTGATGTAATCCTTGGTCTTTTGGGGCAGGTCGTCAACGGAGCGCACCGCGCTGATGTCCTCCTGCCAGCCGGGAATCTCTTCATAAACAGGCTTGACGGCCTGGGCCTTTTTGATATTGCCGGGCATGGCATGGTAGGTGGTGCCGTCGGTCTGGTAGGCGTTGGCTATTTTTAAGGTGTCCATGCCACTTAAGACATCAAGCTTGGTGATGGCCAGGCCGGTAATGCCATTGAGGCGAACCGCATCGTTGGCGACCACGCCGTCAAGCCAGCCGCAGCGTCGGGTGCGGCCGGTGGTGGCACCAACTTCGCCGCCCCGCTTTTGCATGCCGGATCCCACCTCGTCAAAAAGTTCGGTGGGGAAGGGGCCTTCGCCGACCCGGGTGGTATAGGCCTTGAGGATGCCGATAACCGCATCGATATGGGCGGGACCAAAACCGGAACCGGTGCAGGCATTGCCCGCCACGACGTTTGACGAGGTGACAAAGGGGTAGGTGCCGTGGTCAATATCGAGCTGGGTTCCCTGCGCCCCTTCAAAGAGGATATGCTTGCCGGCCTTGCGTCCCTCGTCAAGTTTGACGCTGACATTGCCCATGTAGGGGCCAAGCTGCTCGGCATATTCCATGTACTCACCATAAATGGCATCAAAACTAAGGGGAGAGCCACCGAAGATGTCAACGAGGATTCTGTTCTTCTCAGCAAGATTTTCTTCAAGTTTTGCCTTGAAGAGGTCAGAGTCGAGCAGGTCGCCGCATTTGATGCCGCTGCGCAGGACCTTGTCGCCGTAGCAGGGGCCGATGCCGCGACCGGTGGTGCCGATTTTGGCGCCATCCTTTTTCTGGGACTCGCTGCCGGCATCAAGGGCGCAATGGTAAGGCATAATGAGATGGGCATTTTCACTGATGGTAAAGCGGCCCGGGGTGACGGGCAGGCCATGTTCCGAAAGTTCAGCCATCTCACTCAGTAAGACACCGGGATCGAGAACCACGCCGTTGCCGATCAGGCATTGTTTGTTCTCGTAGAGAATGCCGGACGGAATGAGGTGAAAGACGTATTTCTTGCCATCAACCACCAGGGTGTGGCCGGCGTTATTACCGCCCTGAAAACGGACGACATAGTCTGCGTGTTGGGTGAGGAGATCAACAATCTTTCCCTTTCCTTCATCGCCCCATTGGGTGCCTACCACAACTACATTGGCCATTGTTCTCTCCTGAAAATGTGTATGAAAGCCCGGAGGGCATTTTATTAAGGTAATATCGCCCTGGGCCGTGGTCGGGGGCAGGGCAAACCTGTCAAAGATAGTCAACCGCTGGGTAAATGTCAATACAGTGTCAGAGGGAAGTTTTCGCAAGCACAATTGCCCTGAAAAGGCCGTTTTTGTCTAGCGAGGAGGGGTGTTCAGCCTGCTTGACACCGTCCCATAAATACCGTAGATTCCCACTTTGCCCTTGCTGGAAGCGTGGGTGGTATCTTTTTTAAATTTTATGGTGCAGGTTTTTTTGAAGATGGTGGCCCAAGCCTTTCATGGCCACGGCTCGCCCTTTGCCCCAACCGGCCCTCGAGAATAGCTATGTTTGGTATTGGACTCCCTGAATTTATTTTAATTATGGCCTTGGCCCTTATTGTGGTGGGGCCTGATAAGCTTCCCGGTCTGGCCAAGACGGTGGCCAAGCAGGTTTTGGAGTTGAAAAAGGCGGCTAATTCCTTGAAGGATTCTCTGCAAGAGGAGCTTGCCGAGGAGAAGGAAAGCCTCAAGGAGCTGAGTCGCGGCCTTGAGGATGTCGATATCTCCCTTACCAGCCTGGCCAGTGCAAATACCCCGGACGAGGCAGAGCTCTCCCCTCCTGGGCTGGATGAAGAGGCGGCTGCTGGTGAGAGTTCTCCTGAAACAGATGTGATTAGCGAGGGCCAGAACAAAGAATCTGCCGATGCTGGCGACCCAGTCCAGCCAGTGGACGGGCAGACTGCAACAAAAGAGCCGGCTGCCAAGGCATGAGTGATGTACTAACCGGCCATTTCCAGGGCCATCTCAAGGAGTTGCGCCGCAGGATCACAATATCCTTTCTGGCGGTGGCCCTGGCCAGTGGCATCGCCTACCTCTATTCAGAATCCCTCACCCGTTTCTTAATTGCGCCGCTCTTTTCCTCCTGCCCGGAGCTTTCCCATCTGATTTACACCAATCTCACCGAGGCCTTTGTCAGTTACCTGAAGATTTCCGTGCTGGTAGGGGTGATGGCCGGTTTCCCGGTGGTGCTCTATCAGATCTGGATGTTCGCCGCCCCGGGGCTGCATGGCCATGAGAAGCGTTTAGCCCTGATGGTGGTCTTCTGGGCCACCTTTCTCTTCGCCTTTGGCGTAATGTTTTCCTTTGTGGGGGTCTTGCCACGGGCCCTCACCTATCTGATGAGCTTTGCCGGCGATGAGCTGACCGCAATGCCCAAGCTTGACGCCTACCTCAGCTTTGTGGCCCGGTCGTCCCTCGCCTTTGGCCTGGCCTTTGAGATTCCCTTTTTGATGGTTATGGCCGGTAAGGCCGGCTTTGTGGATCGTGCCTATTTTTCCAGGCAACGCAAATATTTCTATCTGGCGATTATCATCCTTTCCTTTCTCCTGGCAGCTGGCGACGTCATGTCCACCATACTCCTTGTCTTGCCACTCTTTATCCTCTATGAGCTTGGCCTCACCGTGATGCGGATTTTCGGTCCCCCCAAAGCGTCTTAAAATAGCCGGCAAGCTGTCTGGTTTGTTAGCTAAGCTCCCCCCCCCAGGCGTGCGAAAATTGGTTTCAAATCGCCCGAAAGTTTTTTTGATCTCCTGCTTGAGCAGGCCAGCAGGAGATCTGTTGTTTGGGGCTGTCCTTTTTGGTGTTGTCCTTGATATTTGCCGATGGGGAAGTTGTTCGGGTGCCGTACGCTCATTGTCGCTGACCAGAAAAAAGCGATTTCTTATGACCACGTGAGAGAAAAATTTTACAAAAGATAGCTCTCTGTGATACGAAAAAAGCAGGGAAGAGGGAAAAAGTGTTGAAAAAATAATGAGATGGGCAGTGAATTTGAAAAAATATGCCCCTGAGAAATAAAATCATCTCACCATTGTTTTCTGCATGGCCGCCTCTGGTGAACCAAGTATTTGCTTCTTGCGATGAGTACCATTGTCAAAAATGGCAGGCATAAGGAGGTAGTATGAGTCCAAGGAAACACCTTCTGGCGGGCAAGTCGTGTCTGCTCATGCTGGTTGTCTTCGCGTTTTTTTGCTCCTGCACCGGCTTGAAGGAATCAAAGCCGATTCTGCCGATCCGCGCATATGAGAAGATGATCGTCGGCAATCTCTATGCCGATTACATCGGCACCCAAAACTGTCTCGCCGCCTGTCATGAGCATGACAAGCTTAAGCAGTTTTTTGACGCCAGTACCATGGGGGTGCAACTCAAAAAGGAATCCGGCATGCCGCTGGTGGATTGCGAATCCTGCCATGGCCCCGGCAGCCTCGCCATCAAGGGACTGAGCCGGGAACTGGTTGACGAAAACGCCAAACAGGGGCTCAAGACCCCATGTGATTTCAAGACCCTCATTGATTTAAAAAACCTTCCTGCTACCGCCCAGTCTCTTACCTGCCTCAAATGCCATACGGCCAATGCCACCTTTAATCTGCATAATTGGAATGCCGGGCCGCATGCCGTCAACGAAGTGTCCTGTTTCGAATGCCATGACATCCACGCCGGCCCTGATTTAAAGGTTACGCCCCTTGCCTCCGGTAAGCTCTGTTTCTCCTGTCATAAATCCGCCCAGGCCCAGTTTGCCCTGCCCAGCCACCATCCCCTCAAGGAAGGTCGGGTATTCTGTGTTGACTGCCATTCTCCCCATGGCGGATTCGCCGACCAGGGCCTGCTGCAGGACAGCGTTAAAGAAACCTGTGTCCAGTGCCATCCAGAAAAAAGAGGTCCATTCCTTTATGAGCACGCCGATGTGACGGAGGACTGCCTCAACTGTCATAGCCCCCATGGCTCGGTGAACAGTAAGCTCCTCAATGCGCGGGAGCCATTTTTGTGCCTCCAATGTCATGAGGGGCACCGGGTGAATACGGCGGCAGGGGCCAGTATTTCCGCTGAGATGGCCAGAGCCTTTTATACACGCTGCTCGGACTGCCATTCCACCATTCATGGCTCGGATGTTCCATCAACATCTGGGCTGGGAAGGTTCAGTCAATGAGATACAAAAACACGACTTGTGTCTTCAGCGTTTTTATGGGGCTGGGAGTTCTCTGCTGGGGCGGGGGGGCTGCCTTGGCCGCGGATGATGGCGATCCGCAGCAAACCGTCGGGGCACCGGCCGGACTGGGTTTGGAAGACTCTGCTGTCTCTTATGAGACAGAAGGGGTCTTTTCCGTGGGATATCGCTGGCTATCCAGCGAAGATTCGTTGAAGGCAGCGGAATATATTTATCCCCATTCTTCCCTTACCTTTGGCCTCGATTTACTTTCCTGCCCCCTCCCATACAGATATCACGTCAATGCCGAGTTCCTCAGCCGCCATGATTTTTATAGCGATGCCGGCTTTGCCTATAAGGATCTGATCCTGTTCAGAGACATCCTGGTGGGCGGCCATCACAATCTTGACCACTTTAATTATCAGTATACCGGTGAGCCTCCCGGACTCACGTATACAGACAGAAACGTGGGCGAGAAATATGACATCGATTTTACCAGCAACCTCTTGTCGCTCAGGCTGAAGGCACCTGCTTTCCCGTTCCACACCTTTCTGAGCCATCGCCATGTTGAACGGGAGGGGACGATCGAGCAAAGGTTCTTGCTGGGTGATTTTGATCCGACCTATAAGATTTCCCAATCGCGGGATATCGATTGGCAATCAAATGCTGTAAAGCTTGGAGCCAACAGCCATGTCGGGCCGGTTGAGCTTGAATATGCGTACGATCAGGCCAGGTTCAAGCCGGGACACAACAATATTCTCTATGACAGCTATCCGGCTTCAGTTGGTTTTTCCAGGCCGGCTGACATCTACCCCCACAATGTCGTGCCGAAAACCGAATCGTCGGCCCATTCCATCAAGCTCCACTCTTCCTACACCGGTGGCCTTGTTGCCGCCGCCACCCTCAGTAATCTCACCCAGAAAAACAACTATAGCCTAACGGAATCAACGACCTGGAAGGGGGCCTTTGATTGCAGCTGGATCCCTGATCCGGCCGTCGGCCTTTTTTTCAAGTACAGGCATAAAACCGTGGACATGGATACCCCTGATGTCGTCACCCTGGCCGGGCTGAGCACTGCCCTGAACTATTCGGTTCGGCAGGGCATTTCCTATGACAAGGATGTCTTTTCCTTGTCAACACGATACCGGCCGTCCAGGATACTCGCGCTGTTAGCGTCCTATGAGTTTTCCCATCTTGAGCGCCAGGATGAGGCTGACTGGGGCCTTTTGCCCGGACAAAGCAATGTCCACACCATAAACGTCACCGCCGATGTCAAACCCATGGACAAGGTCAAGGTAAAGGCGAGCTATGAATATAAAAATTACGACAAGCCGGCCTATAACACTACCCCGGATGTCTCCAGCAAACTCCGGTTGACAACGACCTACACCCCGGCCCCCTGGCTCAACGTTTATCTGCAATACATCCTGTCCCTGACGGAGCGCAATTCCCTGCGCTACCTCAACAGCGACCCCGCAGTCATGCTGGAGGCCGGCGACCGCGATGGCCGCCGCGATCAGTTTCTCGCCAGTCTGGCCACCGAGCTTTCCGCCAAACTTTTGCTTACCGCCAGTTGGTACTACCAACGCTGGGATGTGGATCAGGATCTGACCTATGGCAAATGGCTCATGGCCGGAACCGGCGATCTGCCTTATTGGGATTACGGCGTGCCCTATAGCGATGAATCCAACTCCTTTGCCCTGTCGCTCCAATACCTGCCAAGGAAGGATATCACCCTGGTTGCCGGCTTGACGTACACCATGATTGAGGGAAAATGCGGATATGAGGATGTTGTTGGGGGGGCGCCATTTTCTCTGTCCTCATTTTCAGCCTTGAAAGCATCTGAGACAGGCTTGGCGCTGGAGATTGGCAAAAAACTCTCTAAGGAGTGGGACCTCGGGATCAAATCCGCCCTGGATATTTATAATGACAGGGCCTACGACGCCCTGGACGGCAAGGTGTTCACCACCACCCTCAATGTGAAAAGGTATTTTTAACTTGCATACTTCAATTCGGCCGTTGCTGAGCATACTGCTTGCCGTTCTTGTCGTCCTTTCGGCCGCAAGGGATAGCCATGCTGAAAAACGAATCGGCGTTATTATGACCGGTGATGTCCCCTATTACGGGGCAATGCATGCTGTTTTTGTCTCCGCGCTCAAAAAAAAATTTGCCGGAGACGACGAAATCGAAGTCATCCTCCAAAAACCTTTTCCAAACGCCATCTCTTGGAGCAATGCCGCCCGCAAGCTTATAGCCTTTGATGTGGACCTTATCGTAACCTATGGGGCGTCTGCCACCCAGGCGGTTCTCTACGAAAAAAGCCGCATTCCGCTGGTCTATGCCGGCTTGTATGACCCGGACCAGGCAAAGGTGTCCGGTAAGAACGTGACGGGATGCGGGTTCAAGGTGCCCATGTCGAGCATTATCAGGTATTTCAAACATCTCAAACAGATTGATACTCTCGGTATTGTTTTCAGCAGTGTTGAGGAAGATTCGGTCCGGCAATACGAGGAGATGAAAGTGCTTGCCTGGCAGCAGAACATAAAGACTGAAAAGATCGATATCAGGTCGCAGACGGGCCTGGATCAAGTGCTGGCAAAAAATGCCGATGCCGTTTTTATTACCGGCAGTGCCCTCGTTCATCTGTGGATCGATGATATTCTGTCGATTCTGCGCAAGAAACAAATCCCTGCCGCCGATATTTTCCCGGACGATCTGGACTCCGGGGTGTTGATGACCCTGTTTCAACCCCCGCAGGCGCAGGGCCAAATGGCTGCCGATATGGCATCGCAGATTCTGCTTGGCGCCAAGCCAGGCAATATTCTCTCCTATACCTTTCGGGACACGGAGCTGGTCTTCAATCTCGATGAGGCCCGGCGGTTTGGTATTGATTTTCCCATTCAGCTGTTGATTGAAGCGACAAAGGTGGTGAAATGAGGTGCTCGCTGGCGGCAGCACATACTGGTCTGAAAGGCATTGTCTTCTGCCTGCTCATGTGTCTGGTCTGCCCTCTTGCTGCGCCAGCTTTTGCTGTTGAACCCCCCAAGCAACTGTTGATCGGCATCGAACCCGAGCACAATATCTTTGACCAGATGGAGCGTTATCGCTATCTGGCAAGCTATCTTACCGACCAGCTTGGCGTGGAGGTAAAGCTCACCATTATGAGCCGTTATGGCGAAGTGATTAAAAGGTTTAAGAGCCTCAACCTCGATGGCGCCTTTCTTACCTCCTATACGGCAACCATGGCCATCAAAGAACTGCTGCTGGACCCTTTAGTCCATCCTGTCAATCTGAGCGGGGAGATGACTTCGCAGGGCTATGTTTTTGTTCGGAGGGACAGTGGGATAGGCGATATTAAAGGGATGAGGGGGAAAAGCATCGTCTTTGTTGACCCTGCCACCATGGAGGGATACCTTTTCCCCTTGGCCTATTTTCGCCAGCACGGCATTACGGATATGCGCCGGGAGTTCAATCGTTTCTATTTTTCAGGCAGCCATGTGTCTGCAATCTTTACGGTGCTTGATGGCCGGGCCGATATTGGCGCTGCGAAAAGTACGGTTTTTAATAAGCTGGCCAATGATGACCCCTCAATTCGGCAGGAGCTGCGCATTATCGCCCAGTCTCCCAAGGTCCCAGAAGTCACCCTCTGCATACGAAGTGAAATCGACAGCGATTTACGGGCAAAGCTTACGGCTGTGTTGCTGCAAATGGACAAAACCCCCCAGGGTAAAAAGGTTCTCGAAAAATTCCAGACTATTCGTTTTGTCAAGTCTACCACTGCTGACTTTGTCAAAGTGGAAGAGATGGCCCGGGAAGCCCGGGCTGCCATTGAGGAACACGGGAAATAACTGATGAAGAAGAAAATTCTCATTTCCTTTGTCTTGTTATTTCTGCTGTTTCTTGGCGGGGTGGTCACCACCCTGCACATCATCAACAAAACCACGGCCAACCTCACCGCTTTGCTCTTGCTGCACAAGGTGGAGGTTATCCGGCAGGATCTCGTTATCAATGTCCAGACTGTGCAGTCAAATCTCTATACCACCGGCACCTCGTTCGGCAAGGAGTTGGACATCATTGTTGATAATGTCCTCAGGCTTCGGGACAGGGCGCAGACATGTACCGATTGCCATCATGAGGCGCCGGTGGAAAAAGAAATCATACATCTGCAGGAGTTGACGGAGCAGTACAAAGAAGCCTTAAGTTACTTCATAACCTCCACGGCGGACGCGCAACGGGTCGCCCGGTTGCAGTATTTTGCTGCTGATATAGGCGACAGGATCATTGTAAAGTCGCAGTGGATGGCCATGAATGCCAACGAAGCCCTGCGCAAAAAAACCACCGCAGCCATGGCTGAGGTGGCTGCCTCCAAAAAAATATTGATTGGGATGCTTATTCTTTCATTCCTCGTCGGCATTGTCATCTCCCTCTATTTCATACGCAGTATTACCAAGCCAGTCGCCGAACTCTTGAGCGCAACCCGGAAAATAAAAGCAGGCAAGCTAGAATATCGAATTGAGGAAAAGCTGAAAGACGAATTTGGAGAACTGGCTTCCTCGTTCAACGAGATGGCCGTTTCTCTGAAGGAGCAGTGTGTTAAATTGCAGGAAACGGAACGGTTGGCCGTGGTGGGTGAACTGTGCGCCGGCATGGCCCATGAAATAAAAAATCCCATGGCAGGAATCAAGGTGTCCATGGAGGTCCTCAGTCGGGATTCACCCTTGGAGGACGAGGATAAGGATGTTCTGCGCTTGGTCATTAAAGAAATTGATAGAATCACCGCCCTGCTCAAAGGACTGCTTAATTATGCCCGGCCCCCGAAACCGGAAATGGTTTCTCTGGATGTCAATCAGGTGCTGGAGGTAACGATCAAATCCGCCCGGTTTGCCATGAAAACCCCAAGATATAAAGGCAAGGAAACTGACCAGGAGGTCGAAATCGTCAAAGACCTGAGTCCCGACCTGCCGCTTATCGTTGCCGATCCGGGTCAGCTGCAGCAGGTTTTTCTGAATCTGATTCTTAATGCTGCGGACTCCATCGCCGCCAATTCCGAGCGGCAAGGTGTCATCACCATACAAACCAAGCACACCGCGGCAGGGTTTGTGCTGATCTCCATCGCCGATAACGGCAAGGGCATAGACCGCGAATCCCTGGGCAAGGTATTCAACCCGTTTTTCACCACCAAATCACAAGGCACCGGCCTGGGATTGGCTATCACCAAGAGGCTGGTTGAGCAACATAACGGCGGCACCATTACTGTTGCTAACAATGCGGACGGCAAAGGGGTGACATTCACAATCACCTTTCCGGTGAATCCGGAAAACGGCTCAAGTATTAAACCCTATGCTTCCTAAAGTCAGCGCATAGTGGGGCTGGGGCAGAGTCAGCTCGATCAGTTTTGCTTTCTGCCACCATCCCCTCACCTTTTCATCTCCTGCTTGAGCAGGCAGCAGGAGATCCGGTGTTTGGGGCTACCATCCGCCATGTATTCGATATTCCCCGGTTGCAGGAGTTTGTTCATCACACAGCCTTCGGCAATGTGGAGCTGGAAGAAGCGGTCTTCATTGAGGCCGCCGGTCTCGATGAGCTGGTTGTCCTTAATCTCCAGGGCGTGGATGGGGAAATCCTCGCACAGGGGGCATTTGTATACCCGGCCGTTGGGGAAGATGAAAAAGTTCTCTGCCACCTCGCCCGCACAGGCGAATTCTTCCCCTTCTTCCAGGAAAACTTTCGGGTAGATAACCTGGATGCCGAGTTCAGCCGCTTCTCTGGCCACGGGCGGGATGACGGTGAGCCACTCGTCAGGGCTGAGCTGGAGCGGTTCCTCGGCTGCCGCTGATTTGCCCCGGATGCCAATGACCTGGATGAAAAAGCGTTTGACTCCTAGGGCGTGGAGGAGGGCCGGCATCCTTTCAAGATGCTGGAGGTTCATCCGACTCACCGTATAGATAACGCTGACCTCAAAACCACGCGAGATGGCCTTTTTTAAATTTTCGGTGCAGGTCGCAAAAACACCCTGGCCGCGAATGGGATCATTGACCGCGGCATCTGGTCCGTCCAGGCTGAAGCTCAAGACCGCATCCCCAGGGCTTATATGGTCGAGAAGATCGTGGAAGAGAAAGCCGTTACTGTCCACGGTGATGGTTGCATAGCCAAGCGCACGGGCATAGTGGATGCCGTGGGCCAGATCCGGGTGGAGGGTGGGCTCGCCGCCTAGGAAAATGATGTTGCTCTCCTTGTTCGGTTCGTAAAAGAGGGCAAGCCAGTTCTCCATGGTCTCTTTGGCTACGGTTTGCGTACCGTGCTGGGCGGTGTTGATGTAGCAATGGCTGCAGGAGAGGTTGCAGGCGGTGAGCAGGTGGAAAAAGACGTTGCGCTCCCGGGCTTTGAACTGCAGGGTTGTGGGTTTGATGGTCATGGTGTCGGTCTCGGGGAAACTAAAAATTAACCGCTGAGAACACAGAGGAGCACAGAGAAATTTTCTTATTACAATCTTGGTCTCTGTGCTCTCCGGGGTGAAAAAAGACTTTTCGTAAATTGGTCATGGTTGGTTCAAGGTGTATTGCGCCAACAGACTGTCCGGCCAGTAGTTGGTCTCCGGGTTGGAGAAAAACTCCTTGAACAGGATCAGGGACTCTTGCCGTAAAACATGGGGGACAACGGTGATCTCCATTTCTCGGTACAGCGGTGGCAGGGAGGTGAAGTCGAGAGCGGTTCCGCCTCCCATGGCATCTTCGTAGGCATAAACGATGGTGCGCACATTGTTGAGAATCAAGGTGGCAAAACACATGAGACAGGGCTCCATGGTGGCGTAAACCGTCAAGGGGCTGGTGTCGGCGGCCCCATTATTTTGAAAAAGACTTCGCAGGGCGCTCACTTCGGCATGATCCAGTTCATTGGCGTGATTGCGGCTGTTGAGGCGGTGGCCGCGGGCGACTATCTGGTTATTCCTGGTGATGACACATCCCACAGGGAATTCCCCCTTATCCAAAGCCTTGCGGGCCTCAGTCAGGGCCTCCTGCATATGTTTTATGTGTGTGCTGCTCATGGTTTTTTATAAATGCGGCTCTCTTATGTCCTGGGGCCCAGGAGCTTGGCGCTCTTAAGGGAGGATGTAATCTTGGGGACTATCATAAAGGGAAATGCCCCAGCGTCAAGAAAAAGAGCGGAGATGTCGGTTGTCGACAGGGAAAGAGAGTCGAAAAACATCGATTTTTTCAGAAATTGTGGTTATGTAAGATTTAGGTGAAATAGTGAGTTTGATCCGGAAAGTCCACACGATAAAATTATGCTCAGTGTACGGGAAACCATAGAACAGCGGGAACTTGAGTACCTCTCGCCCTACAGCTGTCCCAGTGTCAGGACAAAGGGCCGGAGTGTCCAGGAAGAACCCTGCGCCATCCGCACCGACTTTCAGCGGGACCGGAACCGCATCGTCTATTGTAAGGCCTTCCGGCGTCTGAAGTATAAGACCCAGGTTTTTCTTGCCCCCACAGGCGACCATTACCGCACCCGTCTCACCCATACCCTGGAGGTCTCAGAGATTGCCAGGACCCTGGGCCGGGCCTTGTTTTTGAACGAAGATTTGCTGGAGGCCATTGCCCATGGTCATGACCTGGGCCACACCCCCTTTGGCCATGCTGGTGAGGCGGTGTTAAACGAGCTGATGAGCGGAGGATTTTCCCATTCCCGTCAGAGCCTGCGGGTGGTGGATGTCCTGGAAAATGATGGTATGGGCCTCAATCTCACCTATGAGGTGCGGGATGGCATTATCAAGCATTCCAAGGGCTATGGAGAGGTGCTGCCCGCCTCTGGCAAGGGCATGCCACAGACGGCTGAGGGATGCGTGGTGCGCTATGCTGATATCATCGCCTATCTTGCCCATGATCTTGATGATGCTGTCAGGAGCGGCGTCATATCCGAGGCGGATATCCCGGCACCTTGCCAGGCTTTTCTCGGCAAAAACCATTCGCGGCGCATCGTTTCTATGGTGGAAGGGGTGCTTGCCGGCACGGCTCCCCAGGGCGAGCATCTGGTATTTGGGGTTGAGGAGAGAACCGGCCAGGCCATGCAGGAGCTGCGTCAGTTTCTCTATAACAATGTGTATCGGTCCGAACAGGTCCATAGCGAGTTTTTCAAGGCCTCAAAGATCCTGCGCGAGCTCTTTGTCTATTTTATGGAAAATCGCGAGTTTCTTGACGGCTACATGGGATCCTATGCCGAATCCACCTCCCGTGAAAGGAGGGTTGGCGATTTTGTGGCCAGCATGACGGATCGATATGCCCTGGACATGTATCAGAAGATTTTCTGGCCCAAAACCAGGGTGTAGCAAGGTTGAGGGTTGAGAGGGGACAAGAATGGGGTGCCGCCTTCTTGTCCCCTCTCAACTTTTAAAAGGTTAATATCAACAAGAAGGTATATGCGATGTCAGAAGAATCAGATTTTATTCCCTATGAAGTGGCCATGCAGATCGTCGGCAATATTGTCGAGGAGGAGCATCTCGAGGATTTAAACCGCCGGGTTCTCAACGTTTATGATAAAGAAGGCTGTGAATTATGCTGGTACGATGCCGACGAGATCATGGGCGAGGCGGTTATTGAAAACCCCAAGGATAAAGACGGGGTTAAGCTTGCCTGTGTCGAGGTGATCATGCACCAGATCCCCAAATGGGCTCTGGAGGATCTTCTCAAACGTAAAAAGAAGGAGAAGGAAAAAAAGGATAACCCCTCCGGAGTTGCATGAATGACCAAGGTTTTGGCAACCTCTTCTTTTTGCTGAGGCTGATCAGCGGCCATCAGGTCTTGATGGCAAAAAAAAACATGGTTTGCAGCTAGAACGTCCTGCTAGAATCTAGATTTTGAGCAGTCCCTGCGCCTGCTAGGTTTTGATGGCTAAATCACCCCCTGTGCCAGCTGGCATGGGGGGTATTTTTTCGCCTCCCAGGACATAACCGCCATCAAGACGAAGGGTGGTGCCGGTCATGAAGGTGGCGTCTTCAATGATAAAGTGAACAGCTTTAACGAGATCTCCAGCCTTGCCGGTCCGCCCCATCAGGGTGTGGTGGATAATTTCTTGTTGTGTTTTACTGTCAAGGAGAGGCCAGCCCTTGGTCTGCTCGGCATGGCGGTGTTCAAAAAAACCAAGCATGATTTCATTGACCCGGACCTCGGGAGCACCCTGTACGGCCCAGGTTTCAGTGAGGGCGTTTACGGCCCTGTTGGCGGCGGCATAACCGTCGTTGAAGATAAGGCCTGCCGGCCCCTTACGGCCGGTGATAGCGGCAATGGAGGAGATGATAATCATCACCGCCTCCGCCTGTTTCTTTAAAAAAGGCAGACTCTGCTGAAAAACATTCCACTTGGCCTTCAAGGTGGTGGCCATCTCAAGGTCCCATTGCTCTCTGGTGTAGGGCCCGTGGACAATGGGCATGCCGCCGCGCTCAATATTATTGATGACGATGTCGAGGCGCTCGTAGCGTGCCATGGCGTGGTGCAGAAGTTCTCCGACCTCATCTTCATGGCGGAGATCAACAGGCAGGGCCAGGTAGTCAAAGCCAAGGCGGGAAAACTCTTCCTGCATCTCCTGGACGGAATCGGGCCAATCGTAATAGGGAAGGATGAGGCGGGCACCGGCATGCCCCAGGGCTAGGGCAACAGCGCGGCCAAGACCACGGCTGGCGCCGAGAACAAGGGCTGTTTTGCCGGAAATATCCATGGGGAGCCTTAGAGAGAGGCGGTTTTGATGAGCAGCTTGGTGCCGGGGTGGATTACATCATTATTTTCGAGACTGTTCCAGCGCCTTATTTTGTCCATGTTCAGGTTGAATTGGCGGGAAATGGTCCACAGGGAGTCACCCCGTTTGACGTTGTAGTAAATGACTTTGCCATCCGCTGCATTGGCAGACGTGGGTGGCAAGGTGTTTTTGGCAAGCCTGTCCAGGCGATCCAGCTCTTTTCTGGCAAAGCTGGCATCGTCAAGATAGATGGCGAGTTGCTGGCCTGCCCTGATGCGGCCCAGGTCATCCAGGTTGTTCCAGATAGCAATCATGTGCTGGGGTACACCATAGCGCCGGGCAATGATGGAAACGGTCTCGCCATTTTTGATTTTATGGAGGATCATATCCGAATCAGCAACGGCCACGGGTGGATTGCTCTCCTTGTCCCATAGAACATAGTCGGTGGACTGGTAGGGGATGCGGAGACGTTGCCCTTTATGAAGCTGAGCGCTCTCCAGCTTGTTGGTCTTGAGCAGGGTGATTTTTTTAAGGTTATACAGATCGCAGATCTTGCTGAGGCTTTCAGCGGGGCGAACAATATGGGTCTTGTACTTGGTGGTCACCACCGGATAGACCTTTTTTAAATTTTTGGCCACCATCTCTTTTTTGCCTACCGGCACCTTGATGGCGTAGGAGGCCATCCCAGGCGGGGTAATTGTTTTACGGAGTTGGCGGTTGAGGTCACGGAGTTCGTCGTAGTCAGCATCGCAGGCCACGGCCACCGAGCGCAGGGTGGTCCACCGGGGGACGGTGACCTCCTCATACTCCAGGGGTTTTTGGTAGTTGATGTCATGAAAACCGTATTTGGCCGGGTTCTTGGCAATAATAATGGCAGCAATGAGCTTTGGCACGTAGAGCTTGGTTTCGCTGCGCAGATAGCGATGCTGGGCAAGATCCCAGAAATTGTCAACATTGTGTTTTTTGAGGCCACGGCGAATTTTACCGCCCCCGGCATTGTAAGCGGCAACCGCAAGGTGCCAGTCGTTGAATTGTTTGTAGAGGTCGCTTAAAAAATCAATAGCGGCGAGGGTGGATTTGGTGGGGTCGCGACGCTCATCCTCATGGGTGTTGACCTTCAGGCCGTAATGGCGGCCCGTGGAGCGAATAAACTGCCAGGGGCCTGCAGCCCTGGCTCGGGAATAGGCGGTTAGGCTGTAACCACTTTCGATCATGGGCAGGTAGGCCAGGTCTTCAGGCAGCCCGGCGTCTCGGAGGTGTTTCTGGATCATGGGCAGGTAGCGCCCTGAGCGTTCCAGCCACTTGGTGAAGGTGGCGCGCTGCCGGTTCTGGAAGAAATCGAGATAAAATTCCACCTGCTTGTTGATGGTCACTGGGAAATCGTAGGAGACTTGCCGATCGCCGCTGGCATCAGGTGAGCCCTGCTCCCAGCGCCCCAGATGTTCGAGTTCCTTGATTTCCTCGGTGACCGTGGCCTCAGTCTCGGGAATGGTGGTCTCGTCAATGAGGCCTTCGATGGCAGGAATGTCGAGAACTTCCTGCTGTTGGTCCATAAAAAGGAAGGCCTGTTGCTGGGTGCTGTTGATGCAACCGGCAAGAGAGAGGAGGGAAATCAGGGAAAGACTAAGGAGGTAACGCATGGGAATTAAACCAATTTATGGATTCAAAGGAGTCGTGCTTTGATCTCGCTAAAACAACGATAGGTTAAGGGCTTGATGAAATACGTATCCCTTTTTACCTGAGGAGGGGCCGGCTGGCAACATGTTTTCCAATTTTCGTTGTATTGCTCACAGTTAGGTTGCAGGGAAAACTGAGTAGTTGTTGCTTTTGACTTGAAGTTGTTGTTGTTTTGGTGAATTATACCGTACTGTATGGTAAATGTCCAAAATAGTGTGATTACGATTCTCTTGTCCCCGTGGTTTCATTCTCCGTAACTTATCTGACAGCTTGCGAACATCTGTAGAAATCCATGAAAAACATATTGTCTTTATTGCTTAAAGCCCTCCTGCTGTGCTCGGCCTTATTCGTTATTGTCGGGGTAGGTGTTTATTACTGGTATGTCGTGCGCCAGCCGGGTGAGGCCATCAGCCAGGGGAGCATTGAGAATATCCTCGCCATGGAGAGCCCCGTTTACTATAGCGACGGTTCTGCTAAAATTGGTGTCTTTTTTGAAGAGGCGCATCGGCAGTATCTCTCCTTTCGGCAGATCCCCAAGGATTTTTCCAACGCCATTGTCGCCTCTGAGGATCATAATTTTTACAGCCATTACGGCATTGACTTCATGGGGCTTGGTCGGGCCATGTTGGCAAATATCAAGGCCGGTAGGGTGGTGCAGGGCGGTTCCACCATTACCCAGCAGACCGCCAAAAACCTCTTTAAGCGCCAGAGTAGATCAATTGAATCTAAACTTAAAGAGCTCCTTTTTGCCCTTCGCCTTGAGGCCCATTATCCCAAGGAAAAGATCCTGGAGTTCTACGCCAACCAGTTCTATGTCAGTGGTAATGGCCGTGGTCTCGGGGTTGCGGCCCGTTATTATTTTGACAAGGAGGCGGCTGAGCTCACCCTGGTTGAAGCAGCCTTTATTGCCGGCTCTGTAAAAAGACCAAACTACTATAATCCCCATGTTAAAAAGACAGAGGAGGCGGTGCGTAAGGCCGAGTTGGAGAGTAAACATCGTACCGCTTATGTTCTTGGCCAGATGTATAAGCTCAATTATATCGACGCCAACGCCTATCAGCGCGCCCTGAATCAGGAAATCCCCTTCAGGCAGGGCCGCACGAGATATTCCTTGAATACCGTGATGGATCTGGTGAAAGACGCCATGGCCGATCCCCTCATTGAGGACGCCTTTGCCCGGCATGGTATTGATAATATCGCCACCTCCGGGATCAAGGTTGTCACCACCATTGATAAGGATCTGCAGGAGAGCAGCCTTTATTCCTTGAAGAGCGAGTTGTCCCGAATTGATACCCGTCTTACCGGTTATGAGCGTGAGCTCCTGCAGAAGACCTACGCTGACATGTCCTTGGGCAGCATGACGAAACTCCATGTCGGCCAGTTTCTCTTGGCCCAGGTCGAGAAGATTGACAAAAATCCCGTAAAGATTCACCTCTCCTTCGGTGGCAAGGCCAACGAGGAACCTCTGGGCATTATTGATGAGGAAGGCCTTCAGGTTACCTTGACCGCCTTGGTTCGTTATCATCGACAGCGCTGGTCCATGCCCGTAAAGGGCGATTTGGAAAAGATTCTCCTTAAAGAGATTAAGAAGGGTGATCGGGTTTATGTCAGTGTTCGCGAGGTTGATCAGTTGAGTGGCGGGGCTCTTTTTAACCTGGAGAAGTATCCAGAAGTCCAGGGCGCGGTCATCAGCTTTCAAAACGGCAAGATCCGTTCCATGGTCGGCGGCATGACCAACCATTATTTTAACAGGGCAGTTACGGCCAGGCGTCCCATGGGTTCGGTGATAAAGCCCCTTGTCTATTCTGCCGCTCTCCAGCTGGGCTGGAACACCCTTGATGCCTTGAACAATGAAAGGACCATGTTTGTGTATCATAATCAGTCTTATTTCCCCCGGCCTGACCATAAGAGTCCCCATGCCAAGGTTTCCATGAGCTGGGCTGGAGTTCATTCCGAAAACGTGGCCACGGTCTGGCTTGTTGCCCATCTTTGCGACAAGTTGACCCCGGGCCAGTTCAAGGAGCTCATCGCCCATCTTGGCATGGCCCAGGAGGATGGAGAATCCTATACCCATTACATGCGCCGGATCCGGGATGATATGGGAGTTGTAGTTGATCAACAGGCCCTGCAGCAATTAGCCTTTGATAAGGCCAGGTTGGCCGTGGAAAGTGATCTTATCTTTGACGGTCAGGATGGGGAGGTAGAATTCCTTCAGAAGATGCATTACAGCAAGGAATATGCTCTCATGCTTGAGGCGGAAGAAGCTGCCGCTAGTGAAAACGGTGAATTGGAAGAAGATCTGACCAAGGCCGAGATTGTCGAGGCTAAGCTGCGTAAGGATTTGGTGCGCTGGAGTTTTGAACGCCTCCAGGAACAGTACGATGGCCTGATGCGCTTGAAAACGTTTCCGGACGCCACCATGGAGCAGTATGTCCCGAATTTCTATTATGTTCCCATGGCTGTCAAGAACGGAGGCACTGTCAAGCAGGACTTCAGCAACTACCAGTTCATTTATTCAGAGCAGGCGGATCCGGGCTGGCGGCCTGTGACCAGTCGGCTTTTTAGCGTCATGGTGGGCGGCATGTTGCCGGCCGACAGAGAGAAATTCTGGGGGCGGGTTCGTCTTGATAATCTGCTCACCGTGGCCACGGTTGAGATGGTGGCCGCTGCCAAGGATAAGGAGTTTGAACGTCTCAGTTCCTTGGAACCTTATAGCCCGGAAGTACTCCATTCATTAAATGATTTTAGAATATTGGCGGGATTGCAGTATCTCATCGGCCTCTGCCGGGAGTTTGGGGTTGAGAGCGCCCTTGAGCCGGTGCTTTCCTTTCCGCTGGGCTCAAATGTGGTCAGTCTCTACGAGATTGTCAGGATATACGAAGGCCTTACTTCCGGTAATGTGTACACCATTGACGGTTTGCAAAATGCTGGACTTGATCTCATCGCCCGCATTGAAACCTATGATGGTGAGGTCGTCTATACTGCCAAACCGGTGAAGAGGCAGGTGATTGATGCCCAGACCACCCTGGCTGTTAATGATATCCTCAGGAATGTGGTTAAGTTTGGTACCGGTCGTTATGCCTATAAAAATATTCAGCTCCATAGCCGAGATCCGGAACTTGAATCAAACTTGCTGCAGATGGGGATCACCGTCCCGGTCTTGGGTAAGACAGGCACAGCGAACCGCTTTTCCAATGCGGCCTTTGCCGGCCTAGTGCCCGGCTCTTATCAGGGCCGGGAAAACGGTGTTACCCTGCATAACGGCTTGGTGTTGGCCGCCTATGTCGGCTATGATGACAATAAACCCATGGCCCGAAGAACCACGCATATTACGGGCTCATCCGGGGCATTACCTGTGTGGACACGGGTTGCCGGCGACTATATTTTAAATCGTGATTACGGCAAGGCCCTTGATCTGGCGGATCTCTCTTTTTCCGGAACCAAGGAGCTGCCGCTTTTTTACCCTGAGGTGGGCCAGATTGAGGTGCCGGTGGCAGTAAACGGTGGCGGTCTGCTGTTGACAGGGGCAGAAGCAAGTAATGCTGATGTGCGAGCACCCCTGGTTACCTTTGGCGATATATTGCCGGGTGGCGAGGTTAAGCCCCAGCGGGCATTTCGGCCCTATTGGTTGCAGTAAGCGCAGTAAAACATTGAGATGCTCGGCATGTGGTTTCTTTGGGAAATCAAGTGCGGGCAAGGAGCAGTGTGCGAAAAAATGTATTTGAACACAAAGAGTAATCAAGATGGAGGCGCTTCTTTGGGGGCGAAGATGGGCCTTCTCGGTTTGTTGGTTGTCGCCGGCCTGCTGTTGGCGGGCTGTCAGGCCGGGGGTAAAAAAGTGGTCAAGTCCATCTCTGCGGGAGATGGGGCGGCAACTGTCTCGGTCACCGAAAAGGCCCGGGAAGGATTGAGTGGCGAGGAGGCGTTGCCCACAGAAGATAGTATGGGCCCCGTTTTTTTGGCGAACATCGACAGTGGCGGCTTTGATCCTCAGTTTGTCAAATCCAGGCTGAAGTTCTATGGGGACAAGGCTGATAAATGGCAGCTCCTCGGTGAAAAGATGGGCACTCTGGGTCTGAGTCGCGAGCAGGAGGGGCAGTGGCAGCAATGTACCGGATTGCTGACCGCCCTTGTCGGCGGCTACCAGGCCATTTTGGACGGCCAGGGCGATTCCCTTACTGTCACCAGGAAGGATATTTCTTTTTCCGAGAGCGATTGTGATGCGATGTTTGACGTCTATTCCGCCCTTATTCCGGAGCTTCTTGGCAAATTTCAGAAGGAGGCCAGTGTCCAGGCAGAGGCCATTATTGACTACTATGCCGATCGAAAAGAATACAATCAGGTGGTTGCCGCCTATGAAAATGCCATGGAGTTCAATGGTAAGGCCCCAACTGATTTACGTCTTCAAGAGATCTACGGCAGGGCTTTGCTCCATACGGGGCGGCTGGAAAAGGCGGCTCTTGTTTTTTCCCAGGTGCTGACCGCGAGCGGTCCTTATGAAAAGTGGCCGCTGCGCCTTGAGGTTGCCGAGCTTCTCATGGCGTCCGGGCAGTATGAAAAGGCCCGAGCGGAATATCTGCATCTGGCCGAAATCCTTAATTCCTGGGATGAGATAAATAAGGCGGTTACTGGTAAATTAGCGCTGCTCTTTGCCGCTGATGATCATGCCCGGGAACTTGCCCTCTATAGCCAGGCGCTGCAGTCCTTCCTGTCCTTTGATGGCGAGAGTATCCCCGATACCTTTGAGTCAGCGGTGCGCGAGCTGCAAAATAAATATCCCGGCGCTATTCATACCATAGCGACAGAGGCTCTCTATCAACAGGCAGAAGAACGGGTGCGCCAGAATACGGTGCGGCGCTTGGCCATGATTGAACAGCTCATCGATGCCAAGGACTTTCAAAAGGCCTTGGGTATTCTGGCCAGCATGAAGCAATCCCGTCTGCCCGCTGATTCCATGACCCAGGTTGCGGAGATGATGTCCGGGGCCAAGGCGGCCCGGGAGCATTATATCCAGCTGGAAAAGGAAAAAAGAATAGAGGATTTGGCTGATCAATGGCAGGAAGGCTTAAACCTCCTGGATATGGAACTTTATGGTGATTCTATCACGGTATTTATGGGGTTGCTGGGCACCGACTATGACAGTAGGGCCGCCGTTGAGATTGAAAAGGCCTCCCTGAAAGATGCAAAATTGCTTCGCAAGAAGGCGGCCGCGCTTTTTATTAAGGCCCGCCGGGCAACGGATTCTGCTGCTCGTAAGGCCTTGTTGAAAGAGTCACGGGATCTTCTCCAGTCAATTTTGACCAGATATCCCCAGGTGGAGATTGCCGATAAGGTCGTTGTTAATCTTCAGGTAATTGACGAGCAGTTGTTGGCCCTTGAGGAAATGTAAGGGGTTATCTTCATAAATTTACCCTATCGGTATACCAGGGCCTTTTGCTTTGTGGGAAAACCGACAACATCTTTTTTGAAATGTGTTGTCGGTTTTCTTGTTTCAACAACAGGCTGCGTATGCCGTTGTTCCCTTGTTTAACAAGAAAACTACTTGCAAAACACGGAGGGATATGGGCAGATTGATAAGGATAAAGACGCGTGTGTTTTTGGATTGGTAAGGATCTTTTACGGCCTTCATTCTTCCCTGAAAGGGGGCTCGTGATGGTATATTTTAGGTGTTTTAAAGAGGGAAAAACATATGGCGGATGAGCAGATATCAGTCAGCCAATTACTTGATGAATTAGCGATAAAAATTTTAGTTGTCGAGCCGGGTGACCTGTCAGCGGTGGGAGATCTGCTGGAGGTTGCCGAGAAACTTCTTGGCAATGCAGATGTCCAGGCGATAGCTGTCCTTGAAAAGATGGTGACGGCCTTTAAGAAGGTTCTTGAGGCCAGCATCATGGGCGAAATTTCCGATTCGCCGGAAAATTACGATCGTCTTGGCCAAGGTGTGAGCCTGATGCAGGAGGTGGCTCGGGGTGGGGTGGGTGATGCTCCGGCTTTTTGTAAACTTTTCAAAGAGATAGGCCTGCAAATAGATCCAGCTGAGTTTGGACTTCCCTCCCCGGATCTCCAGGGTGGGGGCGATGATGAGGCCGTTGCAGAGAGTGATGAAGTCGATACCCGTTTTCTCGCTGACCCTGAATTGCTTACCGCCTTTATTGAGGAGTCAGTGGAGCATCTCAACAGTGTGGAGTCAAATATCCTGGCCCTGGAAAAAAGCCCCGGCGACAGTGAGATCATCAACTCCATATTCCGCTCTTTTCATACCGTCAAGGGTATAGCAAGTTGTACAGATCTTGACCGTATCAGTCTGCTCGCCCACGCCACGGAAAATTTACTCGATGAGGTCCGTAATGGCCGCTTGCCCCTGGGACAAGGGGCCACAGATGTGGTATTGGCAGTCTGTGATCGTCTGGCGCGCATGGTTGACAATGTCCAGGAAGTCTTTGAAAAAGGGGTGGATCACTTTAAGAGCTTTTCGATCAATGACCTGGTTGCCCAGGTTGAGGATGTCATGGCCGGTGAGGTGGCAGCTCCCCCCTCTGAAGAGCCGGTGCCGGAGGAAGTCGAAACAGTGGCCGCAGCTCCGCAGCCTCCAAAAAATAAAGTTGATCTGGGCAGCGGCGATCTTCCTGATTTTATGCAGGATGCCGACTTGGTTGCCGGTTTTATCGCCGAGGCCTTTGAACATCTTGAGGCCATCGAGGTTCATGTCCTCGATCTGGAACAGGCGCCAGATGATATCGATATTATTAATAATATTTTCAGGCCCTTCCACACCATCAAGGGTGTTTCCGGCTTCTTAAATCTCACCACCATTAATAAATTGGCCCATAGTACGGAAAATCTTCTCGATGACGTGCGCAATAATAAGCTGACCATGTCTGCCGATATTATTGATGTTGTTCTCGGGGTAGGAGATTATCTGCGCAGCATGGTCCAGAATCTCAGCGATATGCTGGAGCAGGGACCGGCCGCCTATAAAGATTTTGATATCAGTGACTGGGTTAGAAAGGTCGAGGTCTTGCAGGCCGGAGGCGTTCTCGAAGGAGCTCCCTCTTCTCACTCCCTGCTGCCGGAGTCTTCTGCTGATGCTGAGGTTGCCCCGGTGGTGGAGCCATCCGTAACTCGTGAACCTCCATCTGTACGGGGTCAAGCTTCCGCGCCTCCAGCTGCCAAACCACAGAGTAGTGCGCCGCCAAAGGCGAAAATTGGGGCCTCCATTAAGGTCGATGTTGAAAAACTTGATGGCTTGGTCAACGCCGTGGGTGAGCTTGTGATTATGCAGGCCATGGTTCGTCAGAACCCGCTGATTACGGCCATGTCAGATCCAAAACTCAATAAGGATTTCGGTCAGCTCAGCCGGATTACCTCCGAGCTCCAGAAGACCGCGATGTCCATGCGCATGGTGCCCATCCGGCAGACCTTTCAGAAGATGACCCGGCTTGTTCGCGATCTTGCCAAGAAATCTGGCAAGCAGGTGGATTTGGTTATGGAAGGTGAAGAGACGGAAATCGATCGGAATATGGTGGATTCAATTTACGATCCCCTTGTCCACATGATGCGTAACTCCGTCGATCATGGGGTCCAAAAGGCCGCTGAGCGCGAGGCGGTGGGGAAACCTGGTAAGGGTACGGTGAGGCTTGCCGCCTATCATAAGGGCGGCAATATCATCATTGAAATTCATGATGATGGCCAGGGGCTTAATACCGGCAAAATCAGGACTAAGGCCATTGAGCGCGGCATGATGAGTGCCTCGGATAATATCAGCGATCATGAAATTAATAATATGATTTTCCTGCCCGGGTTTTCCACGGCCGATCAGATAACCGATGTTTCCGGGCGCGGGGTGGGTATGGATGTTGTGAAGAAAGGTGTGGAGAGCCTGCGCGGTAAGTGTGAGCTTGTGTCTACCCCTGGGGAGGGCACCCAGTTTCTCATGCGGTTGCCCCTGACCCTGGCCATTATTGACGGGATTATTGTCCGGGTCGGCCAGGAGCGTTATATTATCCCCACCATTGCCATCCAGGAATCGATGCGGCCCAAGGCCGAGCATTACAACACCATCCAGGGCCAGGGTGAGACCCTGATGGTGAGGAACACCCTTATTCCCGTTATTCGCCTCAACCATGTTTTTGAGGTGGAGAATTCCTGTACCGAGATTACCGACGGTATTGCTGTTGTTGTTGAAAATGAGGGGCGTCACCGCGCCTTGTTGGTTGATGAGCTTCTTGGTAAGCAGGAGGTTGTCATCAAGAGTCTGGGTGGTTTTCTTAAGGATATTAAAGGCCTGGCCGGTGGCACCATTCTTGGCGACGGCAGGGTGGGTCTTATTTTGGATCTTGCCGGACTTATTTCTGCCAGTGAGGCAAAAGGTCCTCCTCAGCTTAAGTCCTGTCGTGGAGGACAAAAAACGGCTCCCGTTGTTGAGATGAAAGAGGAGCTTGAGGCGTAAATTTTCTTATTTAAAGATATCTCTTTGAGGTAAATGCAGTGAGGTGAGGCCGCCTTGAGCATGTTTGTGGGACTCATGGCCGGATATCTTGCTGGAGGGAGTAAAGATGAGCAGTGAAACAGGTACACGTGATGAGGCGGTGGCAGGGGTTAAGGATCTTGGCGGGAAATATCTCACCTTCGCCCTTGCCGATGAAGAGTACGGTATTGGTATTCTCAAGGTCAGGGAGATCATTGGGCTCATGGAGATTACTGCCGTGCCCCAGACTCCCTCCTACGTGAAAGGGGTTATTAATCTGCGGGGCAGGGTTATTCCCGTACTGGAGCTCCGCCTCAAGTTCGGGATGCCGACGCAGGAGTATACTGACCGGACCTGTATTATCGTTGTCGAGGTAGCGAGCTCCGGGGGCACCATTCAGGTCGGCACCTTGGTGGATTCGGTCTCCGAGGTTCTCAATATTGCCGCCGATGAAATTGAGCCACCACCTTCCTTCGGTAACAGCCAGGGCGCTTCAAATGGCATTCTGGGGATGGCAAAGGTCAAGGGAGATGTGAAGATTCTGCTCAATGTGGACAGCGTCGTAGGTGAAGGTCTCCTTGAGAAATTTTCAGAACTCTAAGCCCTGGTTTTCCTGGTATGGTCGTTTCCTATACACCTTTGACGGACAAGCTCTTCCAACAGTTCAGTTCCCTTGTCTATCAACAGACTGGAATCTTCCTGAAGCCAGAGAAAAAAGAACTCTTAAATGCCCGGCTCAGCAAGCGATTACGATATTGCAAAATCGCCGGTTTTAAAGAGTATTACGATTATGTGTTAAATGATGACAGCGGCGAGGAGTTGATTCAACTCATCGACGTCGTATCCACTAATTTCACCAGTTTTTTTCGTGAAAAGACCCATTTTGATTATCTCAGCTCCACGGTTTTAAAGGACTTTGCCGGTAAGGGCCAGCTCGCTGACTTTAAGGTCTGGTCTGCGGCCTGTTCCTCCGGGGAAGAGCCCTATACCCTGTCCATCGTTCTTAATGAGTTTACCGCCCAAGAGCCGCGCTTCCGTTTTGCCATTCAGGCCACCGATATTTCCACAAAAGTCCTTGCTGTTGCCCAGAAAGGGGTCTATGCCACTGAAAAGTTGCAAGCGGTGCCTCAGGATCTCGTCAAACGCTATTTCCAAAAGGGCAAGGGCGGCAGTGAGGGATATGTGAAGGTGAAGAAGGAACTAAGCGATCCCATTTCCTTCAAGCGTTTTAACCTCATGGATCAATATCCTTGGCAGGCTGAGCTCGATGTCATCTTCTGCCGGAATGTGATGATCTATTTTAATCGAGAAACCCAGCAGCAGTTGGTGGATAAATTTTATGGCTGCTTACGGCCCGGCGGGCATCTCTTCATCGGTCACTCTGAAAGTTTGACAGCCATTAATCATCGCTTTCAGCAGGTAACCACCACGGGATATAAGAAGTAAGAATCTGAGAAGTAAGAAGGGGAGAAATAAGCGGCAGGATGGTTTTTTTAAATTAAGAAAAACACCTTCAAGTATCCTCTTTCTGGGGGGTGAGGGTAAATTCTGTAGCACAGGGATAAATATGAAACAAATTGTAGGTATATCAGACATGAAGGTGAGCAAGGATCCTAAGGACTCCGTGATCACCTATTCATTGGGGTCGTGCATCGCAGTTCTGCTCTGGGATCCCAAGGTCAAGGTCGCTGGTTTACTGCACTATATGCTGCCCGACTCCAAAATTGACCCTGAACGGGCCAAGAAAAAACCCTATATGTTCGGTGACACGGGCATTCCCAATCTCTTTCGGGCCGCCTATGCCCTGGGTGCGGTAAAAGAGCGCATGCAGGTCTATGTTGTCGGGGGGTCACAGCTCATGGATTCGGCAGGAATTTTTAATATAGGGGTGCGAAATTACGATATCGTCACCCGTCTTTTTGCTAAAAACGGCATCAAACCTGTGAAGGAAGATATCGGCGGTTCAGTGAACCGGACCATAAGTATAGAACTGGCAACAGGTAAAATATTGTTAAAGGTATCAGGAAAGGGGGAGTTTGAGCTATGAGCCGCGTTGAAGAAGTTTTAATGATGGTAAAGCATGTGCCGCCCTTTCCCAAGGTCGCCCAGCGTGTCATGGCGTTGCTGGAAGATTCAAACACCACGGCCGGCCAACTTGCCGAGGTTATCCAGTTTGATTCATCAATCACGGCAAATGTTTTACAGATCTGTAATGCCGCCTATTTCGGTTTGCCTCGCAAGATATCATCCTTGGATGAAGGGCTGGTGGTAGTTGGACATGATATCTTGAAGGATATTATTATAACCAGCTGCAGTGCCAAATTTTATAAGGGGAATGTCGGTGCGGGCTATGATCTTGGCGAGGGCGAGTTGTGGAAGCACTCGGTGGCCAGTGGCATCATGGCTAAGCAGGTGATCAAGTTTTTTAAAGATGTGGATTCTTCCAGTGCCTTTACTGCTGCCCTTCTCCACGATATTGGTAAACGTTTCATGTCCACCTTCATTGCTGACGAGTACGATTTGGTCGTCGGTATGGTTAACACGGAAGGATCTACCTTTGTGGAGGCGGAACAGAAGATTATCGGTATTGATCATGCCAAATTGGGCGGCATGATTTTGGAGAAATGGGAGTTTCCCGATGACATGAAGGTGGCGGTGGAGAGGCACCATGATGCCGACGCCATGGATCAGGGTGGTCTTACCGCCTTGGTGGCCCTGGCCAACGCCTTGGTTGTCTCCATGGGCATCGGCGGTGGCGTTGATGGTTTGGCCACCCCTATCCATGGCGAGGTTCTGGCCCGGTTTAATATCAATGAGATTGATATCCAGTTTCTGATGGCCGACCTGTTAGAGGAAATGGCCAAGGCGGAAGAGCTGTTTAATATGTGATTGTGGGCGAAGGATTAGGTATGTCGAAAATACGGGTTCTCATAGTCGATGACTCAGCTGTGGTCAGAAAGGTCTTCAAGGAGGAGCTGGCCAAGGAGCCGGATATCGAGGTGGTGGGCGCCGCCCCGGATCCCTATGTCGCCCGGGATATGATTGTCGACCTCAAGCCCGATGTCATCACCCTGGACATTGAGATGCCGCGGATGGACGGCATTACCTTCC
>JBFFNX010000008.1:0-33251 GCA_041562995.1 Desulfurivibrionaceae bacterium
ATAGTGGGGGGAGAGGGCAAAAAGATCATTAAATGTCTGCTGGTAAGATTCTTCTGTGTCATGGGGGAGCCCCAAGATAAGATCGACATGGAGATGAATGGCGTTAATGGCCGTCAGGCGCTCGATGTTTTCCAAGGCCTTGGTGACCAGGGTCTTCCTGTTAACGGCGGCCAAGGTCGGTGGGTGGGTGGATTGCAGGCCTATCTCAAACTGAAACATGCCTGGAGGTACTGTTTCCAGAAGCGCAAACATTTCCTCGGTAAAGAGATCCGGCGAGATCTCAAAATGAAAAGAGGTGTCGGTCTCCAGGGAAAGAAGATGGCGCCACAGTTCCAGGGTCCGCTGAGGCAGGGCGTTGAAGGTTCGGTCAATGAACCGGATAATCTGCGGTTGGTGGTGCAAAATGAGGTCAAGCTCTTTGTTGACCTGGCTAAGATCCAGATGCCGGACACCTGTTTCGCTGGCGGAAAGACAATAGGAGCAGGAGTATGGGCAACCCCGTGACGACTCATAATAGATGTGGCGGTTGGCGAGGGGGCCCCTGAAATCTTCATCCCGGTAGGGTGAAGAAAATAAGGGTTTCTTGTGGCATTGATATGTCTTTTTAAGATGGTGGCCCTTGAGATCGGCAAAGAAAATATCGGGCAGACCTTCCGCCTCACCGCTGACCAGGGTAAGGGTGTCGAGATGAAGCAGTTTTGCCAGTTCCGCAGCCTCCGGGCCTCCTATGATAAGGGGGGTGTTAGGTTGCAGGAGGCTGAGGTCTGCAAGCAGGCGGCGGATAAAGGGGCTGTTCCAGATATAGACGGAGAAACAGTAGCAGTCAGTGGCTGAGTCGGTTATCCGGGCCAGGGTTTCAAAATAAGAATCGTTGATGGTGAACTGTTGGATGGTGGTACGGACATCGGCGATCTTTTTTTCAAAAACCTGGCGTAAATAAAAGAGGCTCAGGGTGGAATGGGTATAACGACCATTACAGCCGATGAGTTTAATGTGCATTGTGAACGGTCTAAAAAAGTATCCAGAAATTTGGTTAGGCACCATGGCTGCTCGGGAGAGCAAGTATATCATTTATTTCTAACACATCAGATCGTTGTTTCCCCCTAAATTGTTAGAAATGCTCTTGGTCTAAAAACTTGACAATTTTCTTGGTAACTGGGTAATGTGGCCAGCTAGGTTTTTGGTAAAGATACCATGTCAATACCTTTCAGATAGCCCGTTAAAGGGTTTAACTAATCGATTAAAGGAGTATTTTGGGCTATTTTTTTAGGGCTCAAGATACCTTGAGCCCCATCTATGATTGTTCGAGTAATAGAGCAGTTGGGAGCAGGAGCTCTCTACCACGTCAGAGACCTCGGTCGGATGGCAATTTTTCTTGGCTATACCATTGCCGGGTGCTTTAAGCGACCATTTCGCCTGGGCGAGCTTGTCCGCCAGCTTCGTCTCATCGGGGTTAACTCCACGCCGCTTATTTTGTTTATCGGCCTGTTCACCGGGATGGTTCTTGGCCTCCAGGGCTATTATACCTTGAGTAAAGTGGGGATGGAGGGGACCCTTGGTATGCTGGTTTCCCTCAGCCTCATACGGGAACTTGGTCCGGTGTTGACCGCCCTCATGGTTACCGGCCGGGCCGGCTCGGCCATGTGTGCCGAGCTTGGCATTATGCGAAATTCCGAGCAGTTTGATGCCCTTGAATGTATGGCTATTGATCCTTTTCGTTATCTCATAAGCCCGAAGTTTCTGGCCATTCTCATTGCCATGCCTATTTTGACCACGCTGTTTGATCTTATCGGCATCTTTGGCGGCTACCTCTCCGGCGTCATCCTGCTTGGCGTTAATCCAGGGGCCTATATGAATGGTATTGAGGTCAAGGTGCTCAACGAAGATATTACTCTCGGTATCTACAAATCGTTTTCCTTTGGACTGCTCGTGGTCTGGATATGCACGGGGCGAGGCTATTTTGTTCAGCAAATTAAGGATGCCGGTTTCGGGGCCGAAGGGGTCAGCAGGGTCACTACCCAGGCCGTGGTATATACCTCCATTGCTGTCCTGTTGTGGAACTACCTGATTACGGCGGTATTTATATGAAACCGGCGATTCGTTTTGTGGATGTGGTAAAGAAGTTTGGTGACCAGGTGGTTCTGGATCATGTCAACGTCGAATTTATGGAAGGCAAGACCACAGTCATTGCCGGCGGTAGTGGCCAGGGAAAAAGTGTTTCTCTCAAGCTAATTCTTGGCCTCATGGAGCCTGACAGTGGCCAGATATTTGTCGATGGCGTAGAAATAAATAGCCTGGGCAGAAAAGAGCTTGATGAGGTGCGGGCCAAATTCGGCGTCCTTTTTCAGGGCTCGGCGCTGCTGGATTCCATGACAGTTTGGGAAAATGTTGCCCTTCCCCTCCGTGAACGGACAAAGATTGGCAAGGATGAATTGATCAGAAGGGTTGATGCCGCCTTGGCTCAGTTTGATCTGGATGGCCATGGTGATAAGTTTCCGGCCCAGCTTTCCGGTGGGATGAAGAAAAGAGTGGGCCTTGCCCGCGCTACGATGTTGAATCCGGAAATCGTCCTTTTCGATGAGCCGACCACAGGCCTTGACCCCCAGATTACCATGGATGTCTACCGCCTTTTTTTTAAGACCCAGAAGGAATTTGGTTTTACGTCCATTATTGTCAGCCATGATATTCCCAAGATCTTTAATCTTGCCGATCAGGTGGTGCTTTTGAATGATGGCAAGATGACGCTCTTTGAACAGCCGGAGAACATTCAGTATTCCACCGACCCTCAGATTATGAAATTTGTCGCGCAAACCATGGGCGAGGTCTATTCAAGTTCTGAGGAACTTGAATGATCTGCCCTTTTATTTGTTATTAAAATACTCTAAGTAAAAAGATTATATTTCCCTGGGTCAGCGTCCTGATCCTTAATATACGGGTGTTAGTTTATGAGAAAATCACGTTTTGATTTCATTGTCGGGCTCTTTCTGCTGCTAGGGTTTGGGGCGTTTGCCTATATGACCACGCAATTTGGGGAATTTTCTCTTTTTGACGCGGGTAAGTATTATACGGTTACCGCCGAATTTGATAATGTCGCCGGACTGAAAGTTGGTGCCACTGTCTCCATGGCCGGCGTGGTCATCGGCAAGGTTTCCCAGCTCGAACTCTCAAAAGATGATATGGCCCTTGTCACCCTCTACCTGGAAAAGAAGGTGAAAATTGCTGATGACGCCATTGTCTCCATAAAGACCCAGGGAATCATTGGCGATAAATTTATCAAGATCAGTCAGGGCGGTTCAGGGAATTTTATTAAGGATGGCGATTTGCTCTTTGAGACCGAGTCCACCATCGACCTGGAAGACTTGATCAGTCGCTTTGTCTTTGGGAAGGTGTAACTGAAAATGTTGTTATCTGCTATTTTTAAAAGAGGGCTCCTTGCCTTTTTGCTCGTTATAACGCCTCTGGTCAGTTCTCTGCATGCTGCAGATGTTGATCTGGAGGCCCTGCTTGACGATGATCTTGAAGAAGCAGAGGAGATCGTTGTCTACGATCCCTTGGAGCCGGTGAACAGGGTTTTTTTTGTGTTTAATGATCGCCTCTACTTCTGGGTTATGAAGCCGGTGGGAAAGGTTTATAGTGCCGTGTTGGCCGATGAGGCGGTTCGGGGTTGTATCCGTGACGCCTTTCATAATGTGCTGGCCCCGGTTCGGGTTGTGAACAGTCTGCTGCAGGGCAAGTTTAAGCAGTCTGGAACTGAGGTGGCCCGTTTTGCCATTAATACGGTTTTGGGCGCCGGCGGTCTGGGGGATCCGGCTGCCGAGGAGTTCGGGCTGGATAAGGCCGATGAGGATTTGGGGCAAACCCTCGGGTTTTATGGGGTGGGTGAGGGTATCTATATCTGCTGGCCTTTGTTAGGGCCATCCTCAGCCCGGGACACGGTGGGTATGGCTGGTGATTATTTTCTCAATCCACTGCAGTATGTTTTTGCGGGTGATCCAGGAACCAATTACGGCCTGACAGCGTTGAAGGTTGAGAATGCTGCTACCTTAAACGGCAAAGACTATGAGAGTCTGGTCAGCGAGGCCTTTGATCCATATATTTCCTTGCGGGACATCTATTACCAGCATCGGCGCAATCTCATCACAAACGCTGGGTCCGCTGATGATCAGAACGATGTGTCTGTAAGGGATAAGGGGTTTTCCTTGGCGCAATGTCCGGAGCTCTATGGTAATGGTTTCTTTCGTAATTTAGCAGGGGCAAGAAAATATCAGCAATGTCTGAAAAATAGAGGGATGCAGGCATCAATCAACCGGAGTCAAAAGCAGGGGCGGGCTGTCTATCTGGTCATTCAGTATGACCAGGATGCCGTGGGACCGCAGGTGGCAAGGGTGACTGATGTTGGAGGGGTAAATGGCCATAAATAAAAAAATACATGTCTTGCAGGTTATTCTGGTTGTTGGTTGCCTTTTTTTGCAGGGCTCTTTGGTTCAGGCCAATGATCCCCAGTCAGCCATGAAGTTGACTGTGGAAAAGGTCATGGAGATTCTCTCCGATCCTGCTTTGGAAGGTGATGATCATTGGGCTGAGCGCCGTGAGCGGGTCGCCCAGGAGGTTACCAAGCGTTTTGATTTTGCCCAGATGGCTAAAAGTGCCCTGGCCAAAACCTGGAATGAAAGGTCAGAGGCTGAAAGGGAGAAGTTTGTCACCCTTTTTAAGGAACTCTTAAAGGACACCTATGTGGAAAGGCTGAAGACCTGTTGCGGTGGCAGCTATGAGGTTGTTTTTGATAAGGTTCTCGTCCGGGGTAAAAAAGCCGCAGTCAGCTCCATGATTACCCAGGGCGATCGAGAGGTCTCTGCGGTCTATAAGATGTACCAGGAAGGCGATGACTGGTTTGTCTATGATGTGGTCATTGAGGGCGTCAGTCTGGTCAGCAACTATCGTAGTCAGTTTGTCAGCATTATCCAAAAAGATGGTTATGAGGAATTGGTGCGCCGACTCGAAGATAAAGTGGCTGAACCCCGCAATCCTGATAACTCCGAAAAGGAGTTGAGTTAATATGGGCTGCAGTCTTGTGAGCGATGAGGCCCTGGCCAAGAGTTTTCCCTACCTCCTGCCGGAGGAGTGCAAGATCCTCTGTAGTTTTTTGGAATATCGAAAATGTGCCAAGGATGAGGTGTTTATCAGGCAGGGCGATCCTGGTGATTTCATGGGTTTTTTACTGACGGGCAAGCTGGCCATTAAAAAAGAGACGCCTTTTTTGGGTAAGTTTGTGCTTGTGGCGATTTTAGAGAGTGGTTCCCTGGTCGGTGAGATCTCTGTGGTGGAATCAAACCCTCGTACTGCCACGGTGGTTGCCATGGAAGAGAGTGAGATTCTCATTCTCCACCATTACAAGACGGAAAAGCTCCTTGAGGAAAATCCGCTGTTGGCGATCAAGCTCCTGAAGAAGATCATTCGGGTTTTAGGCACCAGGCTGCAGCGATCAAGCGCCAGGTTGGCCCAGTTGCTCTAAGGGCCGTCTGAAAAAAATGACAGGTTTTGAACCATAACGATTCTCTGTTATAAAAAGCTTGACATATAGGGGTCTTTTTTTTACTTTGTTTCGCTTCTCACGTGGTATTGGTACTTATGCTTTGACGCCAATATTTATGAATGGGATGTCAAAAAGCCGTTATGCCTGTCCCAGCGCAGGCTATGGTTTGGTTTGGAAGAGAACTGCACTGGGATAAATGCCCGCCACATACGTTAGATTATTCCGTTACGGAGAATATACAATGGCCTTACCAAAAAGAAGAAAATCTCACTCAAAAACACATATGGGACGTTCCCATCATGCCCTCGTTGCACCCAAGGTTGGCGCCTGCAGCGAATGTGGCGATCCTAAAATGCCCCATCGTCTCTGCGGAAGCTGCGGAACCTATAAGGGCCGTGCTGTTATTAAGCTTGACGAAGATTTCGAGTAGGTCGTTTACAACACGTCCGTTTTAATCCCTGAAGACCTCTTCTCTTGGTCTTTGGGGAATTTCTCCCATATCATCCTTTTGGAGACAAGAAAAATGGTGTAACCACCTGTTTTGACTTGTGCTCCTCTCTTTTTAGGGGTAATTTCTGCCCTGCATTTGAACTGTTATAGCTTTGTCTTTTTCTTTGGGACCTTCTTTATTTGTTGTTTCCCTGTGCCTCGGTGAGGCGTGAAACATGTAGGCCGCTTGGAAGGTTTCAGGAGGCAGTCTGCGGCTTTTGTGTCCCGCACAGAGCTTCACTGTTTGCTTAATCTTTAAAAGTTTCTCATGATGGTGAGTACACGTGCATATCGCTCTTGATGTGATGGGTAGTGACCGTGGTGCTGATGAGCTCGTCTCCGGCGCCCTTCAAGCACTTCGCGAAAGTTCTCTCAAGATCACCTTGGTGGGTGATGAAGAAGCGATTTCTTCTGCCCTGGCAAAACGGCGGCAGGATCCAGCAATTTCCATGTTGTTTACGACCCAGGTGGTAACCATGGGCGATAGTCCCATGGATGCCATTCGCAAGAAGAAAGATTCCTCAATGGTCCGCGCCTTTGAGCTTCTGAAAAACAAAGAGGTTGATGCCGTTGTCAGTGCCGGCAACTCCGGGGCAGTGATGGCCTCGGCCATCAAATTTCTCGGACGTCTCAAGAATATCAGCAGGCCAGCGATTGCCTCTGTTTTTCCGACCTTAAAAGGGCCTGTGGTTATGGCAGATGTCGGTGCCAATGTCGATTGCCGCCCCAAGCATCTCTATCAGTTCGGGGTTATGGCCTCATCGTTTTCCAAAATTATGTTTGGCATACCAGAGCCCCGGGTCGGCTTGCTCAGTATTGGCGAGGAAGGGAGCAAGGGTAACTCCTTGGTAAAGAAAACCCACGAAATCCTGGCCGCCAGCAATCTTAATTTTATCGGCAATATTGAAGGGCGTGATACCTTCCAAGGTGATGTTGATGTGATCGTTTGTGATGGCTTTGTTGGTAATGTCTGTCTCAAGCTCAGTGAAGGTTTGTCCGAGGCGGTTCTCCTCATGCTCCGCGATGAGATTGCCAAGACCTTCAAGGCCAAAATGGGATATTTCCTGGCGAAGGAGGCCTTTGGCAATTTCAAGAAACGGGTGGATTATGCCGAGTATGGTGGTGCCCCGCTTTTGGGCCTCAACGGCACAGGTATTATCTGTCATGGCCGGTCAAACGCCAAGGCCATAAAAAATGCTATCTTGGTCGCTGGTGAGTTGGCCTTCAACCGTGTCAATGAGCACATCCTGGCTAATCTGGCCCTGGATGAGGCCGATGTGCAATCTCCTGATGCTGAGGAAAATCAATGACCCTGCGGGCCTCGATACTGGCCACAGGTTCTCATGTGCCAACCAGGATCCTTTCTAACGTCGATCTCGAGAAGATGGTGGACACCACGGATGAGTGGATTACCACCCGTACCGGCATCAAAACCCGGCATATTTCCGGGGCTGGCGAGTATACATCAGTCCTGGCAAGCAAGGCCGCGGAAAACGCCCTTGCTGCTGCCGGCCTTTCGGCTGCCGATATACATATCCTTATTGTCGCCACGGTGAGTGCCGAGATGACAATGCCCTCCTGTGCCTGTCTTGTTCAGAAAGAAATCGGCGCGATCAATGCCTTTGCCTTTGATATCAATGCGGCCTGTTCCGGTTTTCTCTATGCCCTCAGTGTGGCTGAAAAACATATCCTGGCCGATCCGCACCTCAAGATCCTTGTCATCGGGGCTGAAACCCTTTCCTCCAGAGTAGACTGGCAGGACCGTAATACCTGTGTCCTCTTTGGCGATGCCGCCGGAGCCGTTGTTCTTGGCAGCAGTGAGCGGGGTGACGGTCTTATTGCCGAGAAGCTGTTTTCCGACGGCACCCTGTATAATCTCCTTTATATGGATGGTGCCCAGAGCCTGAATCCGTCCTTGATGAATGAGGAGTACGACGGGTCTTGTATTAAGATGGTGGGAAGGGATGTCTTTAAATACGCCGTTAATTCCATGGAAAACGCTGTCCGGGTGGTTCTTGACCAGGCCGGAGTGGCCATTGACGATGTGACCCTGGTTGTGCCCCATCAAGCAAATATCCGCATCATCAACAAGTTAACCCAAAAGCTCGGCGTTGAGTCGGAAAAAGTCTACATTAATGTTTCCAAGTATGGTAATACTTCCGCGGCGACCATTCCTCTGGCTCTTGATGAAGCCAACAGGGAAGGCCGGTTGCAGTCAGGTGATTACCTGGTTTTATGTGCCTTTGGTGGGGGGTTCACCTGGGGTGCGACGTTGATTAAATGGTAGTGAGTCTCTTAATCAAGAGATTTTTTTTATAAATAACGAGAGAAGGGGTGCAGAGTGGATCATTTTCTGACCGAAGATCAGCAGATGATTGTCGATTTGGCAAGACAAATCACTGATGAGTTGGTTATCCCCAACCGGGCAAGGTATGACGAAACAGAGGAGTATCCTCTCGATATCGTTGAGGCCCTGGCGAAATCCGATTTTTTTGCTCTTTTTGTCCCTGTTGAATACGGTGGACTCGGTGGTGGTTGTTATGACCTGGTTTTGGCCCTTGAGCAGATTGGTCGTGGCTGTGTGGGTATTGCCACTGCCTATGCGGCAAGCGCCCTGGGAGCATACCCCATTGTTGTCGGCGGCAGTCATGAGTTGAAATCTAAATATCTGCCTGATATTGCCACGGGCAAAAAACGGGCGGCCTTTGCCCTTACCGAGTCTAATGCTGGCAGTGACGCCGGAGGCATCCAGACTACCGCTGTCCTTGATGGTGATGAGTGGGTGTTAAACGGTACCAAGCAATGGATCACCAATGGCGGCCAGGCCCATCTTTATACGGTAATCGCCATTACCGATCCTTCTAAAGGCGCTCGCGGTGCCTCTATGTTTGTGGTAGAAGCCGATGATCCCGGCTTTTCCTGTGGGCCTAAGGAAAAGAAGATGGGGATCCGTTGTTCCGCCACCACCGAGCTTATCTTTAGGGATTGCCGTATTCCCAAAGACCGGATGATCGGTCGCCAGGGTACAGGTTTTATCACGGTTATGAAGACCCTGGACAAGTCAAGGCCCGGTATCGCCAGTCTTGGTATTGGTTTGGCTCAGGCTGCCGTTGATGAGTCAGTCACCTATGCCAAGGGACGTTATCAATTTGGCAAGCCCATTATTGCATTTCAGGCCGTCCAGCATATGCTGGCTGACATGGCCATTGAAACAGAAGCGGCCCGTGCCCTGGTCTATGTAGCTGCCCGTCACATTGACGCCCATCCCAAGGATATGTCCAAGGCATCGGCCATGTGTAAGGTCAAAGCCACTGATGTGGCCATGAAGGTGACTGTTGATGCGGTTCAGGTTCTTGCCGGTTATGGCTATATGCGTGAGTATCCGGTGGAGAAGATGATGCGTGATGCCAAGATTCTCCAAATCTACGAAGGTACAAATCAGATCCAGCGCAATGTCGTGGGCCAGGAGCTCAATAAAGAGTATACCTAAAACGTGCCTTGGATGCAGATGGGTAGATGTTTGTGCGCCCTTAACCCAAAAGAAATTTCTGATAAAGAACTATGAGAATTGTTGTCTGTATAAAACAAGTTCCAGATGCCAAGGATGTTCGTCTTGATCCTGTGACCAACACCCTGTCCCGTGAAGGCGTGAAATCGGTGATCAATCCCTATGATCGTCATGCCATGGAAGAGGGCGTGCGCCTGAAAGAGCTTTATGGCGGCACGGTAACCGTGGTTTCCATGGGACCTCCCCAGGCTCAGGCCATCTTGAGAGAAGCAATTTCCTGCGGGGTCGATGACGCCATTTTGGTTTCTGACCGGGCCTTTGCCGGAGCCGATACCCTGGCCACTACCTATACCTTGTCCCAGGCCATCAAGAAGACCGGTGAGGTGGATCTTGTCCTCTGTGGCAAGCAGGCCACAGACGGTGATACGGCCCAGGTCGGCCCTGGATTGGCAGTACGCCTTGGTATGCCTTACGTCACCTGTGTCAAGAAGATTACGGGCGTTAAGGGTCAGGTTCTGAGCGTAGAACGGATGATGGATGACGGTTATGATGAGGTCGAGGTGGATCTTCCGGCCCTTCTCACCGTGGTCAAAGAAATTAATGTTCCGCGTTTCCCTTCTATTAGAGGGTTGCGGAAGGCCAAGGCCTTTGATATTCCCAGCTATACCGCTGCTGACATTGACGCCGACCCTGACCAACTTGGTCTGGGTGGTTCACCCACCTGGGTGGTCAAGGTTTTTCCTCCCGAGGCTAAAGGGGATCGGACCATGCTTGAGGGAAGCTTGGATGAGATAGTAGAAAAATTAGCAGAAATTTTATCAGACAGCGCCCATGGCGCCTAATCTTAGGGTTCTTACAATATGTTGATTATTGATACTGAAGCCTGTATTGGCTGTGGCCTCTGTGAGGATAATTGTCCTTTTGACGCCATCCATGTTGAGGATGGTAAAGCAGTGGTAAACGATTCCTGTACCTTGTGCGGGACCTGCGTAGATCATTGTGAGGTGGAAGCGCTATCCATTGCGCGTGATGAGAAGGAAGGTATAGATCTGGCGGCCTGGTCTGGTATTTGGGTCTATGCCGAATATCGTAACGGTAAGGTGGCCCAGGTCACCAACGAGCTCTTGGGTGTGGGAACTGACCTGGCGGCCCAGCGCGGCGTTGAGCTGGCGGCCGTTTTACTTTGTGGTGAGGCAGGGGATATTCCTCAGCAGCTCATTGCCGCTGGTGCTCATAAAGTTTATGTCGTTGAAGATCCGGCCTTGACCAATTTTACTGATGATTCCTATGGCAACGCCATGGAAGATCTCGCAAATAAGTATAAGCCAGAGGTTATTCTGGCCGGGGCCACAGCCATTGGCCGCTCTTTCATTCCCAGGGTGGCCACCTCCTTAAAAACCGGATTGACAGCAGACTGTACTGATCTTGCCATTGGTGAGGATGGCCATCTCCATCAGACCAGACCTGCCTTTGGCGGTAATATCATGGCTACCATCATGTGCCCCAAGCATCGTCCGCAGATGTCGACGGTGCGGCCCATGGTTATGAAGGCCAATATACCCGATGCAAATCGTCAGGGTGAAGTGATCTCCGAAGCCATTGCCCCTGAGCGGTTAAAGTCCCGGGCCAGGGTTGTCCGCTCCGTCCTCTCCGAAGGGGAGCAGCTTAATTTAAGTGAGGCTGATGTGGTGGTTTCCGGTGGGCGTGGTCTTGATAATCCGGAAGGCTTTAAGCTGGTTGAAGAGTTGGCGTCGCTCCTTGATGGGGCAGTGGGCGCCACCCGTGCCGCCGTTGACAGCGGCTGGATCGGCTATCCCCATCAGGTAGGACAGACAGGCAAGACCGTGGCCTCAAAACTCTATGTGGCCTGTGGTATATCCGGCGCCATTCAGCATGTTATCGGCATGAAATCGTCTGAGACCATTGTCGCCATCAACCGTGATCCTAAGGCCGCCATCTTCGATGTGGCCGATTATGGTGTGGTTGGTGATCTTTTTGAGATTCTGCCACGGGTCATTGAAAAATTAAAAGAGCGCCGCTCTTAAACCAGGGTGACGAGCATGGATTTAACAGGAAAGGTAGTTGTTGTCACTGGTGGAAGTCGGGGAATTGGCAAGGGAGTCTGCTTGCGTTTCGCCCGTTTGGGTGCCACCGTCATTATTAACTATGTGAGCCGGCCGGATGCCGCCCAGGAAACAGCGGCTGAGGTTGAGAAGGCAGGTGGCAAGTCAGCTATTTACCAGTTCAACGTTGCTGACAGCGCTGCCGTTGATGGAGCCTTCAAAAAGATTCTTGAGGATCATGGTCGAATCGATGTCCTGGTCAATAATGCCGGTATTACCCGTGATGGTCTCTTCATGAAGATGAAGGAGGAGGATTGGGATCTCGTCCTTGATACCAATCTCAAAGGCGCCTTCAACTGCATCAAGGCAGTGAACAGGCCGATGATGAAGCAGCGCGCCGGCTCCATTATTAATATCACCTCTGTGATCGGTTTTGCCGGCAATGCCGGCCAGGCCAATTATTCGGCCGCAAAGGCCGGGCTTATTGGCCTTACCCGTTCCCTGGCCAAGGAGTTTGCCTCCCGTAATGTCACGGTGAACGGTGTGGCGCCAGGCTATATCGACACCGACATGACCAAGGATTTGCCTGATTCTGTAAAAGAAATAATTTTAAGTGAAATTCCCATGAAGTCCATGGGGTCGGCTGATGACGTGGCGGCAGCGGTTGCCTTTCTTGCCTCTGATGACGCCCGTTATATTACCGGCCAGTTTATCCATGTAAACGGCGGTATGTTCATGGCTTAGACAATAAATAATTCTGGTTATTGTCTGATTTGAAAAATTAAAGTAACATCGGCTCTTTTCTGGTCGAACTATAAGACATCTATTTAAGGAGAACTTATTATGTCTGTTGAAGAAAAACTTATTGATATTATTGCAGAGCAACTGAGTGTAGATAAGGCTAAGGTTGTCCCTTCCGCCTCTTTTGTTGATGATCTTGGTGCCGACTCTCTGGACCTGGTTGAGCTGATTATGGCCATGGAAGAGGCGTTTGATACCGAGATTCCTGACGAAGTCGCCGAAAAGATTACCACGGTGAAAGCTGCTATTGAGCATATCGAGAAGTTATAAGAAGGCCTCCGGCGTTAACAGCCGGATGAACTTTATATCGGTGGATTCACTGTTACGCCTTATCCGTGCCATTACGATGGCATGGTAAGGCGTTTTCTGCCATTTTAGCAGGAAAGATTTTTGTGAACCGTCTGATGGCTTTTTTCTTGATTTAAAGAGGGATATTATGACTCGAAGAGTTGTGGTTACTGGTGTTGGTCTTGTTACTCCCCTTGGTACTGGGGTAACTAAAACCTGGGATGGACTGTGCGCTGGCAAGTCGGGCGTCGGCCCGATTACCCGTTTTGATGCCAGTGATTTTGCGGTGCAGATTGCGGCTGAGGTCAATGACTTCAATGTGGAAGACTACATGGAGGCCAAACAGGCCAAGCATCTTGAGCTCTTTGTCCAATACGCCCTCGGTGCAGCCCATATGGCCCTGGCTGATTCCGGTTTTGCCGTCACTGAAGAAAATGCGACCCGGGTCGGTTCCATAGTTGGCTGTGGTCTTGGCGGCTTACCAACCATTGAAAAATATGCCAAGGTCTGCATGGAGCAGGGGCCAAAGAGAATTACCCCCTTCTTTATCCCCATGGTTATTCCCAATATGGGAGCCGGCCAGATTTCCATTTTTCACAAGACCAAGGGCCCCAACATGTCAACCACCACGGCCTGCGCTGCAGGGACGCACGCCGTGGGCGAGGCTTACCGGATGATTGCCGGTGGTTATTGCGATGCCGCATTTGCTGGCGGCAGTGAATCGGTTATCTGCCCCTTGGCTGTGGGCGGCTTTAACTCCATGAAGGCCCTGTCAAGGCGGAATGATGATCCGCAACATGCCTCACGCCCCTTTGATAAGGATCGCAACGGTTTTATTATCGCCGAGGGCGGCGGTATCCTTATTCTTGAGGAGTTGGAGCATGCCAAGGCCAGAGGTGCCAAGATCTATGCCGAGATGGCTGGTTACGGTCTTTCCGGTGACGGCTACCATATTGCCGCCCCCCCCGAAGACGGCAACGGCGCCATCCGCTGCATGCAGATGGCCCTCGATGATGCCAAGATGAATCCCGAAGATATTGATTATATCAACGCCCATGGCACCTCAACCCCCTTAAACGATGTGGTGGAAACCCGGGCCATTAAGGGCGTTTTTGGCGACCATGCCAGAAAGCTTGCCATCAGCTCGACAAAATCCATGACTGGCCATATGTTGGGCGGTGCCGGTGGCATTGAAGCGGTTTTTACAGCCCTTGCCCTCCATCATCAGATTGCGCCGCCCACGGCTAATCTGGAAAATCCCGATCCAGAGTGTGATCTGGATTATATTCCAGGGAGTGCCCGGAACATGAAAATCGAGGCGGCCATGTCCAACTCCTTTGGTTTTGGCGGCACGAATGCGGTTATTATTATGAAACGGTTCGAGGGCTGAGCGCTTGAAAATTGCAATAGGATGTGATCACGGCGGCTTTCAGCTTAAAGAAGAAATTGTTGCTCTTCTGCATGGTATGGGCCATGAAGTGGTGAATTTAGGAACCGATTCGGCGCTTTCCGTCAACTACCCTGATTTCGCCGAGGCCGTCTGTAAACAGATTACCGATGGCGGCTGTGCACGGGGCATCCTGATCTGCGGCACTGGAATCGGTATGTCCATGGCGGCCAATAGGCATCGGGAGATTCGGGCGGCGCTTTGTCATGAACTCTTTACCGCCCGCCTGAGTCGTGAGCATAATGACGCCAATGTCCTTTGTCTCGGTGCCCGTGTGGTCGGGCCTGGACTGGCCCTTGAAATTGTCAATACCTGGGTGAATACCGAGTTTGACGGTGGTCGTCATTTGACCAGAATTGAGATGTTTTCCTAGTAGAGTATTCTCTTAATAACGGTCTGCTAGGTAGTTGATTGTAACAATGTAAAAAAAGAGATAAGCAACGACAAGAGTCGCGTTCTGTGAACCTCGGCATTCTTTACCTTTGCCGTCTCATTACCCATATTCGTATATCCCCATGTCTTCATTAAAAAAAAGTGATCCTGAGATCTTCCGGGCTGTTCGTTTCGAACTTGAACGCCAGAGCAACCAGTTGGAGCTTATCGCCTCGGAAAATATAGTTTCCACCGCAGTCCTTGAGGCCCAAGGTTCAATTTTTACCAATAAATATGCCGAGGGTTATCCGCATAAACGCTACTACGGCGGTTGTGAATACGCCGATGAGGTTGAGTCGCTGGCCATCGCCAGGGCCAGGCAACTCTTTGATGCCCCCTATGCCAATGTTCAGCCGCACTCAGGCAGTCAGGCCAATATGGCGGTCTATTTTGCCTGTTTGAAGCCTGGCGACAAGGTGCTTGGGATGGATCTCGCCCATGGCGGTCACCTCACCCATGGCGCCTCGGTGAGTTTTTCCGGCGAACTGTACGATTTCAGCTCCTATGGCCTCAATAAAGAGACCGAGCAGATTGATATGGCCGAGGTTGAAAGGCTGGCCGAGACAGTAAGGCCGAAACTCATCGTCGCCGGTGCCTCCGCCTATCCCCGTGTTATCGATTTTGCCGGGTTCCGGGCCATTGCCGACAAGGTGGGTGCCCTGTTCATGGTCGATATGGCCCATATCGCCGGTCTTGTTGCCGCCGGTGTCCATCCTTCCCCCATTGGTCATGCTCAATTTGTCACCACCACTACTCATAAGACCATGCGTGGTCCCCGGGGTGGCCTGATTCTGGCGGATGAGGAATATGGCAAGAAGCTCAATTCGAAAATCTTTCCGGGCATCCAGGGCGGACCTCTGGTTCATGTTATCGCTGCCAAGGCCGTGGCCTTTAAAGAGGCGATGACGGAGGATTTCAAGACCTACCAGCGACAGGTGGTTGCCAATACCAAGATGCTGGCTGCTAAGCTGCAGTCCTATGGTTTCCGCCTCGTGTCCGGTGGTTCCGACAACCATCTTGTCCTGGTTGATATGAATAATAAGAATATTACCGGTAAGGATGCTGAAGAGGCCCTGGAGGCCGCTGGCCTCACCGTTAATAAAAACGCCATTCCTTTTGATACCCAGAGCCGTTTTGTTACTGGCGGTATCCGTATAGGTACCCCGGCCGTTACCACCCGCGGTTTAAAAGAGGCAGAGATGGAAAAGATTGCTGACTGGATCAACCGGGCCATTGAAAACCGCCAGAGTAAAGAGGAGCTTGGTCGTATTAGGGTCGAGGTTCGCATGCTCTGTGATGACTTTCCTCTCTACCCCGAGCTTGCCCGGGAGTATGACGAGTAAGATGGCAGACCAACAACGCCCCTCCTGGGACGAATATTTTCTTTCCATCACTGAACATGTTGCTGAACGTTCCACCTGTACGCGGCGTAAGGTGGGGGCGATTATTGTCCGGGATAAGAGAATTATTGCCACCGGCTATAACGGAGTGCCCTCAGGTATCAGCCACTGTGACACGGTGGGTTGTCTGCGCGATAAGCTGCAGGTACCCTCCGGTGAACGCCATGAACTCTGCCGTGGGCTCCACGCCGAGCAGAATGCCATTGTCCAGGCCTCCACCCATGGCGTCTCCATTGAGGGCTCCAACCTATACTGCACCAATATGCCCTGTTCCATCTGTAGCAAGATGTTGATTAACGCCAAGATTAAGACCATCTATTATGCGGAAGGCTACCCAGATGCCCTGGCCGATGAGATGCTGGCCGAGGCTGGTATAGAAGTGGTTAAATTAGATTCTGGAAAGTGAGAGCACCGAGGAAATATAAATGAAATGCCCATACTGCGGTCACCTGGAAAATAAGGTGGTGGATTCACGCCTTAATAAGGAATACACCATCACCCGTCGCCGCCGTAAATGTGAGGACTGTGAACGTCGTTTCACCACCTATGAGCGCTTGGAAGTCACCATGCCCATGCTCATCAAAAAGGATGGGCGCCGCGAGACGTGGGATCGTACCAAGGTGTCTGATGGTCTTAAAAAGGCCTGTGAGAAAAGGCCGGTTTCCATGACCCAGCTTGAGGAATTTGTTGATGCCCTGGAGCGTGACCTCCAGGATATGGGCGAACGTGAAATTCCGGTGAAGCTTGTCGGGGCCAGAATTATGGATGGTTTGCGTAAACTTGACGAAGTCGCCTATGTGCGCTTTGCCTCGGTCTATCGTCAGTTTAAGGATCTTAACGAATTTATGGACGAGCTGAAAGGCTTGCTCGGGGCCGAGGAAGATGAGGCCGGCAACTGACACTGACCTGCCCTTTATGAAGCAGGCCCTGAAACTTGCCCACAAGGCCTTGGGCCGTACCTCACCCAATCCCCTTGTCGGCGCCGTGGTGGTCAAAAACGGTAAGGTTATCGGCCAGGGCTATCATCAAAAGGCCGGCACCCCCCATGCCGAGGTTCATGCCCTGCGCGCCGCTGGCAAAAGGGCCAAGGGGGCGACCATCTATGTTACCCTGGAGCCCTGTAACCATACGGGCAAGACACCGCCCTGTACCCAGGCCATCCTTGACTACGGCATTACCAGAGTCGTTGTGGGTATGGTTGACCCTAACCCCCTTGTTGCCGGCAGTGGCTGCCGTTATCTCGAGAGCCAGGGCGTGGAGGTGGCAGGCGAGGTGTTGGCGACGGAGTGTCGGGCCATCAACCGCCCTTTTATCAAGCATATTACCACGGGACTGCCCTGGGTTATCATGAAGGCGGGCTGCAGCCTTGATGGACGTATTGCCGTGGCAGACGGGCGCTGCGCCTGGATAACCGGTGAGGAGTCCCGCCGGGAGGTTCATCGGCTGCGGAACCAGGTTGATGCCATTTTGGTGGGGGTCGATACCGCCCTTAACGACGACCCGTCCCTGACCACCCGTTTGCCGGGCCGCAAGGGTCAAGATCCGCGGCGCGTTGTTTTGGACAGTGTGTTGCGCATGCCGGTTGGGGCGCGAATGCTGAGCCAGGAGTCTGCGGCGCAGACCTGGATTTTTTGTAGCGCCCGTGCCGATAAGAAGAAACGGCAGGCCTTGGAAAACGCCGGCGCCCGTATCATTGAAGTCAGCGAAAAAAACGGCAGGCTCAATGTTCGCGAGGTTTTGACGGTTCTTGGTGCAGCGGGCCATACCAGTCTTCTTGTCGAGGGTGGCAGTGCTGTGCATACCTCCTTTTTAAAAGAGGGTTTGGTGGACCAGGTCAGCCTTTTCATGGCACCACTCTTCTTGGGGAATGAGTCGATTCCTGTGGTGGGTGATCTCGCTATTTCAGATGTGCATGAGGGACGCCGTTTTCAGACCAGCCGGGTGAAACGGTTCGGCAACGATGTCCTGGTTGAAGGTTTTTTTAGCCAGTAGAATTCTCATTAATGGAAACGGGGCGTATGCTCCGGACATGAAGAAAATGTTTACAGGAATCATTCAAGGCAAGGGGCGTCTCCTCGAAAAAAGGCCAAGCGGCGGCGGCATGCTTTTTGTCGTGGAGGCGGATTTCGATCTGCCTGATCCCCAGGAGGGTGAATCCATTGCCTGTAACGGTGTCTGTCTCACTGCCAAAGAAATCAGGGGCCGCCGTTTTGCGGTGGATGTCTCCCCTGAGAGCCTGACCCGGACAAATTTAGGAGATAAGGCCACTGGCTCTTTACTAAACCTGGAACGTGCCTTACGGTTAAGCGATCGTTTGGGGGGACATCTGGTCAGCGGTCATGTTGATGGCGTCGCCAAGGTTCTCTCCCGGAAGCCAGAGGGTGATTTCGTCCGTTTTGTCTTCTCCACCCCCCCAGGGTGTGATCGTTATATTATTGAAAAGGGTTCAATCACCATTGATGGCATCAGTCTGACCGTGAATGGCTGCGACACCTCCACCTTTAGTGTCGCTATTATTCCTCACACCCTGGAAATAACCAGTCTGGGGTCGCTCAGTCAGGGCGCAGAGGTCAATATTGAGGTGGATCTCATTGGTAAGTATGTTGAAAAATTACTCTCTGTCCAAAATGATGAGGGGACAAATGCCCATTCCGGTATTAACCCAGCCTTTTTGGCGGAAAATGGTTTTTTGAAATAATAATTTGAACAGCGCGCGAGCGATGTCCGCAAAATAAATAGGTAAGTTGTATGGCTGTCAGTTCTATTGAAGAAACTATTGAAGAGATCAGGGCCGGTAAGATGGTCATCCTGGTTGATGATGAAGACCGCGAAAATGAAGGGGACCTCTTTATGGCTGCTGAGATGGCCACTCCGGAGGCCATTAATTTCATGGCAACCCATGGTCGCGGTCTGATCTGTCTGACCCTTACCCCGGAACATCTGGAAAAATTGCAGATTCCCATGATGGTGCGTGATAATACCTCGCCCTTTGAGACGGCCTTTACCGTTTCCATTGAGGCCAGAACTGGAGTCACCACCGGTATTTCCGCTGCTGATCGGGCCCGGACCATTTTGGCCGCAGTTGATCCTGAGGCCAAAGCTTCAGACCTGGTCAGTCCCGGTCACATCTTTCCCCTTCGGGCCCGTCGCGGCGGGGTCTTAGTGCGTACAGGTCAAACCGAGGGATCTGTAGATCTCTGCCGCCTTTCCGGGCTGAAACCGGCCGGGGTCATCTGTGAGATCATGAAGGAGGACGGTACCATGGCTCGCATGCCTGATCTTGAGGTCTTTGCCAAGGAGCATGATCTGAAGATTGTCACCATCGCCGATCTCATCGCCTACAGAATGCAGAAGGATACCCTGGTGCATCGGGCTGCCGAGACCAAGATGCCCACCCGTTTTGGCGGTGAGTTTAGGGCGGTTGTTTATACCAACGACGTTGACAGCCATGAGCATATTGCCCTTGTGAAGGGTGATATCTCAGGGGATGAACCTGTGCTGGTCCGTGTCCATTCCGAGTGCCTCACCGGCGATGTCTTTGGTTCCATGCGTTGCGACTGTGGCAGCCAGCTCCATGCCGCCATGCAGATGGTGGGCAAGGAAGGACGGGGCATCATTCTCTATATGCATCAGGAGGGCCGCGGTATTGGTCTTGTTAATAAGATTAAGGCCTATGCCCTGCAGGATAAGGGGATGGACACCGTGGAGGCCAATCTGGAGCTTGGTTTTAAGGCCGACCTGAGGGACTATGGTATCGGCGCTCAGATTCTCCGTGATCTCGGGGTCCGCAAGATGAAAATTATGACCAATAATCCCAAGAAGATCGTTGGTCTTGAGGGCTACGGCATCGAAGTCGTTGACCGAGTCTCCATTGAGTCTGATCCCATTCCCGAAAATTTAGGCTATCTGCAGTGTAAACGTGATAAAATGGGACATTTGCTGGAGTTTAAGGATTAGTCGCAAGCAGTAAACAGCGAGGCTAGACCTGTCCCCTACATTAAGAGATTAATCCCTCCTTGGAGAGAAGTAATGGCAAAATTTATTGAAGGAAATTTAAGCGCTGCGGGCAAAAAGTTCGGCATCATTGTCGCTCGTTTTAACAGCTTTATCGGTGAGCGCCTTCTGGAAGGGGCCATGGATACCCTCATCCGCTCTGGTGCCAGTGACGATGATATTGAGGTTCTCCGGGTGCCAGGCGCCTATGAGATCCCCCTGGTGGCCCAGAAGATGGCCCGCTCCGGACGCTATGATGCCGTGATCTGTCTTGGCGCCGTTATCCGCGGTGCCACTCCCCATTTTGATTTTGTCGCCAATGAAGCAGCCAAAGGTATTGCCATGGCTGGCATGGATGCGGATCTCCCCATCATCTTCGGCATTCTTACCACGGATACCATTGAGCAGGCTATTGAGCGGGCAGGTACTAAGGCCGGCAATAAAGGCTCGGACTGTGCAATGACGGCTATTGAGATGGTTAATCTCCTTGCCCAGTTTTAATATTTAAAGTCCATGCAACACTCGAAGGGGCGCGTCTGATCAAGGGATCGACGTGTCCTTTCTGGTTTTGATGGCCAGTGGGAATATATGAAAGGATTACGCCGCAAGGCCCGGGAGTTGGCTCTGCAATGTCTGTATCAGATTGATCAGAGCGGCAACCCTGATGCAGATATCGAGCTTATTAGCCAGAATTTCCAGGCCACCAAAAAGGCCGTTGAGTATGGCAGCGAGCTTGTCAATGGCGTCAAGGCCAATCTCGCTGAACTCGACAGCCTCATCAGGGTCCATTCAGAGAACTGGCAGGTGAGCAGAATGGCGGTTGTTGACCGCAACATTCTGAGGATCGCCTTTTTTGAGATGCTCCATGTTGCTGACGTGCCAGATGCGGTGGCAGTCGATGAGGCCGTTGAGGTCGCCAAACGGTTCAGCACCGATGACGCGCCCGCCTTTATTAATGGCATCCTGGATGCATTTTGCCAGACCAGGGTTGGGGACAAATAAAGATTTTTTGAGACATTCTTGCCGTTAAACTGGCTGTTTTTGGGGCCACACAACACATAACAAGAAGGGAATGAATGGCAACTCGCGACGCAAAGGAAGACCTCGGGAATGAATTTCGGCCCCATTTCGGCTTGGAGCTCATAGCTGTTTTGGGGCTCGTTGTTGCGCTCTTTTTTCTCATATCTCTGGTCAGTTTTTCAGTGCCGGGCAGCACCAGCGAAATCGCCAATTGGGGCGGCGCAGTGGGCCAGCTTTTGGCCACCGCCCTCATGAGCTTTTTAGGCTTTTCCTCCTTCTGGATACCTTTTCTCCTCATTCTCCTTTCCCTGGCGCTCTTTGTGCCGGATGCCATTGTCAGCCGGCTGCCCTATATCTGTCTGGGCTGTACCGGGCTCATGGTGGCAAGTTCTACCATGCTGGCCGCCATTGGCCTTCAGGAGATTTTTCTGTTGCACCGGGTCTATCCCCTCGGTGGTTATCTGGGCAATAGGGCCCATGCTCTCACCGCCTCCTATTTTGGTGGGCCGGGAGCGGTACTTTTCTCGTTTGCCCTCTTTTTCCTGTCCTTTATGGTGCTTTTACGCTTTTCTCCCTACCTGGTTTCCAAATGGATTGTTTCCAGCATCAAGGGGTTGTGGATTTTCTGGCGGGCCCGGCGCATTGACCATGATGAAGAGCAGCAGGCCCTTTTAGCAGAAAACAATCGGCCCCTTGCCAAGGGCAGAAAAAAGAAGTCTAAGCCCCTGGCGGACGAACCACGGATTCTGCCGGCAGTCAAAGAGCTCATCCGTCTTCCGGTGGAGGATGATGAGGAGGAGTTCGCCCCGGTACCTGTCGAACCGGGTGAGTACCAGTTGCCCAGTCTGGCCTTGCTTGATAAACCAGAGAATGACGAGATAGTTGTTGATAAGGAGCATTATCTCGCCGTGAGTTTGCTCCTTGAGGCCAAGCTTGATGAATTTGGGGTGCGGGGCAAGGTTACCGGCATTTCTCCAGGGCCGGTTATTACCACCTATGAGTTTGAACCCGCTGCCGGGGTCAAGATTAATAAGGTCGTTTCCCTGGCCGAGGATCTGGCCCTGGTCTTAAAGGCGGAGAGTGTGCGGGTGGTTGGTTCCATCCCCGGTAAGGCGGCGATTGGTATCGAAATTCCCAATCCCAACCGGCTGATCGTCTATGTCCGTGACCTCATGGCCACCCCCAAGTTTCAACAGGCCCGCTCCATGCTCACGATTGGCCTGGGGATGGATGTGGTCGGCAACCCGGTTACGGCTGATCTCGCTAAGATGCCCCATCTTCTTATCGCCGGGGCCACCGGTGCGGGTAAGAGTGTGGCCATTAATACCATCATCTGCTCCATCCTTATGCGTGCCACACCTGAAGAGGTGCGCTTGCTGATGGTGGATCCGAAACGGATTGAACTCTCCACCTATGAGGGCATTCCCCACCTTCTCCATCCCGTGGTTGTTGATCCGAAAATGGCCAGCCGGGCCCTGCAATGGGCGGTAAAGGAGATGGAGCGCCGTTACTCCCTGATGGAGCAGGAACGGGTCAAGAGCTTTGCCTCCTACAACAAGAGTGCCGAGGAGAAGCTGCCGCTCATTGTTATCATCATTGATGAGCTGGCCGACCTGATGATGGTTTCCTCGAAGGATGTTGAGGGCTCAGTGGCTCGTCTGGCCCAGATGGCCAGGGCTGCCGGCATGCATCTTATCCTGGCCACCCAGCGTCCTTCGGTGGATGTGCTCACCGGTCTTATCAAGGCCAATTTTCCCACCAGGATGTCCTTTAAGGTCGCTTCCAAGATTGATTCGCGCACCATTTTAGATACGTCCGGGGCTGAACACCTGCTGGGTGCCGGTGATATGCTTTTTCTGCCTCCTGGCACGGCGCGGCTGCAGCGCATCCATGGGGCATATATCTCTGAAAAAGAGACAGAGCGCATCGTTGAGTTTCTTAAGGGGCAGGGGAGCGCCACCTATGATGAGGGGATGCTCAAATTGGTGGAGGATGAGCCCGGCATCGCCGGTCTTGATGGCGATGACTACGACGAGAAGTATGATGAGGCCGTGGCCATTGTCTGTGAGACAGGGCAGGCCTCAATCTCTGGGGTGCAACGCCGGCTGCGTATCGGCTATAATAGAGCGGCCCGGATCATTGAAACCATGGAGCGCGAAGGCATTGTCGGCCCTGCCGACGGCGCCAAGCCCAGGGAAGTCCTGGCCCGGCGCGAATATTCTTGATTATCCACGTTACTATTCTCTTGCCTAATAAGGGAAAGAGAAATAGAGTAACACTCTTTTGTAAAAGGTAATACTGTTATGCTGAAACGTTTTTCCATCTCCCTGGAAGAGGATCTCCTCGATGATTTTGATGAATTTATCAAGCAGCGGAGCTATGAAAATCGCTCCGAAGCCATTCGTGATCTGATCCGGAGCTCCTTTATCAAGGATGAGTGGCAGGCGGATAAGGATGTCATGGGGGTGATTACCCTGGTCTATGATCATCATCAGCCCAACCTCCAGGAAAAGGTCACCGAACTCCAGCACGATTTTCATCACCAGATCGTGTCCACCACCCATGTTCACATGGACCATCACAACTGCCTTGAGGTCATCATTGTTCGCGGCAAGGCGGCTGAGGTGCAAGGGCTGGCAAACAATCTCCGTTCTTTGCGTGGCGTTCGTGATAGTAAGCTGGCCATGAGTTCCACCGGTAAACATCTGCATTGAGGTATCGGAAATGGCACTGAAACGTATACTCCTACGGAATTTGTCTCAGTGCCTTTAAAAACCACATCTTGAGTTGGGTGGCAGGCAAAAAAAAATAAGAGTGAGGCGGATCAACCGCTTTGTGTGAAATTGGCTCCCTGCGAGCTCTTTTTTTTGACCAGCTGGTAATACGTAACTTCAATATGTGTTATCGTTGGTTGGGGAAACATTATGCATCTTTCAGAAGGTATTCTCTCAGGTCCGGTACTTCTTGCCGGTGGGCTCTTGGCTGTCACCGGTACCGCCATTGGTCTCAAGAAAATTGACCAGGAACGGATCATGACCACGGCGCTTCTTGCTGCCGCCTTTTTTGTGGCCTCGCTGGTTCATATCCCCATAGGCCCGGGCAGTGTTCATTTACTCTTAAATGGCTTAATGGCCTTGCTTCTCGGCTGGGGCTGTTTCCCGGCCATATTGGTGGCCCTTTTACTCCAGGCCATCTTTTTTCAGTTTGGTGGGTTTACAGTCCTTGGGGTCAATGTCGTTATTATGGCGTGCTCCGGCCTGGTTGGTTCTTTATTCTTCCGCCCATGGCTGGCCGTGCCCCGCAAGAGGGCCTGGGCCGGCTTTTTGGCTGGTTTTTTATCGGTCGCCTGTGCTGCCCTGCTCGTGGCCCTGGTCCTGGTGACCACTGATCAGAATTTTCTGTCCACGGCCCGGGTGGTATTTGTCGCCCATCTGCCCGTGATGGTGGTGGAAGGGTTGATCACCATGTTTGTGGTCACTTTTCTGGCCAGAGTCCAGCCGGAAATACTGGCCCTTGATCAGCGATGAAGATATGTGGGGAAAAAATATGAGTGTGAAGTTTATCAGTACTTGTTGTTTTAACAGGCGCAGCCTCTCTCGGACGGTATTAGCCCTTATCCTGATCTTTGTTTTTGCCCCTCCTGTTTATGCGCATAAGGTCCATATCTTCGCCTATGCCGATGGCGATTTGATAAAAACCGAGAGTCGATTTAACGGCGACCGGCCGGCCCAGAACTGTGCTGTCAATGTCCAGTCCCTCACAGACCAAGATGTTGTAGCCACCGGCACAACTGATGGACAGGGTTTATTTGCCTTTCCATTACCCCGCCCGGCTGTTGATCTTGATATTATCATCAGCTGTGGTGATGGTCACCGGGGCTCCTGGCGTCTTGAGGCCCAGGACTTCTCTTCTGAGGTCAACCAGGCTCCCCATGTCCATTCGGCGCCAGAGCAGGCATCTCCCCCGGCCAATAATAATGATAATGATGTGTTGAGAAAACTTATAGCGGAAGAGGTGGAGAAAAAACTTGCCCCATTACGCCGTGATATTGCCCGGCTTGCAGAGAGAAAGACCAGCCTGCAGGATATTCTGGGCGGCATCGGCTATCTCCTTGGCTTGGCAGGTCTTGCTGCCTATCTGAAGAATAGGAAGGGCAAATGAGCTGGTTTCTTATCTGTCCTTCTTCGGCAACACTATCCTATGAATCTTGAATGTTTCAGCACAGGCAGCTCCATCCTGCACCGGGCGGATGTCCGCTTGAAGATGATCAGCGCCTTTATTTTCAGCATCGTGGTGGCGCTTTGCCATGGACTGCCGGCACCGCTGCTTGCCCTGCTGGTTGGCGGCTCCCTGCTTCTTGTTGCTCGGCTGCCGGCCATGAAGGTCGTCAGGCGTCTTCTGATGGTGAATCTCTTCACCCTCCTGTTCTGGCTGACCCTGCCCCTTACCGTGCCTGGCCCACCCATTATGGCGTTGGGGCCTCTTGCCATTAGTGGGCCGGGGGTTGCTCTCGCCCTTCTTATTACCCTGAAAACCAACGCCATAGTGCTGATCTTTGTCGCCCTGGTCGCCACCTCAGGAGTGGCTGATATCGGTCACGGTCTTGCTGCCCTGAGGCTGCCGCATCGTTTCTGTATGTTGCTCCTTTTTACCTATCGCTATATCTTTGTCCTTCACCAGGAATACCAGCGTCTGCGGCGGGCCGCCCTCTTGCGTGGATTCAGACCGGCGACGACCATGCATACCTATCAGACCTATGGAAATCTTTTGGGTATGACCTTGGTCAAGAGTTGGCAAAGGGGATTGCGGGTTCAGCAGGCCATGGTGTTGCGCGGTTTTCAGGGCAGGTTTTATGTCATGGAGGGCCAGAGTATGGCCGTTTCTGATTGGATTCTCTTTGGCCTGGTCTTTCTTGCTGCTGTGGGCGTTGCCGTAATGGAGCTGAAGAGCTCCGCGGGGGGGTGGTAGTGGCGACTGTATTGTTAGATAATATTTCCTTTAGCCATCCTGGCGGGGCGCGCCTTTTCCACCATCTGCGGCTTGCCATCGGCTCTGAGCGTGTTGGCTTTATTGGCCCAAATGGCAGCGGCAAAACCACCCTTTTTCATATCATCATGGGCTTGCTTAAACCAGATAGCGGCCGGGTCCTGCTCGACAACAGGGAAGTCTCCGATGCCAAGGCATGGCGGCAGTTACGGCAGCAGGTCGGTTTTCTCTTCCAGGATGCCGATGATCAGCTTTTTTCGCCCACCGTGCTTGAGGATGTCGCCTTTGGCCCCTTAAATATGGGAGACGAGGGCTCGGTGGCCAAAAGTAAGGCTATTGCCACTTTAAACAGTCTTGGGTTAACCGATTTTGAAGACAGAATTACCCACAAGCTCTCCGGTGGGGAAAAAAAACTGGTGGCCCTGGCAACTATCCTGGTCATGGAGCCGGACATCCTCCTCCTTGATGAACCAACGAATAATCTTGATTCAAGCACCAGGGGACGTCTGGTAGCCATACTTGAAAATCTGCGCCTGCCCATGGTAATTATATCCCATGATTATGATTTCCTCTCCAAAACCACGGATATTATTTACAGTCTGGACCATGGCCACCTCCATAAATCAGAATCCATCCATCTTCACTCCCATCCCCATGCCCACCTGTATGGCGATCATCCCCATGACCATGGTGGTTGAATGATTCCCTTTGGCCGGGATGAAATTGACTTGAGCTGTGACGGCCATGTCCACACCAAACTCTGCCATCATGCAGTGGGGGAGATGGTTGACTATGTGGAGGCGGCTTTGGCCTGTGGCCTTGCGGAGATTATCTTTCTGGAGCATTTTGAGGCGGGTATTAACTACCACGAGGCCACCTGGCTTTCGGCCGATGATTTTCGTTTCTATCATGGCGAGTGCCAACAGCTGGCCCAAAGATATGAGGGCCGGCTACGGGTGGGAGCCGGGGTTGAAGTGGGGTTGAATCCACAGAGACTTGACGAGATCAGGGAGTTTATCTGCGGTCATGGCTGGGCCAGGGTAGGGCTTTCCTATCATTATTTTGAAGAAAAGGGCCAACACATCAACATGTTGAGCCGCAAGCAGGAAAATTTGAAGCGTTTTGCCGCCATCGGCCATGAAAAGGTGCTCAGCCGTTATTTCAGCGATATGCTCATCGCCGTTAAGGAACTCCAGGTGGATGTGGTCTGCCATCTTGACGCTCCTCTGCGTTATTGCCAAGGGGTGAAGTTCGCCACAGAGCATTGGTATCTCATTGATGAAATTCTGGCTGAGATGGCCCGAAAGAAGATAGCCCTTGAAATCAATACCTCGGGTTTTGCCGTGCGCGGCGAGGCCTTTCCCAACACCATGATCATTGACAGGGCCCGGCGGTTCGGCCTCACCTTTGTGGCTGGCTCCGATGCCCATCGTCCCCAAGATGTAGGCCGCTTCTTTGACCGCCTGAAAGGGTAGGTGGGCGAGTAACTTTCCCTTGTGACCTCCGTGCTGCCCACGAAAAAAGCCAGGTGACAGAAAAGATCTGGCACCTGGCTGGAAATGAAGCGGCAATACTGTTGTCCAACAGAGATCGATGAGGAAAGATTAGCCCTCATCCTTGAATCTAGTCCAGCGTGATCACCAAGGGAATCTGGTGCAGGCTTTTCGAGGTGGAGCGGGTGGAACCGAGGTGCCAACCGGTGGTCTCATACTTGTCTCCCAGCAAGGCATTCACCTCTTTGGTCACCCCGTTTAAGTTGATAATGGGGTGGCGGGAAAAAACTTCAGGCAATCCATAGGTGAGGTTGCAGGCCAGGCAGCAGCCCGGCCTCTCATGAAGGTTGAGCTCAAAGTGGAGCTCCTTGGCGGATTGATCAAAGGCGACAAATTTCAACTCAATATCATAGGAACCTTCACTGGCATCGCCAAAGAGGGCATCAAAAAAAGCATCGGCCCTTTCGGGGGGGAAGATTTTCTTGCACACGTCATCGGTGAAAAGTGTCTGCATATCTGCCATAAGTATTCTCCGTCTCTTTCTTTAAAATCCCCAGACAACAGGAATGTATTTTTTTTGTGGTGGAAGGATGGCCACCGCGAATGGGGTGGCTCAAACAAGGTTTTTAAATTACCCTGCCCGGTCCATGGGGTCAATAGAAATTAGGTGCCAGATGCCGCTCAAGACCATCTCTCTTCTTCAAAAAAAGAGATGCCTGTGGTATGGTGGCGCCATGCGTCAACCATCTCTCTTTCCACAGCCAGCCAACTTACAGCCGGTCGGCAAATCGTCAAGCATGGAAGGCCTTAATTCCTCCCAGCTTGAGGCTGTTACCACCACCCAGGGCCCGGTCCTGGTCATCGCCGGGGCAGGCAGCGGCAAGACCCGTACCCTGGTGCACCGGATGGCCTATCTGGTGGAACAGGGCGTGGCGCCGGAGTCCATTTTGCTCTTGACCTTTACCCGCAAGGCTTCCCAGGAGATGCTGAGCAGGGCTGCCGTACTCATGAACGATTCCTGCCAGGGGGTAATGGGCGGCACCTTTCATGGTGTTGCTAATCTTCTTTTACGCCGTTTCGGGCGTTACATCGGTTATCCCGCAAACTTTACCATCCTTGACCGCGGTGATTCGGAAGGCATTATTAATCTGATCAAATCATCTCTGGGGCTCAGTGGTGCCGGGCGGCGTTTTCCGTCGAAGCGGGTCATCATCAATATGATCAGTGGTGCGGTCAATAAGAATATCGATTTTGACGAGTACCTGGAGGAACGCTATTTTCACCTCCTCGACTTTGGTTCTGACATAAAAACCATCCGTGACCATTATGGCAAGTTCAAGCAGGACCATGCCCTGATGGATTACGATGACCTGCTTGTCAACTTTCGCGATCTGTTACGTGACCATCCTGAGGTGCGGACCGAGATCTCCAAGCGTTTTCATTATGTAATGGTGGACGAGTATCAGGATACCAATCGGATCCAGGCCGAGATCGTCTCTCTGATCAGTAGCAGCCATAATAACGTCATGGTGGTGGGTGATGACGCCCAGTCCATCTATAGTTTCCGGGGTGCTGATTTTAAGAACATCATGGAATTTCCGGATATTTTCCCTGGCACTCGTATTGTCCGCTTAGAGGAAAATTACCGTTCTGCCCAACCCATCCTGGAGGCCACCAATGCCATTATTGCCCAGGCCACCGAGAAATATGCCAAGACCCTTTTTTCCAATATTCCAGGAACGGAGAAACCCTATCTGTTCCGAGCCCGCGATGAGCAGGAGCAGGCCCGCTATATTGTCGAAAAAATAGAGAATTTCCAAAGGGAAGGGGTATCTCTTTCAGAGATGGCCGTTCTTTTTCGTTCTGGTTTTCATTCCTATAAACTTGAGCTGGAACTGGCCAATAGGCAGATCCCTTTTGAGAAAAGGGGAGGCATGAAGCTCACTGAGTCTGCCCACATCAAGGATGTCCTCGCCTATTTGCGGATCATCTGTAACCCGGAGGATCATTTATCCTGGAACAGAATTCTCCTGCAGATTGAAAAGGTGGGCCCCAAAACAGCTGAGAAAATGCTTGAGGCCATTCGAGGCGCGGCTAGTCCGTTGCAGGCCTTGGAGACATATAAGGCCGGTAAGACCTGGCAGCCGGGGTTAGAGCGTCTTGTTACGGCCCTTCACGCCCTTGCCCGGCTGGATCGGCCCGGGGCCCAGCTTGCCCAGGTTCTTGAGTATTACCAGCCGATTTTCGAGCGCATCTTTTATGATGATTATCCGAGCCGGAGCCGTGACCTCGAGCAGCTCACCGAGCTGTTGGCCAGCTATGAAAACCTCCAGGATTTCATTGATGATACGGCCCTGGATCCTCCTGACGATTCACGACTGAAAGATGCCGGCTGTGAGCGCTTGATTCTCTCCACCGTTCATTCCGCCAAGGGCCTCGAGTGGCAGAAGGTCTTTGTCCTTAATCTGGTGGAGGGGAAATTCCCATCCGGACAGGCCCAGCTCCCGGAAGAGCGGGAGGAGGAGCGCCGCCTTCTCTATGTCGCTGCCACCAGGGCCCGGGAACATCTTTTCTTCATTGCGCCTCGCCTCACCGCCGGGCCCGACCGCATGCCCCAATCGGCCATGGTCAGTGAATTTATATCTGACCTGCCCGCTGGTCTTCTCGCCGGGCCTGCCATGAGACAATCAGGCCCATTTTTCCCCCCCACTGCGGCTCTCCGTCTGGGCACCGAGAGTGGGGCAACACGTGCATTGATTACCATCGAAGAATTTACAGCCGGTCGGGCTGTGCGCCATAATTTTTTCGGCGAGGGCAAGGTGATAAAGGTGAGTCCGCCCAAGACGGTGGAGATTTTCTTTCCTCGCCATGGCCTAAAAAAATTACATCTTGATTATGCCAAACTGGAAATTGTATAAGTCGTTCCTTCCGCTTTTCAGCTCAGAGGTGAAGGGGTGAAAGAAGAAAAGAAGCATTTCTTGATCATCCTTGCTGTGGTTGTCTTTGTGGTGGTGGGCTATATCCTGAGCGGCATTTTTATGAAGCCTGAACCCAAAAAGTCTGACTATGAATTCCGGCCACCGGTGAACAGGCTTGAAAAGATTAGAGAAGGCTTTGTAAAAAAATAAGGATCCGTGCTTGACAGTATATCTTCTAAAAATAGGCGTTCTGCCAGAAATGATCATGAACATGAAAGATACCCTTAGCCATGGCGAGGTGTGCCCTTGATGGACTATCAGCAGGCCTGGGCCTATCTCGACAATCTCCAATTTTTTAAGATCAAGCTGGGGCTGGATTCCATGGCTGATTTTCTCGGCCGGGTGGATAATCCCCAGGAGAAGCTGTCCTGTATCCATGTGGGTGGCACCAATGGCAAAGGCTCGGTATCCATGAACCTGCTCACCCTGCTCACGGGCGCGGGATATAAGGTGGGCCTCTATACCTCCCCCCATCTCAGCTCGGTACGGGAACGGTTTCGGATTAATGACGCATACATATCAGAGCATGACTTTGCCGTTATTGCCTCACAGATTGCCGCGGTTCTTGGCGACAGTCAGATTACCTATTTTGAATTCACCACGGCCCTGGCCCTGCTCTGGTTTGCTGAGCAGCAGGTCGATATCGCTATTCTTGAGGTGGGTTTGGGTGGGCGTCTTGATGCCACAAATGTCGTTCGGCCGCTGGTGTCGGTGATCACCAATGTCTCCATGGATCATGAGGCCTATCTTGGCACGACCCTGGCCCAAGTCGCCTATGAAAAGGCCGGCATCATTAAAACGGGGGTACCGGTGGTGAGCGGCGTTGGCGACGATGTCAGCCGGGAGGTGGTCGCGGCCCGCTGTGCTGAGATGGGTGCGGAGCTCAGGCTTCTCGGTCGTGAATTTGACCATGCCAACGATGGTGCCGGTAAATGGACCTATCAAGGGGTGAATAAAAAAATATCCGACCTTGAATGCGGTATGCGTGGCGATTATCAGCGGGACAACTCCTCCCTCGCCCTTGCTGTCTGTGAGCTGTTAAGCGGCAGGGGTTGGCCCCTTGACGACGACATCATCCGTGCTCAGCTCGGCAAGGTTTACTGGCCTGGTCGCCTGGAGTATTTTTGCCTTGATAACGAGGGCAGGAAACTGGCAGAGCAGGAACTCCAGGCGGACGGCAGGCGATATCTCCTTGATGGTGCCCATAACCCTGCCGGGATGGAGAGTTTATGTGCCAGCCTGCGCAACGAATTTACCTATAAACGCCTGGTGTGTGTCTGGGCTGTCATGGCTGATAAGGATATTGCCGCAACCCTTGCCGCCATCTCCCCCTTCTGCGATGTCCTCATCTTCACCCGGCCTGAATCAGAGCGCTCAGCCACGCCGGAGCAGTTGCGTGCCGTCCTTGGCCCCTTTCGTGGCGAAATTTATGCGGATCTCATGGTGGCAGATGCCTTGGCGCGGGCCAAGGCTCTGGCCGGCAGGGATGATCTTATCCTGGTTGCCGGCTCGCTCTACCTGGTGGGGGCGGCACGCTGTCAGCTGCTTGGGGAGATTGTCGGATGACGGGTTTTTATTTTGACGGCATCGATGAAAGCATTATCCGCCAGGAGCGCGACAAGGCGCGGAAGCTTCGCAAAAGTGGCTGGTGGCAGAAGAAGCTTGCCAGCGGCATCTGTCATTATTGCGGTGGGCAGTTCAAGCCTAAGGAGCTGACCATGGATCATCTCACGCCTGTTGCCAGAGGAGGCACCAGCAGTAAGGGGAACCTGGTTGCCGCCTGTAAGGAGTGCAATAATAAAAAGAAAAACCTGCTGCCCTACGAATGGGATGAGTATATGGAAACCATCCACCAGGACAGCAAGAAGGATTAAAAATACCCCTAAAGGCATCCGAAAGGGGTCCTAGTAGGCGCAGCCTTTCGCCTTTTGATCGGTGGCCTCCAGCTCACCGGCCTCACCCATGCAGATGCCGATCTCCCGCGCTGTCCTTACCCGATTGCCATCCGGCGGCACCTGTTTTCTTTTCTTTATTGCCTCGGCCAGGGGCACCGATGTCATGGCGTCACCGGCCAGGGCGACCATATGGTCAAACTTGCCTTCTTCGGCGAGGCGGACGGCCATGGCGCCAAAACGCAGGGCCAGCAACCTGTCAAAGGTGGTTGGTGAGCCGCCGCGCTGGAGATGGCCCAGGACCAGAGAACGGGTGTCCTTGCCGGTACGGGCCTTGATCTCTTTGGCAACCCACTCACCGATACCGCCAAGAACCTTTTCCGCCCTGCCGATTTCACCATCACCCTTGTGGATAACCTCATGGTCTCGGGCCTTGGCCCCTTCGGCCACCACGACAATGGCGTAGTCCTTGCCATGCAGCTCATTATCGTCAAGTTTCTTGCAAACCTCATCCATGTCAAAGGGGATCTCCGGGATCAGGATAATATCGGCGCCGCCGGAGATTCCGGAGTTCATGGCTATCCAGCCCGAATCCCGGCCCATGACCTCCACCACCATTACCCGGTCGTGGGATTTCGCGGTGGAATGCAGCTTGTCTAGAGCCTCGGTGGCGGTCGATACCGCCGTATCAAAACCAAAGGTGAGCAGGGTGGCCTCCAGGTCATTGTCAATGGTCTTGGGCACGCCGATAACCGGCATACCTTTTTCAGTGGCAAAACGGTGGGCGATCTCCAGGCTGCCATCGCCGCCAACGGCGATATGACAGCCGAAGCCCATCCGCTTGAAGTTCCTCATGACCCGGTCGGAAACATCATGGATTTCAATTTCGCCGGCCAGATTCTCTATGGGCATGGCAAAGGGATTGCCC